>CALRPR020000003.1:0-84417 GCA_943370125.1 Allobosea thiooxidans | reverse complement strand
AGCTTATGGATACGATCACCCTTGGCCGCCTGGCCATAGACCCCGAAGGCCGCCTGGCACCGAAGCTGGCAGACCGCCCCCTGGAATTCACCTTTGACTGGCGTGGCCGGCGCTGCCGTGCGGAGCTCAGCAGCGAAGGGCTGGTGGTGGAAACCGATGCCGCGCGCATCCCCTCCACCGCCGAAGGCCGAGACCAGCGGCAGGCCAGCTTCGCCACCCTGGCCGCGCTGACCCCGGGCATGCCTGATGGATGGCGCCTTGGCCTGACGCCCGATCATCGGATTCGCTTTGAAGCCGATCTGGCGCTGGTGCCGCCCACCAACTCACCAGAATTGATCGCGGCGCTGGTGCGCTTTGTGCTGGCGCTTGACCCCTATCTGGACCGGCTGGAAGCCGCCGGCGCCGGCTGGGCGGTGGGCAGCGCAAAGACCTGACCCGGGAAAATCCGGTTCGGATCAGCGATCTGATCCTTATTGGCCTGATAAATCACGGTATAGCGCGTGCCCCGGCCATAGGTGGCGCGGGCAATGCGCCATAGGTTATTGCCCGGCTGCACCACAATGCGCTGCTGGGCAAAGGCTTCGGCGGGCAATTCCTCGCGCTGGAAGGGCACTTCGGCGCGGGCCTGCACGCGCCCATCAGCCGGCGAGATCTGGTCCACCCGCAGCCGATGCCGGCCAATGCTGGGCTGGGTTTCCGGCATCAGCGCCCAGCGGCCCTGCGCATCCGCTAAGGCGTCACCGATATACTTGTCATCCACATAAAGCCTGAGCGTGGTGCCGGGCGGTGCGCCGCCGGCGAAGCGCATGGACCCAGCCTGGTCATATTCAACGGAATCAATCCCAAGGCGCGGCGCCCCGCGGGCTGCCGGCGTAGGTTCCGGCACCTGCAATAGCCGCGGGCCTGCGGCTTCGGGGCGGGAGGGGATCAGCACGGCCAAAGGCCCGGTGGGTGCGGGGGCCTGCGCCTGGGCTGGACGGTCAACGGCTAAGGGCGGGGTTGGCTGCGCTTGCTGCGTCGCAGCGGGTGCCTGGGCCTGAGCGGCAGGGCCAGGTTCGGCTGCCGGGGCCGGGCGCTGCGCTTCGGCCATTTGTGCCGCGGTATCGGGCACCACCAGCACCACCGTATCGGGCCCCGCCATTTCCTGATCACCAAGCCGCGCGCGCAGGCTGAGCTCCATGGTGCCAGGCGGGAGCGACTCGGCCGGCAGAATGACGAATTCACCACGCCGATCCGCCCGCGCTCGGCCCAATTCACGACCATTATCGGCCAAAAGAATCACCTCGGCGCCTGGTGCGGCGCGGCCTGCGATGACGGCACTGCCTCGCGCGCCGACGCGCACCACATCAAAGCGCGGGGCAATCATGGCGGCTTGGGCGGCGGCGGCATTGGCTTCGGTGCGGGCGGCCTCGGTGTTCGGGGCGGCCAGATCGGGCGGCGTGGGGGCGGCGGGAATCGCCGGGCGCGCTGCCTGGCCCGCATTGCCTGCGCCGGGGGGCGCTTCCGAAGATGGAGCACTCGCATTGCCCGGCGCGTCGGGCAGTGTGGGAGAGAAAACGCCGCGCCAGCCAAGAAAGACCAGGATCGCTAAGATAAGCAGTATGGCCGGGATGATCAGCTTTTTGGCGGATGTTCCGCCCGCTTGTTGGTCGCTCATGCTGCTGTCCCCCTGCCGCTGTGCTGGCGGCATCAAGCCCTTGCCTAGGCGTTCAATATTGCCCAGGTCTTCTAAGTCTCATGTCATTGGCCTGCAACATGGGCCTCAGCGCCGGTCGGGAAGAATGAGCATGAACATCAGTCGAATCCGCATCTGGGATCGCCCAATACGCTTGTTCCATTGGGGGCTGATCCTGCTGGTCGCGCTTTCCTTTGCCAGCGGCAAAAGCGGCGCCTGGACGCTGCATTATGCCTCTGGCTACGCCATCCTGACCCTGGTGCTGTTCCGTATCCTTTGGGGGTTTTTCGGGTCGGAAAATGCGCGCTTCGCGCATTTCCTGAAATCACCTTTGGCGGCAGCCCGGCAATTGGGGCGCCTTACGAAGCGGGATCGGGACACGGAAACCAGCCACAATCCTGCCGGCGGCTGGATGGTGGTGGTGCTTTTGGCGCTGCTGCTGACCCAGGCGTTCAGCGGGCTTTTCGCCAATCACGACCCCGGTTTCAGCTATTCTCAGCACGGGCCTTTGGCGCTGAAGGTGACCGAGGCGACCTCAGAATCGCTTTCCGCGCTGCATCTTGCCGTGCAGCGTTATCTGTTGCTGGCGATTGGGCTGCATGTGCTGGCGATCATGCTCTATAAGCTGATCAAGGGGCATGAATTGGTCATGCCCATGCTGACCGGCGAGAAGCTGCTACCCGAAGGCGCCAAGGCGCCGCGTTTGGCTTCAGGTCGGCTCGCACTCGGTCTGCTGGTTTTGGCCGGGGCAGCGGTGTTTCTGTTCATTCGGCTTTTCTGAGACCTTTCCGCGTTAAACGGGCCGCATCAGGCTGAGTGCTTACCGGCCGCGGCTGCGGAAGGGGCGATGGCAGGCGCTGCAGGTGGCGGCACTTTGCTGGAAGGCAGCGTGAAAGCCAGCACGGTCTCCGTTATGCGCCGCAGCCTCCAGGGCGTGTAGGCTCTCCAGCATATTGGTGTTTGCGGCTTCAAAGCCGCCCGGGTTGGACCAGATGCTTGGCCGCGCGCGGGTTTCGCCCGTCCCGCTATCCGGTGGGAAAAGCCTCGGCAAGTTCTCGAAAAACCTGATTATTTCAGCAATCGAAGTTGTTGCAAGGCGCGGATCGCCGCGTTGCTCAAGCAGGGCCTCGATCCTGTCCATCTGCGCCCCGACAGCCTTCAGCCCATCGCGCCGAGTGTTGATCACATCCGCCCGGGCCACGGCCGAAGCTACCAACAGTGCCAGCAGCAGGGCCACAAATCTAAGTTTCCAAACAGGCATCAGGGCCTCAAGGGTTTGACGCATCATATCAATTGGGCCGCGTCAGCGGAGAAACCAGGGCACGCCTCACATTCCGTGATGCCCCTCCCGCTTGCGGGGTTTAGCCCCGCCCGCTATAGCCGCCCGGCGTCACGGTCGGCCTCGGAGTGTAGCTCAGCCTGGTAGAGCACTGTGTTCGGGACGCAGGGGCCGGAGGTTCGAATCCTCTCACTCCGACCAAACATGTCACCGCGCAGCCCAGATAATCAGGGCCTTGGCGGGCCAGACCCAGACAATGCCGGCCAGCGCGAAATAGACGAATTCAACCGTCCAATGCGTGCCAAGCACATAATCGGCAAGCATGATCACTGCCGCCACATAGAACAGAAAGCCGCTAATGCCGATGATTCCGGCGAGCATGGGTTTTGACATGCGCCGTAATTAGGGTCGGGCGATAAATTTTGCCACTAGTGTCAACTTGACTGGACATTCTAAGTGTCACGTAGTTATGATCCCTCAGGAAGGGCTCGGCCATGCTTCTCCCGCCAAGGCGGCAGGGGGCTGGTCGGTGCAGCAGAAGCAAAGACAGCGAAGAAACGTGACAGACACAAACGACCAAGTTGATCTCAAGGCGCATATTCGCGGCATCCCGGATTTTCCGAAGCCGGGCATTCTTTTCTATGACATTTCCACCCTTCTCGGGCATGGCCCGGCCTGGCGCGCTGCCATGGCCCGTATGGCAGCGGCGATTCGCCCCTTTAAGCCTGATCTTTTGGCCGGCATCGAAAGCCGCGGCTTTCTGGTGGCCGCACCGCTCGCGCTGGAATTGGGCCTTGGCTTCATCATGCTCCGCAAACGCGGCAAGCTGCCCGGTGAGCGCATTGGCCTTGATTATGCGCTGGAATACGGCACGGACCGGATCGAAATGCAGGCCGATGCGATCAGCCCCGGCCAGCGAGTCGTGATCCTGGATGATCTGCTGGCGACCGGCGGCACCATGGCGGCGGGGATTGGCCTGCTGCGCCAAGCGGGTGCGGTGGTACCGGCCGCGGCGGCGCTGATTGAACTTTCATTTCTTGACGGGAGGAGGAAGCTCGATGTCCCATTCGAAGCGCTCGTCTCCTACAGCGAGTAAGCCCACGGCGAATCTGCCGACGCCCTTGCAGGGCGTGCTGAGCGCTGCCGTGCTTGCGGCGCCGACGGGGATCGTTGTTTGCGACCCGAACCTGCCTGATTGCCCCGTCATCTACGCCAATCCGGCATTTTATCGCATCACGGGCTATAGTGAAGAAGAAGTGATCGGGCGCAATTGCCGCTTCCTGCAAGGGCCGGGGACTAATCCGCGCCATATCAAGGCGCTGCGTGAGGCGATTGGAAACGGCGAAGCGATTAACGTTGAAATCGTCAATCACCGCAAGGATGGCTCGCGTTTTGTTAATGAACTGCATTTATCGCCGATTTTCGGTGATGATGGCGAAGTGCGCTATATTTTCGGCATCCAGCATGATGTCTCGGCGCGTGAGCAATTCGCGCGCGATGCGGAACGCGCCCGCCGCGCGGCGGAGCGCGCCAATGCGGAGAAAAGCGATTTTCTGGCCTTCATGAGCCATGAAATCCGCACGCCGATGAATGGCGTGATGGGCACGATTTCGCTGCTGTTGGACACGACGCTGGATGCCGAACAGCACGCCTATGCGGAAACCGCGCGGCGTTGCGGTGAATTGTTGCTCGCGACCGTGAATGAAATGCTCGATCTGTCGCGCATTGAAGCGGGGCATTTGGCGATTGAGGAAGAAGCCTTCGATCTGGCCGCGCCGGTGGCCGAAGTGCTTGATCTGCTTGCCCCCGCCGTGGCGGAAAAGGGCATCAGGCTTTCGGCCAGCATTGATCCGCTTTTGCCCGCGCGCGTGATTGGTGATGCGCGCCGGTTGCGCCAGGTATTACTGAACCTTGCCGATAATGCGGTGAAGTTCACCGCCATTGGTGGCGTTGGCATTCGCGTGGAGCGTGCTGAGGCGCAGGGGCAGGTGCGCTTTGTGGTGGCCGATACGGGCATTGGCATGCCACCCGAAGTACAGGCCCGGCTATTCGGGCGCTTCGCGCAAGCTGGGCCAGAAACGGCGCGGCGCTATGGTGGGTCTGGCCTTGGCCTCATGATCTGCAAGCGCCTGGTCGGGCTGATGGGTGGGCGGATTGTGCTGGCGTCTTCGCCCGGCAAGGGTTCCACCTTCTCCTTTGAAATTCCGCTGCGCCCTATTGCGGAATCCGGGCGCCCACCGAGCACGCTTTTGCCGAAACCGGCGCTCATCAAGCATCCGCCGGGCGCGCGCGGGCGCATCCTGATTGCCGAGGATGGCGAAGCCAATCAGCTTGTTGCCGCCGCCATTCTGCGCAAGGCCGGCTATGCGGTGGATTTGGCGCGTGATGGTGAAGAAGCGCTCGGCGCCGCGCGTACTGCCGCTTATGATCTGGTGCTGATGGATGTACGCATGCCGCGCATGGATGGTTTGGCTGCAACGGTGGCGATTCGCGGGTTGGAAGGCCCGGCCGGTCGCGTGCCGATCATTGCCATGACCGCTGCCGTCATGCCCAATGAGGTAGCGCGCTGCCTTGAAGCCGGCATGGATGGGCATGTGGCGAAGCCCATGGATCTGACGGCGCTATTGGCGGCCGTTTCAGACATATTGGAAAATCGGCCGCGGCGCTCTCGTGCGGCGGTGGAGGAACCCAATCCGGCTGGCCCGACGCTGATTGACCATACCACCTTGCAGGAATTGCGCGCCGCTGTCGGGCCGGGGCGCCTGCCGCGCCTGATTGGCGTTTTTGCTGATGAAACCCGTGCGCGGGTGGCGCGGCTGACCTCGACCGATGATGTTTCGGTGATTGAAGAAGAAGCGCATGGGCTGAAATCCGCAGCTGGCACTTTTGGTGCGGCGGCCTTGCGTTCGATTGCGTCTTCGCTGGAGGAAGCCTGCGTGGCGCGGGATTTGCCCCGCGTGTCTGAGCTTTGTCGGGGCCTGCCGAATCTGGTGGAAAAAAGCCTTGCGGCCTTTCCGATGGCATCAGGTGGTGCGGTCAATGCGGGCGGGAATGACTGAAGGGCAGCGTCAAGCAATTTCCCTGATCAGCTTGCGCTTCACGGCCTGGCCGAAACTGTTGAAATCTTCAGCAACGATATAGAAAGCACCAGGCCCGCCTATCACGCGATCCCGAAAGTAAAGATCAAGATTGGCTGGCGGCGGGCGGCCAAAGGTCGGGCGATCATTCATGATCGGCAGGCCATTGATCACAATACCTTCCGCCACAGCTTCATCGCGCAGCACCTCCACCGGTGGGCCACTATTGTTCAACCCGTCGCCCGAGACATCAATCACGCGCCGCGTCGCTTCAAAGGGGCAGGCGGTCAATTCGCGCCGGGCATGGATGATGGCGCCGGAAATAGAGGTCCAGGAAAGCGATGCGCGCGGCGCTTGCGCCAAGGCCGCTGCCCAATTGCGCGCATCGGCTTCAGTCGCGATGCGTGTCCAGGGCAGGACGGTGCGCTGATATTCAATGCCCGCCCATTCGATATAGACCAAGCCAATGGCGCCGATCATGCCGCCGCGAATGGCCGCGATCACAGCCGGATCGGTCACCGCATCGCGATAGCCTTCGCGCTGCAGCTTTGCCTCATCCTCATCAATGGAACGGGACACATCAACAGCAAGAACCAGCGCGACATCAACGGGTTCTTGAGCCCGCGCATTGCCGCTGGTGGCAAGAACGGCACCGCTGGTAGCAGCCAGAAGCGTCCGACGATGCATGGCGCGGCCCCCTATGGTGAAGGCCGCCATGCTGACGAAACCAGGCGAGAATTACAAGTTTTTCAACACCACATTGGCCGCGCGCGCGGCATCTTCTTCGGTCATATAGGCGTGCATGGGCAGCGAGAGCACTTGGCCCGCCAGCCTTTCACTGATGGCAAGCGGCGGCGCCTGACCCGCGAAGGCTGTCGCATGATGCGCGGCATAAGCAGGCTGGAGATGCAGGGGTTTGGGGTAATAGATGCCACTCCCAATCCGCTCGGCGGTCAGGGCCGCCTGGACCTTGCTGCGCTGGTCGCTGTCGCGCAGCCGAATGGTGTAAAGCCCCCAGGCATTAACCGCATCCGCGGGGGCCGCCTGGATACCGACCTTGCCGCCTAACGCGGCGTTATAGACAGCAGCGATCTTGGCGCGCATTGCAAGCTCACCGGCCAGGAGCGGCAGCTTCGCGGCCAGGATGGTCGCCTGGATCGTATCAATCCGGCCATTCATGCCGGTGCGCTCTACCTCATAGCGCGTCTTGCCTTCGCCATGGGTACGCAGGCTCCGGTACAATTCCGCCCGCGCCGGATCATCCGTGATCAGGGCCCCGGCATCGCCATAAGCGCCGAGCGTCTTGGTGGGGTAGAAGGAAAGCGCCGTCGCATGCCCCCAGCGGCCGAGCTGCTTGCCACTGATACTGGCGCCAAAAGCCTGCGCCGCATCATCCAGCGCGAACATCTCCTCGCGCGCGCAGATGGCTTCAATCGCCGGCCAATCTGCCGGAAGGCCAAACAAATCAACGCCCACCACGGCGCGGGGGCGCAGCCAGCCGCGGCGCTTCACCTCGGCGATCCGCCGTTCCAGATCGGCGATGTCCATGTTGTAGCTATATTTGTCCACATCCACGAAAACCGGCGTAGCACCCAGCACCAAAGGCACCTCGGCGGTCGCGGTATAGGTGAAGGCGGGCAGGAATACCGCATCCCCGCGGCCGATCCCCTCCGCCATCATGGCGATTTGCAGCGCATCCGTGCCGGACGAAACGCCCACGCAATACGCCGCCCCCGCGAAGCCGGCGAGCCCCGCTTCAAGCTCCGCCACTTCGGGACCCATGATGAAGCGGCCCGAATCGAGTACCGCGGCGATGCGCCGATCAAGCTCCGGACGGATCAGTTTTTGCTGCGCCAGCACGTCAAACAATTGAATGGGGCGAGGTTCGCTCATCAGGCACAGGACCTTTTCGAAAAATCAGGGGCGAAACTGAACCCCAAACGCCCGCCTGCCAAGGCTTGGGCCATCACCAATCCTTTCCGCCTGTTTCAAGGCGAAATTATGCGCCCGGTTCCGGCTATTTGCGGCGCGCGGCGCGGAGCGCTTCAAGGCATTCCAGCAGCGGCGCTTCAAGGGCGGCCAGGCTGGCATCATCCAAGGACCCAAGCCTTTTGCGCAGCGCCGCCAGCAAGGCTTCCGGCGCCAATTCCGGTGGGGCAGGGGCGGGCACTTCGGCATCCCCCCAGATAATCCGAAGCTCTTCCCCCTGGCGGCGGGCTTCGGGGCTGCCCGCCATTTCCTCGATCAGGCGGCGTCGACAGCCAGGGTCGGATTCGATCTTGTCGCGATAATGGCGATAGCCGCCCTCATCCGGGCCGCGCAGCAGGATGCGGCGATAGAGCTTGACGATGAATTCATGGTCTGACCCCTGCATGAGGTCTTGACCCTTGAGCACGCGCATGAAGCCCATCCCATGATAAACCTATCAGGTTCGCTGCCATATCCTGGCAAAGTTTCGGCGCCGTCAACGCCGGGCTTCAAAAAACCCGCGCAATAGGCCAGCGCAATCCGCTTCCCGCACACCGCCCACCACTTCCGGGCGGTGATGGCAGGATGATGCCGCGAAAACCCGCGCCCCGTGATCCACCCCGCCGCCCTTCGGGTCATAGGCGCCGAATACCACGCGGGCGACCCGAAAGAAGGACGCTGCCTGGGCGCACATGGGGCAGGGTTCCAGCGTCACGGTCAGGGTGCAATCGCCAAGCCTCGTTTGGCCCAAGTGCTGCGCCGCTGCGCGGAGTGCGAGCATCTCGGCATGGGCAGAGGGGTCATGGCGTGCCTCCACCTCATTACCCGCCCGCGCCAGCACCTGGCCGGCCTTGTCGGTCACCACGGCGCCCACCGGCACCTCGCCACGTTCAGCGGCGGCGCGGGCTTCTTCCAGCGCAATCTCCATGGGGGTCATGACTTCTTCCTGCCTTGCCGCGCCTTGGCGGTCCAGAGGGGGTGTCGCGATTCCCTTTTCGCCCAAACCAGCCTAAAGCTGCGCCATGCGATCCCTTCCCCTGATTGGTGTGACCCTCGATTCCGAAGAGGCCGGCGGCTGGTCCAAGCTGCCCTGGTATGCGCTTCGTCGAAATTACTTCTCTGCCATTGTCGCCGCCGGCGGCTTGCCCGTGGCGCTGCCGCACCACCCCGAAATGGCGGAAGCCTATATGGCCGAGGTGGATGGGCTGATGGTGACTGGCGGCGCCTTTGATGTGGACCCGGCCCTTTGGGGCGGCGGCGCGCCGCACCCGAAAGTCACGCTGAAGCCAGGCCGGACGGATTTCGAAATGGCGGCAACCCGCGCGGCCCTTGCGCGCGATAAGCCCGTGCTTGGCATATGCGGCGGGCAGCAATTGCTGGCGGTGGCCTTCGGCGGGCGGCTGTTCCAGCACATCCCTGATGAGGTGCCGGGCGCTTTGGCGCATGAACAACCCAATCCGCGCACCGAACCGGGGCATGAGGTGACCATCGCTGAGGGTACCCTACTGTCGCGCATCATCGGCAAGCCGCGCATGGCGGTGAATTCCGCGCATCACCAGGCGGTGGCGAGCATTGGCGATGGCGGCGTGGTGAATGCGCTGGCCCCCGATGGCGTGATTGAGGGTATTGAACACCCCGGCTACCGCTTCGCCCTTGGCGTGCAATGGCACCCTGAATATGCCGTGGATCCTGATGATCCGGCGATTTTCCGCGCCTTCATCGCGGCCTGCCGCGCATGAGCACTGAAGGTGAAGCCGAAGCCGAAGGCCCGCGCGGCGAACGCATTGCTAAATTCCTGGCCCGCGCCGGTGTGGCTTCGCGCCGAGATGTGGAAAAGCTGATCGCGGAAGGGCTGGTGCGGCTTGGCGGCAAGCTCGTGACCAGCCCCGCCACTTTCGTCTCACCGGGTGATCAGATCAGCGTCAATGGCAAGCCAATCGCCATGCCCGAACGCACGCGGCTGTTTCGCTATCATAAGCCAACCGGCTTTGTGACCACGCATCGCGACCCAGAAGGCCGGCCCACGGTTTTTGCTAATCTGCCGCAGGGTCTGCCGCGGCTGGTTTCGGTCGGGCGGCTTGATCTGACCAGCGAAGGCCTGCTGCTGCTGACCAATGATGGCGCGCTGGCGCGCAAACTGGAATTGCCAGCCAATGGCTGGCTGCGCCGTTATCGCGTGCGCGTGCATGGCAAGGTGAATGAACGCGCCTTGGCCGCACTTGCGCGGGGCGTGACAGTGGATGGTGTGGCTTACGGCCCCATCGAAGCGGGGCTGGATGCGCGCATGGGCACCAATGCATGGCTGACCGTAGCGCTGCGCGAAGGCAAGAACCGCGAAGTGCGCAAAGTGATGGCGCATCTTGAACTCGCGGTGACGCGCCTGATTCGCACCGCCTATGGTCCCTTCCAATTGGGCTCCCTGCCGCGCGGCGCGGCGGAAGAAGTGAATGCCAAGGTCTTGCGCGAGCAATTGGGCCTGGATGCACCAAAGCGCGGGCGCGAAGCGGCAGTCGCTGAACCTGCTGCGCCCGAGGTTGCTGAAAGCAAACCGCAACGCACACCCCGCGCGCGCCATGCCGGGCCGCAGACGCCGCGCCGCGGCAAGGGCTGATGCGCATCATTGCCGGGCGCTGGAAGGGGCGCGCGCTTGTTGCGCCGCCAGGTCTTGCCACACGCCCGACCAGTGATCGTGCCCGACAGGCGATATTCGACCAGCTTTGGCATGCGCCCTGGGCCGGGCGTTCCGTGGTGGAAAACGCTGTGGTTCTGGATGCCTTCGCGGGTACCGGCGCCATGGGGCTTGAGGCTTTGTCACGCGGCGCAGCGCGGGTTTTTTTCATGGAACAGGATCGCGCCGCCCTTGCCGCCTTGCGTGCCAATATCGCTGGCTGCAAGGCAGAAGACGCCTGTCGCGTGATTGCTGGTGATGTGACCGCGCCCCCCATTGCTGCCGCGCCCTGCAGCCTGGTGTTTCTGGACCCGCCCTATGGCAAGGGGCTGGTGCCGCGCGCCCTTGCCGCCTTGCAGGCCAAGGGCTGGATCGCACCCGGCGCGCTGATCATTGCCGAAACAGGGCGCGATGAAGAAAACGCAATATCGCCTGGTTTCGAGGTGCTTTCCACGCGTGACCATGGCGCCGCACGGCTTTCCGCCTTACGCGCGGCGGCGCATTGCGGAGAAACCGCATCCTGATAGGCTTCCCCAAAATAGGGAGGAAGAACATGCGTCATTTGTTGCTTGCTGGGCTGGCTGCCCTTGCCCTTTCTGGCCCTGCCTTGGCGCAGGACCGCACCGTGCGCGTCATTAGTGGTTTCGCCGCCGGCGGTGCGGGCGATTTGATGGCGCGCTTCATTGCCGAATACGCCGCGCCACATCTGCCCGCGCGTGGCGTTGTCGAAAACCGTACCGGCGCCAATGGGCTGATCGCCGCTGAAGTGGTGGCGCGCAGCGCACCGGATGGTAGCACCGTGCTGCAATGCCCGATGGGCACCATGACCATCACGCCCAATCTGCCAGGTGCCAGCCTGCCAGTTGATCCGCGCACGGAAATGACTGGCATCGCCAATGTGGCGCTTTCCACCTATGGCTTGGTGGTTGCGGCCAATGGGCCGCATAAGGATATGGCGGGGTTGCTCGCCGCCGCGCGCGCCAAGCCGGGCGGGTTATCTTACGCCTCTGCGGGCGTTGGTTCGGCGCAGCATCTTTCCGTGGAATTGCTGAAGTCCAAGACCGGGCTTGATATTGTGCATATCCCGTATCGTGGTGCGACGCCCGCGGTCGTAGATATTCTTGGCGGGCGTGCGGATTTCATGATCACGAATCTCGGCGATGTGATGCGCCAGATTCAGGGTGGCGAGCTACGCTTGCTGGCGCTGGGCGATAATGCGGGCTCACCGCTTTTCCCGCAGGCGCGCCCGATTTCCGATTGGGTGCCAGGGCTTGAAATGGCCGGCTGGTTCGGCCTCTGTGGCCCGCGCGCCATCACCGCCGATGCAGCGCGCGCCTGGGTGGAGGCCATCCGCAAGGGCCTGGAAAATCCGACCTTCCGGCAAAGGCTGCTCGATTCCGGCCTGACGCCAAATTTTGAGGATATGGCGACCTTTAACCGCCGCATCGCAAGCGATCTGCAATCCTGGGCCGAAGTCATTCGCGCCGCTGGCGTAAAAGCGGATTGAAGGAGCACACACCATGATCGAACACATCATTGATATCCAAACCCGCGCCGGCGCGATGGAAAGCTTTATCTGTCACCCGGAACGCAACGGCCCCTTTCCCGCCGTGCTGATGCTGATGGATGCACCCGGCATTCGTGAGGAACTGTACGACATGGCGCGGCGGCTGGCCGCCACCGGCTATTACGTTGTGCTGCCCAATCTTTATTACCGCGCAGGCCGCGATTCCAAATTCGGCCCCGGCGTGCTGACGGTGGGCGACCCAGAACGCGACCGCATGCGCGCCATTCGCACCAAAATGACCATCCCGCCGGTGATGGAAGATGTCGCCGACATGCTTGGTTTCCTCGACCAACAAAAACACGTGCGCCCCGGCCCGGTTGGCGTGCATGGCTATTGCATGAGCGGGCCTTATGCATTGGCCGCCGCCGCGCGCTACCCAGGGCGTATCGCGGCCGCCGCTTCCTATTATGGCACCTGGCTGGTGAGTGATGCGGTGGAAAGCCCGCATCTGACATTGGGGCAAGGTAGCGCTGAACTCTACATCGCCTGCGCCGAGCATGATGAATTGGCGCCGCTTCCCATGGTGGATGAATTGCGCGCGCTATTCGAAGCTTCTGGCGCCCGGGGAGAATTGGAAGTCTATCCAGCCGTGCATCACGGCTTCGCCTTTCCCGGCCGCTGGTGCTTCGACAAGCCTGGGGCTGAGCGCCATTGGGAAAGGCTGATCGCGCTTTATCGGCGTTGTTTGTGATGAGAAAAGGCAAAACCATGTCAGCTGCAACACGTCGCGCCTTTCTGGCAGGCGGCGCCGCCCTGCTTGCCGCGCCCGCCTTGGCGCAAGGCCAGGTCTGGCCCAATCGGCCCGTACGGCTGATCAGCCCCTTCGCGCCTGGTGGGCCGCAGGATATTCCCGCGCGCTTCATGGTGGAATTCCTGACCCCGCGCCTGGGTCAGCCGGTGATATATGAACACCGCGCCGGCGCGGGCGGTTCGCTTGGCGCGCAATATGTCGCGCAGGCCACCGACAATCACAGCTTTCTGATCACGTCTTCCTCCATTGCAACCCTGCCCGCCATGCGGCGCGATCCGGGGCTTGATCCGCTGACGGATTTGCAACCCGTGACTTTGGTAACCGATGCACCGCTGCTAATTTCGGGCCGGCCCAATGGCCCGCCAGATTTGGCGGCCTATCTCGCGCGCGCCAAAGCCAATCCGGGTAAGGTTTCCTGGGGCAGTTCGGGGGTTGGGTCCGCCACGCATCTGGCCGGCGCTTTATTGATGCAGCGTGCCGGGATTGAATTGCTGCATGTGCCTTATCGCGGTGCGACGCTTGCGATGAATGCGCTGCTCGCTGGCGATATTGATAGCATCATCACCGATGTCTCGATCCCGCTGGAGCATTTGCGCGCTGGAACTTTGCGCCCGATTGGCGTCACCAGCACCACGCGTGCGCCATTGCTGGCCGATGTGCCTGCCATCATCGAACAAGTGCCGCACTACAGCGTGCCCTTCTGGTTCGCACTGATGGCGCCAAAAGCTATGCCGCCGGAGCCCATCGCGCGGCTGCTCGCGGAATTGGCGCCCTTGGCGGCGCCGGAGAGCGATCTTTCGCGCCGCATGGCGGATCGCGGTTCGCAATTGCTGCTGAATGGGCCAGCACCTTTGGCAGCGCGGCTGCGTCAGGAAATTCCGCAATGGCGCGAAGTGGTGGCTGCGGCGGGGATTCAGCCCGAATAGAATACAGGCTTTCAACGACACACAATAAAAACAGGGAGCAAAAACATGAAACGCCGGCACATCCTTCTCTCAGCGCTCGCCGCACCTGCCATCGCACCAGGGCTTGCAGCAGCGCAAAGCTTTCCATCGCGCCCCATCACGCTGCTGGTGCCCTTTCCGCCAGGGGGTGCCACCGATGTGCAGATGCGCGCCTTTGCCGAAGCCGCGTCCCGCGCTTTTGGCGTGCAGGTACTGACCGAAAATCGCCCCGGCGCGGGGGCAACGCTTTCCGCCGCCACCGTCGCTCGGGCGCGGCCGGATGGCTATACCATCGCGCAAATTCCGCTGCCGGCCCTGCGGCTGCCCTTCATGCAGCGCATGTCCTTCAATCCGCGCACCGATTTCACGCCGATCATGCATCTGACCGGTTATCTGTTCATCATGTGCGTGCGCGCCGATGGCCCGTATAAAAGCTGGGCTGATCTTGTGGCCGATGCACGCCGCCGCCCGGGTGAAATACGCATTGGCAACACCGGGGCCAATGGCACGCCGCATCTGTCGAATGTTGACCTCGCCACGCGCGAAAATCTGGACATTGTCCATGTGCCCTTCCGCGGCGAAGGCGATGCCGTGCCAAGCCTGCTCGGCGGGCATATCGAAGCCTGCGCAACAGGTTCCGGCACGCTGCCCATGATCCTTGAAGGTCGGCTGCGTGCGCTGAATGTCTGGACACGCCAGCGCAGCAGGAAGCTGCCGGATGTGCCGACGCTGCTTGATCTTGGCTATCAGGATATGGTGATCACCTCACCCTATGGGCTGGTGGGGCCGGCCGGGATGGACCCGGATATCATCGAAAAACTGCATCAGGGTTTCCGCACTGCGCTTAATGATCCGGCGCATTTGGCAACACTCGATCGGTTGGATATGCCGGTCGAATATCTGAATCCGACGGACTATGCCGCCTTCATGAAACGCACGATTGATGAGGAAGAAGCGCGCGTGAACCGGCTTGGTTTGCGCGGGTGAAGGCATCAACGGCGTGATCCGGCACCATGGATCACGCCGATTTAGTCGAAGCGCTACGCTGCCACCGCCGGGCGCTGCGCGCGCCACCCCGCGGCCAATTCATAAGCCTGACCGGCGCGCAGCACTATCGCGTCCTCAAAAGCCCGGCCCACAATCTGCGCGCCCACCGGCATGCCGCCTGCACCAAAGCCGGTGCAAACCGTCAGCGCTGGTTGGCCGGTCAGGTTGAAGGGGATGGTGAAATTCGGCACCTCAAAAGACGCCCATTTCGTCATTTGATGAATGGGCCGCGCCTCACCTGGTTGGGCTGCGGTCACCAGCAAATCGCAATCGGCCATCACGGCGGTGACGGCTTCGCATAATTCGCGCCGGCGGCGCTGCGCCTGGAGGTAATCCGCGGCCGTAATGGTGGCCGCCACCGCCAGTCTTTCGCGCAGAAACTCACCATAGGCGCGGTATTTTTCGCGCATCCAATTCTCATGCACCGCATAGGCATCGGCGGCCAGGATCAGCCAGCCGGCGGCGTTGAAATCAGCCAGCGGCGGCAGCTTCACTTCCCGGATTTCCGCACCTTGCGCGGCGAGTGTGCTGGTCAAATGCTGAATGCCCGCTGCCATGCCCGGGCTGACTTTGCAGTCATCTTCATGGAAATGGCGAATCACACCAATCCGCAGGCCGCGCACGCCACCATTGAGGCCCGAAAGCAGATCAGGCCGCGGGCGATTGGCGGAAGATGGATCGGTGGCGTCATGCCCGGTCATGGCATCCAGCAGCAGCGCGCAATCTTCCACCGTCCAGGCCATGGGGCCGGTCGTGTCCAGGCTTTGTGAGAGAGGCAACACGCCAGTGCGCGAACACAAACCGTAGCTCGGCTTGATGCCGGCAATGCCGCAAAGCGATGCCGGGCCGCGAATGGAACCACCTGTGTCAGACCCCGTGCCGCCCAGGATCATGCCGGCAGCCACCGCAGCGCCGGTGCCGGAGGAAGACCCGCCGGTGAAATATTCCGTATTCCAGGGATTGCGCGCGGGCGGCCAGGGCAAATCAAAGGAAGGCCCGCCCCAGGCGAATTCATGCGTGGCGAGCTTGCCCAGCATCACCGCGCCCGCTTCGCGCCAGCGCCGCACCACGGCAGAATCCATCTTCGGCACATGATGTTCCAACACGCGCGAATGGCCCGTGGTGGTGACGCCGGCCGTCTCATAAATATCCTTATGTGCAATGGGGATTCCATCAAGCGGCCCACGCAGCGCACCGGCAGCCTGGCGCGCTTCCGCTGCCCGTGCTTGCTCCATCGCGATTTCAGGCGTGAAGCGGATGAAGGCATGCAACGCGGGGTTCAGCTTTTCGGACCGCGCCAGGTGATCCTTCATCAATTCAACCGGTGAGATACGCTTCGCGGCGATATCGCGCGCCGCACTCGCGATGGTGGGGAAGCTGGTCATGCGCCGGCCCCCTTCAGGGTGAAGATGGTGGCGGATTCCACTGAGACCTCACGCGGGGTGCGCACGCGCGCGGCGGCCGCCTGGGTATGGGCGGAGGCGGCGCGAATGCCTTCCTTTTCGGCTTCCGTCAGATCAAGCCCGGCTTGGGCCATCAGGGCTTCGAAATGCGCCTTGTCGAGGGGTTGGGCCATCGGGGCCTCCTTTCCATTGCTGGGGCCACTATGGGAAATCCAGGGCGGGTAGGGAACAGGGGGCAGGGCGCTTTCTACCCTGGGTGGGGCGGCTTTTGCCCAAAAGAAGGTCTGGGGCGGCGCGATATATGACTTGTTCTTATTTTGTTCATTTGATAAGCTTTCTTTCCCATGACCACTGCCGATCCCTCTTCCGTCCGCAGCGCTGCCCTGGCCCGGCTGCGCGATACCCTGGCCGGGCTTGCCACCCGCGCCCCGGCGGGCGGTGCTGGTGCGCCTATTTCGGTTTTTGCTGATACCAGCTTGATCGGGGCTGGCCTTGTGCGTGGAGCGTTACATGAAGTTTGCGCCGCAAGCCCCGGATCTGGCGTGGCTTTTGCCGCCATTCTGCTCGCGCATTGCGGCGGGCAGGTGCTGTGGATTTCTACCGAACAGGAATCGAATCTTGTTTGGCCACCGGGGCTTATCCCCTTCGGCTTGGCGCCGGAAAGCCTGATCCTGGCGCGGGCGGCGCGTTGGTCGGAAGCGCTCTGGGCTATGGAAGAAGCTCTGCGCTGCCCTGCCTTGGGCGCTGCCGTGCTGGTGGCTGGCGCCGGCCAAGGGCTTGATCTGACCGCAACGCGCCGCCTGCATCTGGCGGCCGAAGCCGGGGGTGTTTTCGGCCTGCTGCTCCGCCCAGAGGGTGCCGCCCACCAGGGTGCCTCCGCCGCGCGTACGCGCTGGCATATCGCGCCGCTGACGAGTGACGCCGCGCCGCGCTGGCGCCTGACGCTGCTCCGCCAACGTGGTGGCGCCCCGGCGGGGCCGTGGAATGTGAGTTTCGAAGCCGAAACCGGCAGCTTGCGGTTGGAAGCGGGCAGTGCATGAGGCCCGCCCGCCGCTACCTTGCCCTGCATCTACCCTTCTGGGCGGCGGAGTATTTGCGCCAAAGCCGCCCCGATCTGCCAACGGATCAACCCGTCGCACTTTGGGCGCGGCAGGGCGCGCGGCGCCTTTTGGTGGCGCTGGACCGCCAAGCTGCGGCGGCGGGGCTTGAGGTAGGCCAGGCGCTCGCCGATGCCGAAGCCCTGCTGCCCGATTTGCAGGTACTGCCCGCCATGCCGGAAGCCGCAGCAGCCGGGCTCCGTGACCTGGCACTTTGGGCGCAGCGCTTCACCCCGATCAGCGCTGCCCTGCCGCCCGATGGGCTGCTGCTGGATATCACCGGCTGCGATCATCTGTTTGGCGGGGAAGCCGCACTACTCGCCAAGGCCCTGGGGGATTTGGTCGCGCTTGGCCTGACCGCCCAAGGTGCCATTGCCAGCGCAGCCGCTTCCGCCACCGCCCTGGCGCGGGTGCGGCATGATGCGCCGATTATCGCGGCTGGATCCGAAGAAAAAGCCGTCGCCCCCCTGCCGCTTGGCCCGGCGCTCCGCCTGCCGGGGGGCATGGTGGAGGACCTCGCCCGGCTGGGGCTCCGCGTCATCGGTGATGTGCTGCGCCAGCCCCGTGCGCCGCTCGCCCGGCGCTTTGGCGCGCCTTTGCTGGATGCGCTGGATGCCGCCACGGGCCGTCGCGCGCCGCCCATCACCCCCATCGCCGCGCCGCCCGATCTGGCGGTAACCCGCGCCTTGCCAGAACCGATCCTGACCGCCGAGGCCATTGCCGCCTTGCTGGATCGGCTGCTGGCAGCGCTTTGCGCGCGGCTGGGGCGGGCTGGGCTCGGCGCGCGGCGGCTTTCCCTGACCGCCTGGCGCGTGGATGGCACGGAACAGCGCCTGATGATCGGCACCGGCGCACCAAACCGCGACCCTGCCCATCTGGCGCGGCTTTTTGCCGAGCCCCTGGCCAGCCTGGCGCCGGAACTGGGCTTTGAGCGTTTCACCCTGCACGCCCTGGCTACCGACCCGATGGGGGCGGAAGGGCAGGGCGCCTTGCCCATGGGTGCCGCGCCACGCCCGGATGGGGTTTTGGCGCAGCTATTGGACAGGCTCGGCCAAAGGCTGCGCCTGGCCCGCCCCGCGCCACAGCCCAGCCATTGGCCGGAAAAGCAATGGCGCGCCGCCGCCCCGCATGAAGCACTCCCCGCCACCCCGCCCGGTTGGGGGGCGCGCGCCGCGCCGGTGCTGCTGCGGCGCCGGCCTGAGGCTGTGCAAGTCACTACCTTTGCCGAAGGCGCCCCCGCCGCGCTCCGCTGGCGCGGGCGGGTGTATCCGCTGACCCGCGCTGAAGGCCCGCTTCGGCTGGAAGCGGAATGGTGGCATGGCGGCGCGCTACCGCCGGCGCGGGATTATCACCATGTGCAACTCGCTTCCGGTGAAAGGCTGTGGCTTTGCCATGCCGATGGGCGCTGGGTGGTGCAGGGCGATTTGCCATGAAAGCGCCCGGCTATGCGGAAGTGGCGGCGCGATCCAATTTCTCCTTCCTGGATGGCGCCTCGCACCCTGAGGAATTGGTGGAACAAGCCGCCGCGCTGGGCCATGTCGGCTTCGGGCTTTGCGATACCAATGGGCTGGCCGGCGTGGTGCGCGCACATGGCGCGGCCAAGGCAGCGGGGCTGGCCTTCGCGCCGGGGTGCCGGCTGCGGTTGGAAGATGGCGCGGAATGGCTGATCTGGCCCGCGGATCGTGCGGCCTATGGGCGGCTGACCACGCTGCTTTCAGCGGCGCGCATGGCCGCGCCCAAGGGGGAATACCGGCTGGATTTCGCGGCACTTTGCGATGCGACGGAAGGGCAGGTGGTGGCGGCGATACCGCCCGTGACACCAGAAGCCTTGCGCCGCTTGGCCGGGCTGCGCCTGGCCTTGCCGCCATTGATCGCCGTTGCCTGCCCCTTGCTGGGTGATGATGCAGCGCAACTCGCGCATTACGCTGCTTTGGCGGAAGTGACTGGGGCACGGCTGCTCGCCACCAACAACATTCGTTATCACGTGCCATCGCGGCGGCGCCTTGCGGATGTATTGAGCGCCATTCGTCTGCGCTGCTCGGTGGAGGTTTTGGGCCAGGCGGCGGAACCCAATGCGGAACGCCATTTGAAATCCCCCGCCGAAATGGCGCGGCTTTTCGCGCGCTATCCGGATGCGCTGCAAGCAAGCCTTGATGTGCTGGCGACAACGCGCGGCTTTTCGCTGGATCATCTGCGTTACGAATATCCGGATGAAGTGCTGGACCCGGGCCTCACCGCACAGCAAAGCCTGGAAGCGCGCGTGGCCGAAGCTGTCGCGGCGCGCTGGCCAGTGCAGGTGCCGGGTGCCATCACCACGCGCATCGCCCATGAAATGAAGCTGATCAATGATCTTGGCTACGCGCCTTATTTCCTGACAGTGCATGAGATTATTCGCTTCGCCCGCGCGCGCGGCATTCTGTGCCAGGGGCGCGGTTCGGCGGCGAATTCCACGGTTTGCTACGTGCTTGGCATCACCGCCGTTGATCCCGAAAAGCATGATTTGCTGTTTGAGCGTTTCGTTTCCGCCAGCCGAGGTGAGCCGCCCGATATCGACATTGATTTCGAACATGAACGTCGTGAAGAAGTGATCCAGCATCTTTACGAACGCTATGGCCGCGACCGCGCGGCAATTTGCGCGACGCTCATCCGCTATCGCCCACGCAGCGCCATTCGCGAAGTCGGCAAGGCGATGGGCTTGACTGAGGATATCACCGCGCGCTTGGCCAAGGCCGGCTGGGGACCGGGGCGGGAGATGAGCCTTACTGAATTGGCGCAGGATGAAGGCTTTGACATCAGCGATCCGCGCCTGGCGATGACGCTGGAATTGGCTGAGGAATTGCAGGATTTCCCGCGCCATACCGCAACCCATGTCGGTGGCTTTGTCATCACGCGCGGCAAGCTCACGGAATTGGCGGTGGTGACGCAGGCGGCGATGGAAGACCGCACCGTTTTGGAATGGGACAAGGATGATATTGATGCACTTGGCATCATGAAGGTGGATGTGCTGGGGCTTGGCATGCTGTCCTGCCTCAGCCGTGGATTTGGCTTATTGGCACAGCATCGGCGCTTGGCGCTGGCTTTGGAAAACCTGCCGCGCGAGTGCGCGGAAACCTATGCCATGCTCCGGCGCGCGGATTCCGTTGGCGTATTTCAGGTGGAAAGCCGCGCGCAGATGAATATGCTGCCTCGGCTGAAACCGCGCGCCTTTTATGATCTGGTGGTGCAGGTGGCGATTGTGCGCCCGGGTCCCATTCAGGGCGATATGGTGCATCCCTATCTGCGCCGGCGTCAGGGGCTGGAAGCAGTGGAATACCCCGCCCCTGATCCCGCCTTTGGCCCGCCTGATGAATTAAAGCAGGTGTTGGGGCGCACTTTGGGCGTGCCGCTATTCCAGGAACAGGCGATGCGCTTGGCCATTGTCGCGGCTGGCTTCACGCCGGAAGAAGCCGATCAATTGCGCCGCGCCATGGCCACCTTTCGCCAACAGGGTTTGGTGACGCGCCATAAGGAAAAGCTGGTGACGGGCATGACGCGGCGCGGTTATGCGCAGGATTTGGCGGAACGAGTCTTCGCGCAAATCGAAGGCTTTGGCAGCTATGGTTTTCCCGAAAGCCATGCGGCGAGCTTCGCGCATCTGGTCTATGCCTCTGCCTGGTTGAAATGCCATCACCCGGCGGCCTTTGCCTGTGCGCTGCTGAACAGCCAGCCCATGGGGTTTTACGCGCCGGCGCAGATCATGCGCGATGCGCGCGACCACGGCGTAGTAGTGCGCGCGGTGGATGTGAATGCCAGCGATTGGGATAGCAGCCTGGAAGAAGCGCCCGAAAGCGCGGGCGGCTTGGCGCTACGGCTTGGGCTACGCCTTGTGGCGGGGCTGGCGCAACGTGATGCTGACGCGCTGCTTGCCGCCCGCGCCGCGCGCAATGGTGCGCCCTTCGTGAGCGTGGAGGATTTGGCATGGCGCGCCAGGCTTTCCCAAGGCGCCTTGAGTGCGCTGGCCGCCGCCAATGCCTTTCCCGGCGTACTCCGCCGCGATGCCGCCTGGGCCGCGCGCGGTGCGCGGGGCACGCCGCGTGACTTACCGCTTTTCGCTGTTCGGGATGGTGTGGGGGCGGCCTTGGCAGATGAAGCCCCCATCCTGTCCGAAGCCGCGCCGCTTTTGCCGGCGGAACATGAGGGGGAGAGCATCGTCAATGATTACGCGAGGCTCGGCCTGACCTTGGGGCGGCATCCCTTGGCGCTATTGCGCGCGCAACTCCGCGCCGAAGGGCTGCGTGACACGCGCGATTTGCAGGCGTGGAAATCTGGCCGCTTGCTGCGCCTGGCAGGGCTTGTGCTGATGCGCCAGCGCCCCGGTTCCGCCAAGGGCGTAATTTTCATCACCATCGAGGATGAACACGGCACCGCCAATCTGGTGGTCTATACGGATGTTGCAGCGCGAGACCGGCGCGCCTTGCGCGGCGCGCGGCTTTTGGAAGTGGAAGGCCGGGTGGAGCGCGAGGATCGCCACGCCGAAGTGCCGATCATTCACGTGATCGCGCGGCGCCTGGTGGATCGTTCCGATCTGCTGGAAGGGCTATTGCAGGAAGCCGGCAGTGGTTGGGCCGCTGCCGCGCTGGGCCGCACTGACGAAGTTATGCGCCCGCAGGATGATCGCCGCCCGCCGCGGGCGAAACTGCCCGCGAGCCGGGATTTCAGGTAACCCGTTACTTCAACACAAAATCCTTCAGCACTTCCGGCTTGAAGGCCAAGCCATGGCCCGGCGTTTCCGGCGCAGTGATCATGCCATTGGCGATTTTGGGCAGGCTGATGAAGACATCATCCAAAAGCCCCATTTGCTCCGCCCAAATGCCATTGGGAATGCTCGCCAGCAGATGCACATTCAATTCCGGGAAAAGATGCGGTGCGATGGTGATGCCCCAGGTATCGGCAACCGTCGCAATCTTGCGCAACTCCGTCAGGCCGCCACGCATTGGGTCAGGTTGCAAAATGGGCAGGCGTGGATTTTCCAAAAAGGGCTTCAGATCGGCACGGCCAAAATGCGTCTCCCCACCCACCACGCGCATATCAAGCGCCTCGGCGCAGCGGAGATAGCCCGCGTAATCATCCGCCAGCACCGGTTCTTCCAGCCAGTAAATATCATATTCCTCAAACTTGCGGCCCATGGTGATGGCGATATCGGCACTCCAGCCCATATTCACGTCAATCATGATGTCAATATCGGGGCCGACCGCTTCGCGCATGCGCCGTACATTGCCCAAATCCGTGTTGAGGTCACCAATATGCGCGACCTGCATCTTGATGGCGCGGTAGCCTTGTTCGATATAGTGCTTGGCCTTGGCGATCATGCCATCGCCGCGCGCGCCCCGGAAACAGCCGCTGCCATAGATGGGGGTTTCTGAGCGGTAATGCCCCCATAGCCGATGCAAGGGCAGCCCCGCCGCCTTGCCCATAATGTCCCAAAGCGCGATGTCAATCGCCGATTGCGCCATCATCGCAACCCCGCCGCGCCCGCCGGTCAGTGTCGCGCGCCACAGATCGCGCCAGATCGCTTCAATGGCGGAGGCATCACGCCCGATGATGCGCGGTGCCATCGCTTCCGCAATGCAGGCGCCAATGGTGCGTTGCAGGGGCAGGTTCAGCAAATGCAGATAGCCCATGCCCGTGATGCCCGATTGCGTGGTGATTTCCACCACCACCAGATCACGCATCGGCCCCAGAGCATGCCCTGCAAGCCAAGGGTCATCCGCCCAGGGCATTTGCAGTAGCGTGGTTTTCACCTCGCGAATGGTCAGATCAGTCATGTGCGCTTCCTTCCCTGGGGCTGGCTGCACAAGCATCGGGTGATATGGCGCGGGCGGTCAATCAGCCCTGCAAGGCGGCGGCTCAGCGTGTATAAACCCTGGCATGGCAAAAGCCCCCGCATGACAATTCGATTCGCCCTGACCCATCGCAGCACCTATCGCTATGCGCGCGCGGTGGGGCTTGGCCCGCAGCTCATTCGTCTGCGCCCGGCGCCACAATGCCGCACACCGATCCTGTCCTATGCGCTCAGTATCGAACCCGCAGCGCATTGGCTGCATTGGCAGCAAGACCCGCTTGGGAATTTCATGGCGCGCGTATTGCTGACAGAACCGGTCACGGCATTCAGCGTCACGGTTGACCTCACGGCTGAAATTTCCATCATCAACCCCTTTGATTTCTTCATCGAACCCGAAGCCACCCTTTGGCCCTTCACGCTGGAACCTTGGCTTTTGGAACAGCTTTTGCCCTATCGCGGGCTTGATCCGCTGGGCCCCTTGCTTGGCGCCTTTTTGGCAGAGTTACCCCGCACGCCGCGAGGTACTGTTGAACTCCTGGTCAACCTGACCGCGCTTGTGCATCAGCGCGTCGCCTATGTGCAGCGCCCGGAAGCCGGGGTTTGGGATAGCGAAAAGGTGTTGAGTGAAGGGCGCGGTTCTTGCCGCGATTCCGCGTGGCTTTTGGTGCAAATCCTGCGCCGGCTTGGCTTTGGCGCGCGGTTTGTCTCGGGTTATTTGATCGAACCCGTCATGCTTGGGCGCGATGATGCAGAATTGCATGCCTGGGCCGAGGTCTATCTACCAGGCGCCGGCTGGATCGGGCTTGATCCGACCTCTGGCCTATTGGCCGGGGCGGGGCATATCCCGCTGGCCGCCACGCCAGATCCCGCGAGTGCCGCGCCAATCTCCGGCACGGTGGAGCAGGTTGAAACCGAAACCCGGTTTGAGATGATAGTCAGACGCTTGACTGAGGCGCCGGATTTGCCGGACCTCCCGGCGCTTCGGTAACAGCCCCGTCATGTCCAACGCTAAAACCCCGCCCTATTTCGGCCAATGGGAAAGCCCAGGGCTGATTGGCGACATCATTTCGGGGCAATGCCGCGCGGAAGATGATCCCGCCTGGGCAAACTCCGGCGCCGCCAGCCAGGAAGATTACGCACGCTGGGCGGATCATCTTTGTGGCGTGGCGTGTCTCCGCATGGCACTCGCCGCGCGCGGCATCACGCCGCCCCGGGCGCGCGATCTGGCGCGGGTATTGACCGGCTATGGCGCTTATGTGGAACAGGAAGATGGCAGTATCCGCGGCCTGATCTATGCGCCGGCCATTACCTGGCTGGCTGAAGCCCATGCCATGCCGGCTGAAATCATTCTGGACCGCGCGGCGGAGGATATCGCGCCCTTGCTGGTTGATGGCGGGCTTTTCATCGCTTCGGTCCATCCCGCCATGCGCCGCCCGGCAGACCCCGCACCCGGCAAGGGCGGGCATCTGGTGCTGGTCTTCGGGGCGGGGCAGGGCGCGCTACGCCTGCACAATCCTTCCGGCCATGATGCGGCTTCGCAATGTGATGCGCGCGTCGCCATCGCCGATTTTGCGCGTTTCTTTGCCGGGCGCGGCATTTGGCTGCCAGCCGGGCCATTGGCGCGCGACGCATGAGGATTTAAACCTAGCCCGATGCGACCCGCGCCCCGCCTTTGGCTGCTGATCCTGCTCTGCCTGCTTTTCGCCATGCGGGCGGAAGCGCAGAGCGATGGGCGCGTCATTACCGGCATTCCGGGCTATAGCCTACAACAAACCGCCAATGGGGTGCTCGGCCTACTCGGCTATAATGTCGTGCCGGATACTACAGCATCCTCGCTCAGCATCAGTCGCGGTGGGCAAGAAGATACCGGGCTGCAAACCACGCAATTCGGCCTGGGCTTCACGGTGGACCCTGATTTTCCGCTCTATCTGGAAGGCTTCCTCGGATATACGCGCTACGCTCCGGCCTTCGTTTTCTCGGAAGGTGAAAAGAAATCCCCGCTGCCAACGCGCTGGAACAATGTCTCTGGCACTGTCGGTGTTGGCTGGGATTTTCCGATCATTGAAGGCCTGGTGTTTCGCCCCATCCTGAATGCCGCGCTTGGGCATGTGGAAACCGATCTCTCGTTGGTTGGGCGCCTTCTGGAAATGAAATTGAACCGGGATTTGGCCTTTCTCGATCGCGGACGCATGAATGCCTATGGCCTTGGCGGTTCACTCATGCTGGATTTGAACATCCCTCGCCCTGGCTACGAGATTGATCTTGAATTGCGCTACACGGATATCCGGCTTTCGACCTTTGGCGATACCTCATCCCTGGTGCGCGGCGAATCAGAAGCGAAAACTGCCAATGTTTGGGGCCGGGTGCGTTGGCCGATGGATCGGGAAATGTTTGGCCGTCCGCTGCGCTGGGTCGTGGATTTGTCCCATTCACGCTATTTCGGCGATCAGGTGGCGATCGGTTTTGACCATTTGACCAAGGTGGGCGGCGGGATTGAGATGAATGTCGGGCGCCATGAATTGGGCGTTTGGGATTTCAACATGCAATCCATCCGCATCGTGGCGCGGTATCTGTTCGGCCAGAATGTCTCCGGCGCCTCGGTGGGGCTCGCAGTCTCCTTCTGAACCTTGCGCCGGCGCCGCCCGCCGCCCATCTTCAGCCCATGCATGAAGCCATGATCATCCGCCCAGATCCTGCCGATCCGCGCCTCACGCGCCGCGTTTCCGGGCGCGACCACACGGGGGCGGTGATTGAAGCCAGCGTCACGGTCGAACGCCCGCTCACGCTGTTTCTGAATGGTCAGGAAATCGTGACCATGATGACCATCGGCGACCGTCCGGAAGATTTGGCGCTGGGGTATTTGCTCAATCAAGGCATGCTGCTTGCGGATGATGACGTAACCGGCGTTGATTATGATGATGATCTGGCCGTGGTGATTGTGCGCACCGCGCGGCGGACAGATTATGAGGAAAAGCTGCGCAAGAAAACGCTCACTTCCGGCTGCGCTCAGGGCACCGCCTTTGGCGATTTGATGGAAGGCTTTGCGGAAGCGAAACTGCCGCGCGCGGAACTTCGCACATCCTGGCTCTATCGCCTGCTGCATCGGATCAATGCGCTGCCCACACTTTATCTGGAAGCCGGCGCCATTCATGGTTGCGCGCTGTGTCGGCAGGATGAACCGCTGGTCTATATGGAAGATGTCGGGCGGCATAATGCGGTGGATAAGATCGCGGGCTGGATGTTCCGCAACAAGGAAGCGCCTGGCGACAAGATTTTCTACACCACCGGGCGGCTGACATCCGAGATGGTGATCAAGACCGTGCGCATGGGCATTCCCATCCTGGTATCGCGTTCCGGCTTCACCGCCTGGGGGGTGGAGCTTGCGCGCGAGGCCGGCGTGATGCTGATCGGGCGCTGCAAGGGCAAGCGCTTTGTGGCACTCGCGGGGGAAGACCGCATCATTTTCGATGCTGATCTGCGTTACGTTGAAGAAGAAAGTGCCAAGCATTGGCGGAAGAACAGCGCGGATGCGGAACGCGATGGCGGCTGAAACGCTGGGGCTTGTGCTGGCGGGCGGGCTCGCGCGGCGCATGGGGGGCGGGGATAAGCCGCTGCGCTTGCTCGGAGGGCGGCCCTTGCTGGATCATGTGCTGGCGCGCATCACGCCGCAGGTTGCGGCGGTGGTGCTGAATGCGAATGGTGATCCCGCGCGCTTTGCTGGTTTTGGCCTGCCCGTGGCGGCGGACCCGCTGCCGGATCACCCCGGGCCGCTCGCGGGTATTCTGGCCGGGCTTGAATGGGCGGCGGCGCATCGGCCGGATTTGGCCTGGGTTGCTTCGGTCCCCGGGGATTGCCCCTTCATCCCAGAGGATTTTGTCGCACGTCTGCATGCAGCGCGGCAGGCAGGGGGTATGCCCATGGCCGCGGCATCCTCCGCCGGCCAATCCCACCCGCCAGCCGCGCTTTGGCCCGTGGCTTTGCGCGGCGAATTGCGCGTGGCGCTATTGGCCGGGGAACGCAAGATTGATCGCTGGACCGCGCGCTTCGGCTGTGCGGAGGCCGCCTGGCCCTCCAGCCCTTATGACCCCTTCTTCAACGCCAATGCGCCCGAGGATTTGGCCGAGGCCGAGAAAATCTTGCAAAGCATCGGTCCTGAAGCCATAAGCTAGCGAAGGCTAAGTTTCCGGGAGAAAACCATGAACGGCATCATCAGCGGCATGTGCATTGCCATCATCATTGCCATTGGCGCGGCCATTTATCTGGACCGCAATGTGCAGCAGACTGCTGACGTCGCCTTCGCCACCACCGGCGTGCGTCTGTGATGTTCCGGCGCGGGGCTTTGCTCGTCGCTTTGGCGCTGGCTGCCTGCGCCGAAACGCCAGCCCCAGCGCCAATCGCAACCGCGCCCGCCGCCTCAAGGCCGGCGCCGACACCTTCCAACCTGCCCACCACCGGCCAGGCGGGCACGGAACGCGCCATGTCCACGCTGCAGCAGCAACTGGACCAGGACCGCGCGAATGATCGGCTTGAGGCGTTGGACCCGGAGGCGCCGCGCGGCGATATGTCGCCCTTGCGCACCCCTTACGAAATCGGCGCCAATACGCGCCTGCCGACGCGGCGGTAAAAACGCTTCCGTTCAGCGCGGCGCAACGCATCGCCCAGGACGCCAAGCGCTTCCGCTTGGCGTGATGTTACTTCAGAGCAGGATCAAATTGCCTTTGCCGCGCGTAAAGCAGCGATTTCTTCAGCCGAGAACCCAAATTCACCCAGAACCTGATCCGTATGCTCACCGCGTTCCGGGGTTGGGCTGCGCGCGCAAGTCACACCCGTAATCTGCATCGGCGCCCGCACCAGGGCAATTTCGCCAAGGGCGGGATGGGCCACCGGCATCGCCATGCCCAGATGCTTCACCTGCGTATCGGCGAAAACCTGATCCATGGTGTAGACTGGCCCACTTGGCACGCCGGCCTTGTTCAGCCCTTCCACCCAATCGGCGGTGGTTTTTTCAATCAGGCGCGATTGCAGCAGCGCATTGGTCTTGTCGCGATTGGCGTGGCGCGTTTTGTCGGTGGCGAAGGCAGGGTCCTTGGCTTCTTCGGTAATGCCCAAGGTGGCCACAATCCGATCCCACATTTGCTGCCCGCCACCGGCCAGGTTCATCAGGCCGTCCTTGGTGCGGAAAAGGCCGGTGGGCGTCGTGGTTGGGTGGTCATTGCCGGCCTGGCCGGGGATATCGCCCTTCATGGTCCAGCGGGTCGCCTGGAAATCCATCATGGCAATCATGGCTTCCAGCAGGCTGGTATGCACCCAGCGGCCCTTGCCGGTTGCCTCGCGCTCCAGCAGCGCCACCAGAATGCCGATCGCGGTGTAAAGCCCCGCCGTCAGGTCCGCGACAGGAATGCCCGCGCGCACGGGTCCCTGGCCGGGCATGCCGGTGACACTCATGATGCCGCCCATGCCTTGCGCAATCTGGTCAAAGCCCGGGCGCTTGGCATAGGGACCATCCTGGCCAAAGCCGGAAATCGAGCCCAGCACAATGCGCGGATTGACCGCCGATAGCGCGTCGAAATCAATCCCCAAGCGCGCCTTCACATCCGGGCGATAATTTTCCACGACAACATCGGCCTTGGCGACCAGGCGATGGAAGGCTGCCAGCCCTTCGGGCGCCTTCAAATTCAGCGTCATGCCGCGCTTGTTGCGATGGGTGTTCTGGAAATCCGGCCCATGGCGCTCTCCGCCCATGCCCTTGCCCGTATCAACCTCATCGGTTGCTTCCACCTTGATCACATTGGCCCCCCAATCGGCGAGCTGACGCACGCAGGTGGGGCCGGAACGGACGCGCGTCAGGTCAAGCACGGTGAAGCGGGAAAGCGGCATCATGGCGGTGTCTCCGAGAAAATACGCCGCCTTGTTGGCATCGCCGCCGCCCCCGGGCAAGAGACCGGGTTGACGCGCCAGCGCCGCGCGCTACCCATGCGCATCCCAAAGCCGAGGAACCTGACCATGACCGAAGACCTGCTGCACGAAATCCGCGAAGGCGGCATTGCCTGGACCACTTTCAACCGCCCGCAAGCGCGCAATGCCATGACCTTCGCCATGTATGCGCGCTTGGCCGAATTGGCCGATGAAATCAGCGCCGATCCCGCGATTCGCGTATGGGTGATTATGGGCGCCGGCGGCAAGGCTTTCGCGTCTGGCACCGATATTTCCCAATTCCGCGAATTCCGCACCGCCGAGGATGCGCTGAATTACGAAGCGCGTATTGATAAGGTGCTGGGCGCGCTCGAGAGCTGCACCAAGCCCGTCATCGCGGCCATCACCGGCGCCTGCACCGGCGGTGGGCTCGGCATTGCCGGCTGCTGCGATATCCGCATTGCGGACAAGGATGCCCGCTTCGGCCTGCCGATTGCGAAGACTCTCGGCAATATCCTCAACATGCACAACTTCGCGCGCTTCTATGCGCTGGTTGGTCCCGCAGCCGTGACGGAAATGATCATGACCGCGCGGCTGTTTTCCGCCGATGAGGCAAAGCATATCGGCCTGATTTCCGAAATGCTGGAAACACCTGATGATGTGTCGGCGCGCGCCATGGAATTGGCGACCAATATCTCCGGCCTGGCGCCGCTCACGCTCCGCGCCACCAAGGAAGCGATCCGCCGCCTGCGCAAGGCCACCAGTGAAGTTGAGGGTGATGACCTGGTAACCATGTGCTTCACCAGCGCCGATTTCCAGGAAGGGGTCAGCGCCTTCCTGAATAAGCGCGCCCCGCAGTTTACGGGGCGTTGATGGCGCATAACCGCCAGTGATAGCGTCGCTTGCCTGCGCTATTCTGGCGAAGTTTGGTTGATAACGTCACTCCGCGGTGGATAGTATCGCCGGCGCAAGTGCGGCTGATTTCGCGGCAGGGTGGGATGGGTTGCGAAAGCGCAACTCCCCACCCGTCACCGCATCCGGTGGCGCCAGGCCGAAAAGCTCGGCGCGGGAAGAACAGGCAGCCGCCACCACGCGCCGCGCTGCATGGCCGGCCAGGAAGCGCCGCACCGCACCTTCCAGTGCCAATTCATCACGCAGGCTCCGCCATTCCGCGCGGTCCATGTCTTCGATGAAAACCGAAACAATGCCGGGCTTGGCGCCCGATAATCGTTCTGCCGCCGCACTCGCCATATGCGCAGCGACTGCATCTGAAATACTGTTTTCCTGACCAGCGCGCGCCGCCAGCACAAAGACTGATCCGCCGGCAGGGTCGCCCGTCACGGCCAAATGCGCCTCTGGCCCGAATTGCTGACGGAGCCTGCCGGGAAGGGGATCAGCCTGCGCGCCGGCCAGCACCAGCGGGTCAAGCTTCAGCACCGCATCGGCGCTGCTATCCTGGCGCTTTTCCGCGGCCAGCATGGCCATGATGCGCCTTTGCAATTCTGCTGCCTTGTCGGGGCCGGAAAGCCCATCTGGCAAGGTCATGCGCAGCACATAGCGGCCGGGATGCGCGGCCAGCCAGGTTTGCAATTCGGGATTGACGCTATCCATCAGCGCATACCAATGCCCGCGCTGCACCGGGCGGCCTTCCTCGGCTGAGATTGTCTCGCACACCACTTCCGCGACGGCGCTGCCGCAGCTGATGGTCAGATCATGTGCGCTGCCTTCCGCAAGGCCGGTGAAGCGCACCTCAAAACCCTGGGCGCGATAAAGGGATGCGCTGCGCAGCAAATGGAACAAAGGGATCAGCGTGGCCTCACCAGAAAGCCCTTGGGTGATGGCGGCGCGCAGCTTCTCGCGCCGCGCTTCCGGCAAGCCCTTCGCCAGCCGCACCGCTTCTGCCGCAAAGCCAAGCGCGCGGCGTTCCGCGCTACCCTGCGCCGTGCCGCGCGCCGCGCGTGCCAGCGCAAATTCCAAAGCATGGCGATGCTGCGTGGCGCGCCCTTGAAAGGCGCTTGCCTGTGCGCGGCGCCCCAAATCCGCGAGGCGCTTTGTCCAAAGATCAGCCCCGACCAGCCGCAGAAAATCCGGCATCGCCTTGGGATCGGCAGGGGTTTCGGCAAGCGGCATAGCAAGACCCTTTGGAGCGCAAGGCCTAAATCCTGGCCTCACGCGGAAACGCGTTAACAAAGCCAAGCCAGCCTCAATTTGCGCCAGCACACCCGCGCTGTTTTCGGTCTTTATGCCGAGGTCCAAAGATATCCCGCCGCCCCCGGGGCGCGTCAAGCAGATAACGTCACTGCGCGGCAATTTGCCTCAGCACCATGGCTTCAGTCAGTACTTCGGGCAGGATCACCGCCTCCCCACCGCCCGGCGGCCAGAACAGGTATAGTGGCACGCCTTCCCGGCCATGACTGCGGAGCAGCGCCGTGATGGCAGGATCGCCGCGAGTCCAATCCGCTTTCAAATAAACAATGCCGCGCGCCGCCATGGCCGCCTGCACGGCATCGCGCCTGAGCGCGAGACGCTCATTCACCTGGCAGGTGATGCACCAGGCAGCGGTGACATTCAGGAAAACGCCCTTGCCTTGGGCGCGCAGCGCCTCCACCCGGGCGGGGTTCCAGCTTTCGGCAGTGTCGCTGGCGGCGGGCAGCGGGGGGGCGGCGGTCAGGCCAAAGGGCAGCGCCAGCAGCAGGGCAAGCGCGGCCAGAACCGTGCCAAGCCCGCGCCGGCCTTCGCGTTGCGCCCGGCCTAAGACCCAGGCGGCAAGGCCAAGGCCAAGCCCGCCCACCAGCGCCAGCGCCACGCCCGGCCAACCGCTTTGCGCCCAAAGCACCCAAACCAGCCAAAGCGCCGCGCCATACATGGGCCAGGCCATGATGCGCCGAAGCTTTTCCATCCAGGGGCCGGGCCGGGGCAGCAGCCGCGTCAGGCCGGGGGCCAAGGCCAGGATCAGTGTCGGCGCCGCAAGCCCAAGGCCGAGCGCCGCGAAAACCGCGATGGTGGCCGGCGCCGGCATCACCAAAGCTGCACCAATCGCCGCCGCCATGAAGGGCGCCGTGCAAGGGCTCGCTACCAACACTGCCAGCGCGCCGGTCGCGAAACTGCCCAAGAACCCGCCGCGCGCCGCGATATGCCCGCCCGCGCCAATCGGCCCGCCAAGCGCGAAAACGCCGGATAGGTTCAATCCGACAGCCAGCATCAGCCAGGTAATCGCCAGCACAAACACTGGTGAGGTGAATTGGAAACCCCAGCCTAGTGCCATCCCCGCGCCGCGCAGTGCCAGCAAAAGCCCGGCGAGGGCCGTGAAGCTCACCACCGCGCCGGCGGTATAGGCGGCAGCCTCCAGCCGCACCGCACCGCGCGCGGCACCGCCAAGCCGTGCCAAGGCCATGGCCTTCATGGCGAGCACGGGGAAAACGCAGGGCATCAGGTTCAGGATCACGCCGCCGATCAGCGCAAAAATCAGCGCCTGCCACAGCGGCAGGAAGGCCGCGCCCGTTAATAACGGAGCCGCGATGTCATAGCCGAGCCGCCGCCCGCCCTGGTCGGTCAGCAAGAGCACGCCTTCAAGCTTTGGGTGCGCTTCCGGCCGCTCGGCCCGCTTCAGCGTCAGTTCCAGCCAATCCGCGCCATGGCTGAGGCGTTGCGGCGCGGCGTGATCCAAAAGCCCACCGGTCCCAGGGATGAACAGCGCTTCCTTGAGGCTTTCGCGCCCCAGGCCAGGGCCAGTCAGCCGCAGCCGCAGCGCATCGCCCTGAATGGTGGCGCTGGCCTGCCAGGGGGAGGGCCGCGGCAATGCAGCGGCAGCGGCGGCAAAAAGCGGCGCCAGATCAGGGTTTGTTTGAGCCTGCGCGGCGACCGGCAGATCAAGCCGGAAGCTGCCTTCTTCCGGGATGCAGACATCATCGCAGACAAGCCAAGTCGCCTGGGCCGAGATGCTGAAGACATCCCCCGCACGCAGGCCGGCGGGTGGCGTGATCTGCATCGGCAGCACGACTTCGCCGTAATAGCCAAAGCTCATCAGCGGGCCGAAGGGGATTGCCTGCGGGGTTGGCCAGGCGATGGGGCCGGCTTGGGTGCCCTCCGGCAAGGTCAGGTTGATTTCCGTGGGCGCGCCGGCATCCCCGGCATGACGCCAATAGCTATGCCAGCGCGGCGCGAGGCGGATGCGCAGCCCAAGCTGAAACGCCTGGCCCGGCGCGATGGCCAGATGATCCGCAACCAGTGTCACCCGCGCGCGCGGCGATTCCTGCACGGCGCTTTCCAACGCCCGCGCCGGCAGCCAGGGCAGTATCAATATGGTGAGGAGGGCAATAAGGGCGCGCATCCCCCATAAAGGGGCGCGAAAGCGCCCTGGTGCAAGCCCGCAAATAAGAATACGCTCGGCGCGTTAGTAAACGGTTAATCTTTACCGGTGAGGCTAAACCATGCGCAAAATCCTCCTGGCTTGTTTTCTGCTGTTTTCATTGCCTCTGGCGGCGCAGGAACCGCCGCAATGCACCGAAGCCCGTGAAGGGCAATTGGCCTGCATGGCGGGCAAGCAATGCGCCTGCCGCTTCATTCCCGGCGGCAGCATGACCGGCCGGCCGGATCGCTTCGCCTGGGATTGCGGCATCAATCGCCCGAATTGCCCGCCCGACCCCAACATCGTGCAGCAGCCAGGCTACGCGCCACCGGTTGGTGGCGTTTGGGTCAATCCGCCGAATTTTACGCCTGGTCCGGGTCCTATGCCGCCGCGCCCGGGGCCGGGGCCGCGCTGAGGCCACTTCCGCCGCTTGATTGCTAAGGCGGTCGGCGTCACATGGATGGGAATACCTGGATAATCTTCCCCGCCCATGCTCCCCGAATTGCCCGTTACCGAAGCGCTGCCGGCGCTGCGCGCTGCCCTTAGCAACGCCTCCAACGCCGTACTGATCGCGCCGCCGGGTGCGGGCAAGACCACGATAGTGCCGCTCGCGCTCATGGAAGAAGCCTGGGCCGCTGCAGGGCGCATCCTGGTGTTGGAACCGCGCCGTGTGGCTGCCCGCGCCGCCGCGCGCCGCATGGCGTCCCTGCTTGGGGAAGACCAGCCAGGCGGCACCATTGGGCTTTCCACGCGCCTTGATCGGCAATTCTCCGACCGTACACGGGTTGAGGTGGTCACCGAAGGTCTGCTGGTGCGCCGCCTACAAAACGATCCCGGCCTTGAAGGTGTCGCCGCGATTTTCTTCGACGAAGCGCATGAACGCAATCTGGACACTGATTTGGCCCTGGCGCTCGCGCTTGATTTGCAACGCGCTCTCCGCCCCGAACTGCGCCTACTTGCCATGTCCGCCACCTTGGATGGCGCGAGCTTCGCTGGGCTGATGTCGGAAGGGGGCCGCCCCGCGCCGGTGATTGAAAGCCTGGGTCGCGCCTTCCCCGTGGAGCTTCGCCATCGCGCACGGGATTTGCGCGACCCGCGCGATTTGCCCGAAGCCATGGCAAGCGCAATCCGTGAGGCGCTGGCCTCCCACCCCGGCGATGTGCTGGCCTTCCTGCCGGGCTGGGGAGAAATCCGCCGTACTGCCGAAAGGCTTGGCGGGTTGGATGCGCTGGTGCTGCCCTTGCACGGCGAATTGCCGCCGGCAGAACAGGACCGCGCGCTGAACCCTTCGCCTGATGGTCAGCGCAAGGTGGTGCTGGCGACCTCCATCGCTGAGACATCGCTGACGGTGCCCGGTGTGCGGATTGTGGTGGATGGCGGCTATCGCCGCGCGCCGCGGCTTGATGCCGCGAGCGGGCTTTCGCGGCTGATGACTTTGCGCATCGGCAAGGCGGCAGCGGAACAGCGCGCGGGCCGCGCGGGGCGCACGGCGCCTGGCGTGGCGATCCGGCTCTGGACCGAGGCTTTGCATCGCGGCCTGCCGCAAGCGGATCGGCCCGAAATTCTGGAAGCGGAGCTTTCCGGCCTTGCGCTTGATTGCGCTGCCTGGGGGGCGGAGCCTGGCGCGCTCGCCTTTCTGGATGCGCCGCCGGCTGGGACAATGGCCGCCGCGCGTGGCCTGCTGCGCGATCTAGATGCGCTGGATGAGGAAGGACGCATCACCGAAACCGGCCGGCGCATGGCGCGGCTTGGCACGCACCCAAGGCTTGCGCGCATGATGCTCGCGGCGGAAGGCAACGCGGAAAAGGCACTGGCGGCGGAGCTTGCCGCGCTTCTGGAAGAACGCGACCCTTTGCGCGGGCGTGAAGCGCCGGCGGATATCGGGCTGCGCCTCGATCTGCTGGCGGGCGGTGATCACGCAGCGGCGGATCGTGGCGCGGTGCAGCGTATTCGTCGCGCCGCCAGCCTCCATCGGCGCCGGCTTGGTATCGGCAATGGCGTCGCGGCGGAAGGCGATGCCGGCGCCCTGCTGGCCGCTGGTTTTCCGGACCGTATCGCCGCCCGGCGCGGCGCCATGGATGGCGCCTTTCGCCTGGCCTCAGGCCAGGGCGCCCGCATCACGGGCGTTGATCCCTTGGCCAAGGCGCCTTTGCTCGCCGTGGCTGATCTGGAAATCGCGGGGACCGAGGCGCGCATCCGCATGGCCGCGCCACTCGACCGCGCGGTGCTGGAGGCACGCTTTCCCGAAAGGCTGCGGCGGGAAGAAGGCGCGGCCTTTGATGCGCGCACCGGTGCGGTACTGGCGCGCCGGCGGCTCTGCTTCGGCCCGCTGGTGTTGGAGGAATCTCCCCTACCGCAAGCGGACCCTGCCGCCATGGCGGCGGCTCTCGCTGAGGCCGTGGCTCAGCGCGGCCTGCGAGACCTGCCCTGGAATGATGTGGCACGGCAGGCCCGCGCGCGCATCGGCTGGATGCGGCAGGTGGAAGGCGATGCCTGGCCTGATCTGGCAGATGAGGCGCTGGTCGCCTCCGCCCAGGAATGGCTGGCGCCGCATCTTTCGGGTCTCACGCGCTTGCAGGAATTGGCGGCGCTTGATCTTTCGCAGATCCTGCTTGGCCTTTTGCCCTGGGAAGCGCGCCGCGCGCTGGACCAGGCCCTGCCCGCACGGCTTGCGCTGCCGGCCGGGCGGAGTGCCGCGATTGATTACGCGCGGGAAGTGCCAACCCTTGAAGCCCGCGCGCAGCATTTATTCGGCCTGCCGGGGCTGCCCTTGCTCGCCGCCGGGCGCGTGCCTTTGCAAGTGGCGCTGCTTTCCCCCGCCGGGCGGCCCATTGCCATCACGGGTGACTTGGCGGCGTTTTGGGCCGGAAGCTGGGCCGAGGTGCGTAAGGAAATGCGTGGGCGCTATCCGAAACATGCCTGGCCAGAAAATCCAACCTCGACTGAAGGTTGAAGCGCGCGCCGAAGCGGCGCATCTATGCGCCATCATGAATTCAATTCCGCCCCAGCTATCGCGCCGCGCCGCGCTTTTCTTGCCCGCTGCCCTGGCCGCCTGCGGCCCCGCCATTGCGCAGCGTGGCCTGCCGGATTTTGCCGATCTCGCGCAAAGCGTGATCCCGGCAGTGGTGAGCATTCAGATCACCGCGCGCGAAGGCTCTGCATCGGAATGGCGCGGCCAACCGCGGGAACGCAACCAACGCGAACCTTCCCGCCGCAGGGGGCCGACCATTCAGGGCGCGGGGTCCGGCTTCATCATCGAACCTTCGGGCATTATCGTGACCAATGCGCATGTGATCGGCGATGCCGCGAATGTGCTGGTGGGCCTGCATGATGGGTCTGAATATCCGGCAACCATCATCGGCGTTGATGAATTGACCGATATTGCGCTGCTCAAGATCGAAGCGCAAAGGCCCTTATCGGCGGTATCGCTTGGCCATTCGCGCCAGATGCGCGTAGGCCAATGGGTTCTGGCGGCGGGCAATCCCTTCGGGCTAGGCGGGTCGGTGACGTCTGGCATCATCTCGGCCATAGGGCGCGATATTCGCTTGGGCCCCTATGATGATTTCATTCAGACCGATGCACCGATCAATCCGGGTAATTCCGGCGGGCCGCTATTTAACATGGCCGGAGAGGTGATTGGCATCACGACGCTGATCTTCTCCCCAAGCGGTGCCTCGGCCGGGATTGGCTTTGCTGTGCCATCCGATCTGGCGCGCCCGGTAATTGAACAATTGCTGCGCGGCGGGCGGGTTGAACGCGGCTGGCTTGGTGTGTCGGTGGGCGATGTGGAAGCACAGCCAGGGCGCCCACCACGCGGCGGCGCGCAGGTGCTGGGCGTGGAGCGTGGCAGCCCTGCCGCCCGTTCGGGGCTTCGCCAGGGTGATGTGATTACCGCGGTGGATGGTGCGCGCGTCAGCAATAATCGCGAATTGGTGCGCGGCATTTCGGCCATCCCGCCGGGGCAGAATGCGCGGCTTTCCCTTATGCGGGAAGGGCGCGTGATGGAAATCACCGTTCAGGTGGGGCGTCGGCCGCCCCCGAGCTGAGGGTTTGCTTTGAATAATCCAGCGAAGGGGCGTAGCCTTCCGGCGCCGAGGAGTCTGGTCTGTTTCTGGAGTTAGCCTGCCATGCAAATCCTGCTTGTTGAGGATGATGCCGAGGTCGCACGTTTTGTGAAAAAAGGCCTGCAAGAGGCCGGGCATATTGTCGAGCACGTCGCCAATGGGCGCGATGGGCTTTTCATGGCCGCGTCCGAACCCTTTGATCTGCTTATCCTGGACCGCATGCTGCCGGGCGGGGTGGATGGGCTCAGGATCGTGGAGACCTTGCGCAGCCAAAGCAACAAGACCCCGGTGCTATTCCTGACGGCGCTTGGCTCAGTTGATGAACGCGTGAAGGGGTTGAAGGCCGGCGGCGATGACTATCTGGTCAAGCCCTTCGCCTTTGCCGAATTGCTGGCACGCATTGAAGCGCTCGCGCGGCGGCCCGCCATGGAAGTACCGGCAACCAAGCTTGTCGTGGCGGATCTTGAAGTTGATCTGCTGTCACGCACCGTCACGCGGGCCGGGCGCCGGATTGAAGTGCAACCGCGCGAATTCCGCCTGCTTGAACATCTGATGCGCCATGTGGGCCAGGTGGTCACCCGCACCATGCTGCTGGAGAAGGTGTGGGATTACCATTTCGATCCGCAAACCAATGTGATTGATGTCCATGTCTCTCGCCTGCGGCAGAAGGTGGATAAGGGCTTTGATGTGCCGCTGATCCATACCGTGCGCAATGCGGGCTATATGATCCGCGCTGAAGCCTGATGCCTGATGGCCGCGCAGCCTGAAGAAGCTGGCGGCTGGCGCGATGTTGGCGCCTATCTGAAAAGTGCCGGCTTTCGCTTTGCCGCGCTATTTGCCGTGCTGTTTCTTGCAGCAATCGCCAGCTTTGCGCTCATGCTCTGGTGGGGCACGGCGGGCACGCTGTCGCGCCAGATAGATGATGCGATCCGCGCGGATGCACTTGGCCTGCAGGAAGCTTGGCGCGGCGGCGGCGTGGCTGCAGCGACGGAGGCGATTGGCGAAAGACTGGCGGTGGATATTGATGATCACGCCATCTATCTGTTGATGGATGAGGCGGGGAACCGCCTTGCCGGTAATCTGGATCGCTGGCCGTCGGCGGCGGGGATACCTGGTTCCTGGTCTTCCGATATGGTGCGCCGCGATGGTGTTGCGGTGCCGGCGCGCTTGCATCGCGTGCTGCTTGATCAGGGCCATCGCTTGCTGGTCGGGCGCGATGCGACGGATCGCGAAAAGCTGCGATCCCTCCTGTCTGAGGCGCTGTTATGGTCCTTCGCCGTTGCTGTTGCCTTTGCGCTGGCTGGGGCGGCGGCGCTGCGACGCGTGCTGGCCGATAGGCTGCGTGCTGCTTCATTGACTGCGGGCGCCATTGCTGCCGGTGACCTTTCTCGCCGTGTGCCGCTTTCGACGCAACGCGATGAATTCGACCAATTGGGCGCCAGCATGAATGCCATGCTCGATCGCATTGATCAGTTGATGGTGGGCATCAAGGGCGTTTCCGATTCCATCGCGCATGATTTGCGCACGCCCATCGCACGCGCCCGAATGCGGCTTGAAAATGCCCTGCTGCGCGCCCCGGATGAGGAAAGCCTGCGTGCCGCGATGGAAACCACCGTGGCTGATCTGGATGGTATCAGCCGCGTCTTCCAGGCCCTGCTCCGCATTGCGGAGGCTGAGGCCGGGGCGCGGCGCGCAGCCTTCGCACGCTTCGATCTGGCGGCAGTGCTGACCGATGCGGCGGAAGTCTATGGCGCGCTTGCAGAAGAACGCGGCCAGCAACTGCAAACTTCCTGGCCGGAAAAGCTAGAGATGGTGGGGGATCGCGACATGCTGTTGCAGGCCGTCGCCAATCTTTTGGACAATGCCGTGAAATTCACCCCCGAAGGCGGCACTATTCGCCTGACCGCCGGTGCGCCGGCGCGCGGCAAGCGCGAAATCAGCGTAAGCGATGAAGGTCCAGGCTTGGCCCCCATGGACCGCGCCCGGGCAGGTGAACGTTTCTTCCGCGCCGATCCTTCCCGCGCCCTGCCGGGTTCGGGGCTTGGGCTTTCCTTGGTCAAGGCCGTCGCGGCGCTCCATGGCGGGGAATTGCAGCTAGGGGATGCAAAGCCCGGCGCGGAAAGGCCAGGGCTGGAGGCGCGGCTCACGCTCAGTTCCCGCGCATGACGCGGGCTTCATGAGGCCGAAACGCCCCGGCAGGGCGGGGCGGCTTATGACGAACCCATGCCCTGGGTCTTTGCCCTTTTGCTGCTTCTGCCGCCCGTCGCCTTGGCACAACAGGCCGCGCCGCGGTTGATTTCCGATTCTCCCGAATATTGCGCCGAGCTAGCGGGCCGCTTCGCCGCTCTCGGCACGGAAACCCCCGTGCATTTGCGCCTTCTGGCGGATGAGGGGCGGCAGCTTTGCGCTGAGGGGCAAACGCGCAGCGGCATCGCCAAGCTGCGCCGGGCGCTGAAGGAAGCGCAGCGCGGGGACTAGGCCCCTGGTAAAACCAACTCGCCCATGGACGCCGCCGCGCGGGGATGGTTCCTTGCGCTGATGGATTTGCCGCTTTCCCCCCGCATCCGCGCCACCGGCGCCCCGCCGATCCCCGCCGTGCGCGGCTGGGCCGCCCGCTACCAGGGGGGCGCTGGGCCGGTGCTCGATCTGACCCAGGCCGTGCCGGGATATCCGCCGCATCCTGAATTGCTCGCGCGGCTGGCTGCCGCGGCGGGGGATGCCAAATCCGCCGGCTATGGACCGATAGAAGGCGAAGGCGCTTTGCGAGAAGCACTCGCCGCCGATATGGCGCGCGCCTATGAAGCGCGGATCGGGGCCGCCGATGTCGCCATCACCGCCGGCGGCAATCTGGCATTTACACTCGCCATGATGACGCTGGCCGGCGCGGGGGAGGCAGTGATGCTGCCCGCGCCTTGGTATTTCAACCACCGAATGACCCTGGAAGCGCTTGGCATTCCCTGCCGCGTTTTGCCCTGCCGGGCAGAGGATGGCTTCCTGCCCGACCCGGCGCTGGCGGCGACGCTGATGCAAGGCGTGCGCGCCGTGGCTTTGGTCACGCCGAATAACCCGACCGGCGCCACTTATTCACCCGAGCTCATCGCGCGATTCGCGAAGCTTTGTCGGGATCATGGGGCCTGGCTTGTGCTAGATGAAACCTATCGGGACTTCATCCCGGAAGCTGCCGGCGCTCCGCATGGGCTGTTCCAGGATGCAGCGTGGCGCGACCATGTCGTGCATCTCTATTCATTCTCGAAAGCCTATTGCGTGCCCGGCCATCGCGTGGGCGCCATTGCGGCGGGGCAGGGCTTTCAGCGCGAATTGGCGAAAGCGATTGATACGGTGCAGATCTGCCCACCGCGCGCGCCGCAAATCGCGCTGTCCTGGGGCGTGGAAGCACTGCGTGATTGGCGTGCTGGCAATCGCACCATCATGGCCGAACGCGCTGCCTGTTTCCGCGCTGCCATGGTACCGTTGAATGCCTGGCGCATTGATGCGCTCGGCACTTATTTCGCGTATTTGCGCCTGCCCGATGGAGCCGGAGATTCCGAGGCAACCGCCGAGGCGCTTGCCGTGGAACGCGGCCTGCTCGGACTGCCCGGCAGCTTCTTCGGCCCCGGCCAGGAACGCCATTTGCGCCTGGCCTTTGCCAATGCCGAAGAAGCGGTGATTGCTGCTGTGCCGGGAAGGCTTGCGTGACGTTTCAGACTGCGCGCAGCGGTTGAATATTCCGTACGCTTAACAAGGTAAAAATACCACCCGGTTGGCAGGGCTCAATTGCTTCCACGGTCACGTCTTCCGGGTTCAGCAAATCGCGCAGCGCGAAATCCGGGTGCCAACCCAGCCGGCGTGACAGCGGCGCCATGGCGCGTTCAATCCACCAGCGCGGACCACCTTCCGCCGCGAAGTGATTGACGAAAAGCATGTGCCCACCCGGGCGCACCACGCGCGACATTTCAGCATAAAGCTTGCGCGCATCGGGCACCACACTTGCGGTGAACATGGCAACGGCAATATCGAAGGACCCATCTTCGAAGGCCATTTCTTCCGCGTTCATTTCAACCAGGCCACGCACATGCGAAAGCTTGTCTTCCGCCACGCGTTCATGGGCCTTGGCGAGCATTTCCCGCGACAGGTCAATGCCCACCACCTGCAAATCGCGCCGATAAAGCGGCAGCGCCAGGCCAGTACCAACACCCACTTCCAAAACGCGCGGCCCGGCGAGGCGATTGACGGCCTCTACAGCGCGCTTGCGCCCAAAGGCGGACACCCCACCAAAAACCAGATCATAAACCCCCGCCCAACGGCGATAGGCTTCGCGAACGCTGTCAGCGTCCAACGCCTCACGCGCGTGACCGCGTTCTTCTGCGCCCTTGGCCAGACCGATATTTGCCATTGATAAAGTGATTCCCTGAGCCGCCGGTTAAGGGCGGGGTGAACACCTGAAATAAGGTCTCGTCAATCTTTTTGCTAGGTTTGGGCGAAAGCGATTCTAATTGACACCAAATATGTCAACGCTTCCTGTCTCTGCCCGATACCGCTACCACCAAGCCGCTCACCGCAATCACGGCCATGCCAAGCAGCGTAATGGCATCCGGCGCATCGCCAAAAACCAGCACCCCGGCCACTACCGCCCAGATCATTTGCGTATAGGAAAGCGGCGCCAGCAGGCTGGCGGGTGCGCGGGCAAAGGCCAGCACCAAAAGCCCATGGGATGCACCGCCAAGCAGCCCAAGCAGCACCAGCGCCACCCAATCGAGCGCGCTTGGCCAGACCCAGACCATGGGAAGCGAGGCCGAGGTCAGCAGCGTCGCCGCAAAGGACGTATGCAGGATGGTGGTACGCGGATCATCCAGCGCGGCCAGCTTGCGGGTCAGGATCTGGTAGACGGCGAAAAGCGCGGCAGCGCCCAGCGGCAGCAGCATGGCCCAATGCGCGGGCTCCCCGGCGAAAAGAAAAGGCGGGCGAAGCAGGATCACCACGCCGGCAAAGCCAAGCCCCATGCCGAACCAGCGCCGAGGACCAATCCGTTCACCAAGCCAGATCGCTGCCAGCACCAGGGCAAATAGTGGTGAGGCAAAGCCGACCGCGGTCGCATCCGCGAGCGGGATATGCACCAGCGCCGAGGAGAACATGAAATTGCACGCCGCCAATAACAGGCTGCGAATGGTTTGCAGCCCGGGCGCACGGGTCCGCCAGGGGAGGCTTCCCGTGATCAGCCGCATGGCGATGGTGACGGCGATGAAGCTGAACAGAAACCGCGCCCACATCAATTGCGGCACGGCGAAGCTGAGCGTCATCAGCTTCAACAGCGTATCCATGGCGACAAACAGCGCCAGCGCCAAAAGCTGCAACAGTACGCCGACAAGGACAGTATTCATGGCTGCCCTGTAGCCCGGTTGCTCACATAAAAAAACGGGATGACTGCAAGGCAGTCACCCCGTTTTGCGTGTAACTGGAAAGGTATCTCAGGCCGCGTCTTCGCGGCGTTCCTTCTCGCGCGGCTTTACATAGGCAACCGCAGCATGTTCAGCGCAATAGGGCTTGCCGGACATGGGATCACCCTCACAGAAGCGGAATTCAGGGGTGCCGGGCTCCCCAATCGGCCAGCAGCAGGTCCGTGACCCACCAAGGCGCGGGCGGGGCGGCGCCGGGTTGCGTATGGCAGCCGGCGGCGGGGCCACCAGCACCACCGGGGCGGCTTGCGGCGGCGGGGCCTGCGGGCGCATGACCGGCGCGCTTGGCATTGGCCGGGCCACAGGCGCCTGACGCGGCGGGCGCGGGCTTGGCGTGGTGCGCCTTTCCTGCGGGTCACGCCGTATCGGGCTTGGCCGGGAAGACAGGTTCAACCGATGCGCCTTGCCCACCACGGCATTTTTTGAAATGCCCATACGCCGACCGATTTCCGCCGTCGAAAGCCCTTCGGCCCAGAAGGCGCGCAGCCGCTCAATCGCTTCTTGCGTCCAATCCATGAAGGAACCCCCTTTGATCTCCCCAACACAAGATACGGTAGGGAAAAGGGGGCGGACACACAAGTTCTATGAAGCGCCGCGCCAAAGAAATCTGTGGAAAACCCCCGATTCGCCCTTGTCAGTAGGGTTTCAGGGGGCTCCGATGGGGCATGCAGACAGGCTTTTCAGGTGCGACTCGGCGGCTTTTCCGTGATTAGTGGGACAGAACGCCTGCGCCGCATCCTTGCCCTTGCGGCGCCAACCAGTTTGCTGGCGGCAACCCAGGTTATCGCGCAATTGATCGAGCCCTGGCTTGCGGCGCGGCAGGGCCAGGCGGCTCTGGCGGGCTGGGCGGTGGTGCTGCCTTTCACGCTGCTGCTTTCCCAAATGTCGGCTGGTGCCATGGGGGGCGGCGTGGTCTCGGCCATTGCGCGCGCCTTGGGCGGCGGGAAGCGGGATGAAGCGGCGGCGCTGGCGGCCCATGCCCTGATCATCGCCTGCGCGGGCGCGGCGCTTTTTGCCCTGCCTTTTCTGTTGTTTCCACGCGCGATCCTGGGCCTTATCGGCGGCGCGGGGGCGGCGGAAGCAGGCGCTGCCTATGCCGCCTGGACCTTTGGCGCCGGCGCGCTGCCGGCCTGGATGGCCAATACCTTGGCGTCCATCCTACGCGGTGGCGGGCGGCATGCCCTGGCGGCGCGGGGCGTGGTGGGCGGCTGGCTGATCTTCCCACCGCTCGCCTGGGTCTTCATGGAACCGCTGGGCTTTGCGCTACCTGGTGCCGGCATGGCCTTCGCGCTCAGTATGACTGCTTCCGCGCTGATCATGGCCTTCGTGGTGCTGCGCGGCGGTGCTGGGTTTGTGCCGGATTTTCGCGTGCCGCTCAGCCGCGCGCTGTTTGGGCGCATCCTGGCGGTGGGGCTGGTTGCCTGCGTGATGGCGACGCTGGCCAATCTGGCCACCATCCTGGTCACGGCGCGCATCGCCGCTTTCGGCCCGGCGGCGATTGCGGCCTATGGCATTTCAGCGCGCATGGAATTCCTGATGATCCCGCTGGCTTTCGGCATAGGCTCCGCGCTGACGGCCCTGGTGGGGCGCGCGGTTGGCGCGGGCGATTGGGAGGAGGCGCGGCGCATCGCCTGGACTGGCGGCGCCTTGGCCTTTGCGGTCACGGGCGTCATCGGCTTTGGCATTGCCCTTTTCCCCGCCCAGGTGGCGGCGGCCTTCGCCAGTGACGCGGCCGTGGCGGCGATTGCGACTGAGGCGCTCGCGATCATCGGCTGGGCCTTGCCTGGTTTTGGCTTAGGCATGGCGCTTTACTTCGCCGCCATGGGGGCAGGCAGGATGCGCTGGCCGGTGCTGGCGGCAGTCACGCGTGTGGGGCTTGCGGTGCTGGGGGGTGCCTTGCTGATGGATGTGGCGGTGCTGGGGCTGACGGGGCAATTCATTGCCGTGGCGCTTGGCATTACTGCTTACGGGCTGATTTGCGCGCTTGCGGTGCGGCCTGGGGTTTGGCCGGGAAGAATCTGAGCATTTTCAAGCCAAGTGGGCTCACTTGGCGGCTCGGAAAATGCGACCTAACAAACAAGCCTAGCCGTTCTGCCGCGCGCCGGCGCGGCGATACGGCGAGGCCGCCCCTTCACGCGCGGGGCGCTGCGCGCTACCTCTCCGCCCTTCGAAAACGCGGACCCAATGGGCGAAACATGACCAGCAGCAATGATATCCGTGCGACCTTCCTGGATTACTTCCGTCGCAATGGCCATGAGGTGGTGGAAAGCAGCCCGCTGGTGCCGCGCAATGATCCGACGCTGATGTTCGCCAATTCCGGCATGGTGCAGTTCAAGAATGTCTTCACCGGCCAGGAAAAGCGCCCCTATTCCCGCGCCACCTCGGCACAAAAATCCGTCCGCGCCGGGGGCAAGCACAACGACCTCGACAATGTCGGCTATACCGCGCGGCACCACACGTTTTTCGAAATGCTCGGCAATTTTTCCTTCGGGGATTACTTCAAGCAGCAAGCCATCCCCTATGCCTGGGAATTGCTGACCAAGGATTTCGCGCTGCCGAAGGACCGGCTGCTGGTGACCGTCTATTCGGAAGATGAGGACGCTGCCGACATCTGGAAAAAGGTTGCGGGGATCGGCGATGATCGCATCATCCGTATCCCGACTTCCGACAATTTCTGGCGCATGGGCGATACCGGTCCCTGCGGCCCTTGTTCCGAGATTTTCTTCGACCACGGCGATAAGATTGTCGGTGGCCCGCCCGGCAGCGCCGATCAGGACGGTGATCGCTTCATCGAAATCTGGAACCTGGTTTTCATGCAGTTCCTGGAAGAACCCGCCGGCACGCGCAACCCGCTGCCACGACCTTCCATTGATACCGGCATGGGGCTTGAACGCTTCGCCGCCATCCTGCAAGGCAAGCACGACAATTACGACACGGACACGCTGCGTGCGATTATCCTGGCGAGTGCGGAAGCCACCAGCCAAGACCCGGATGGGCCGTTCCGGTCCAGCCACCGCGTGGTGGCTGACCATTTGCGCGCCGGCGCCTTTCTGCTTGCCGATGGTGTGCTGCCTTCCAATGAAGGCCGCGGCTATGTGCTGCGCCGCATCCTGCGCCGCGCCATGCGCCACGCCCACATGATGGGATCGCGTGAGCCCTTGATGCATCGCATCCTGCCTTCGCTGATACGGCAAATGGGCACGGCCTATCCGGAATTGGTGCGCGCTGAGGGGCTGATTGCTGAGACGCTACGGCTTGAGGAAACGCGCTTTAGGTCCCTGCTGGAACGTGGCCTGCATCTGCTGGCGGAGGAAACCGGCAAGCTTGGGTCCAATCAGACCCTGCCGGGCGATATCGCCTTCCGGCTTTACGATACTTTTGGTTTCCCCTTGGACCTGACGCAAGATGCTTTGCGCGGTGAAGGCCGTGCGGTGGATGTGGAAGGCTTTAACGCCGCCATGGCGGAACAGAAGCGCCGCGCCCGTGCGGCTTGGGCTGGCAGCGGGGAAGCGGCGACTGAAAGCCTCTGGTTTGATGTGCAGGAAAAGATCGGCGCCAGCGAATTCCTCGGCTATTCCACGGAAGCCGCGGAGGGCGAGATCACCGCGCTGGTTGTGGATGGCAAGGTGGTGGGTCATGCCGCTGTCGGCACGGAAGTGGCAGTGCTGCTTAACCAGACGCCGTTTTATGCCGAAAGCGGTGGCCAGGTGGGCGATACGGGGGTGATTGTCGCGGGCGATGCCTGCCGGATCGAAATCCGCGATACGCAAAAGAAGCTTGGCAATCTTTTCGTGCATCTGGGCAAAGTTGTGCATGGCGAAGCGAAGCCAGGCATGGCGGTGAGTGCCACGGTGGAGCATGCGCGCCGGTCCAATATCCGCGCGCATCATTCGGCGACCCATTTGCTGCATGAGGCGTTGCGCCGGCGGCTTGGCACGCATGTCGCGCAGAAGGGCAGCTTGAATGCGCCGGATCGGCTGCGTTTTGATGTTTCTCACAACAAGCCCATGGAAGCCGAGGAACTCGCCTGGGTGGAGGCGGAGGTGAATGCCCGCATTCGCGAAAATGCCGAGGTGATTACGCGGTTGATGACACCGGAAGCGGCGGTGGAAGCCGGCGCCATGGCGTTGTTTGGCGAGAAATACGGCGAAGAAGTGCGCGTGGTCGGCATGGGGCATGACCCGGCAGCAACCGACAAGCATGGCGTCTATTCGCTGGAACTTTGCGGCGGGACGCATGTGCGGCGCACCGGTGATATCGGCCTGTTCAAGATTATCGCCGAGGGCGCCGTCAGTGCCGGCGTGCGGCGCGTGGAAGCCGTCACGGGTGATGCGGCGCTGTCTTACATCAATGAAATGGAAGAAAGCCTGACGGCGGCGGCGGCTGTTTTGAAGGCGCAGCCTGGCGAATTGGCCGGGCGTATCGCGGCGCTGGTCGAGGAACGGCGCAAGCTGGAACGCGATGTGGCGGAGCTTCGCAAGAAGCTCGCGACCGGCGGCGGTGGGGCGGAGATTGAGGAAGTGGCCGGGCTACGGCTTTCGCTGCGTGATCTGGGCGAAGTCCCGCCGCGCGATTTGAAGGGCTTGGCTGAGGCCATTCTGAAGGGCGGCAGCGCCGATGTGGTTGCGCTAATCAGCACGGCGGAAGGCAAGGCGAGTATTGTGGTTGCGGTGGCTGAAGTCGCCAAGGGCCGCGCCGATGCAGTGGCGCTGGTGCGCGCTGCCTCGGCGGCGGTGGGCGGCAAGGGCGGTGGCGGGCGGCCCGATATGGCACAGGCCGGCGGGCCGGATGCAGCCAACGCGGCAGAAGCGCTGGCGGCGGTGAAGGCGGCTTTGGCGGGGTAGGCGTTTGGGCCTTGGCCTTTCGCGCCATGAGCGATCTTCGGATCTGCATTGACCTGCCGCATGCTGAACGCAACGCGATTGCGGTGCGGGAAATGCTGATCGCGCTTAGCACAAAATACGCGCTTGGCCCTTACGAATATTGCAAGGAGGTCTGCATAGCGCCGGGGGTGCTTCCTTACAGCCACCCGGTAATCAAGCTGCATACTGCCTTGTTTACCGAGACTGCCTTGCTGGCAAACTTTATCCACGAGCAGATGCATTGGTATGTGACCTGGTATTCCCACAAGCATACCGACAAGTGGCGTAGTGTGAGGACAGCACTCGAATACCGCCATCCTGATCCGCCGATCGGGCGCATGTCGCGAACCTGCATTATTATCGCTGGATTTATGCAACCGTCATACGGGATTGGCAGGCGTTAGGGGAGCTTTATGCTTCCCATCAGCTGGTGCCGATCCTCCAGGCCCATGAAATGAGCCCGGAGGATCTTGCCCTTGCTGCGCGGCTTGACGAAGCCTGAGAAAGGCGAAGGCGCCTCACATCTCACAAAGCGTGAGCGTGCGGCCTTCGATCAGCGCGGCATAGGCATCGCGTACCTTGGCAAGGCGCGGGTTCTTGGTGTGCACATCCACCGCCGCGCGGTCCTGATAGACCTCACACAGCATGATGCGGCTTTTGTCATGCGCGCTATCCTTGTCGAGCGGTTGCAGCACATCAAAACGCTCACAGCCTGGTTCTTCCTGAAGCGTCAGGCGGGCATGTTCGCGGATGATCGCGTCAAAGGCCGCGTGCTGGCCTTCCTTGATCTTGAATTCAACGGCGATGGCGATTTTGGGCATGGGGTATCCTCCTGTGTGTAAAACTTGTGGTGGTCAGGGAAGTTTGGCGCCGCCGCGTGCTTGAAGGCGGGAAAGCAGGTAATTAATTTCCGCCGTGGTTTCCGGCGAAAGCTTGGGGCCGGGGGCGCGCAAAGCCGCATGGGCGATGATGCCGCGCCGCGCCAGTACGTGCTTGCGGATGGCAAGGCCAAGGCCGGGCTGCAACTCGCTGCGGATCAATGGCAGATGAAGATCAAACGCGTCCTGCGCCGCGTCGCGCTTGCCTGCGGCCATCAGCGCAATCACCTCGGCCAACATCTCCGGGAAGGCATAGCCGGTCATGATGCCATCCGCGCCGCGCGAGAGTTCCTCGGGCAGGAATTGCCCGCCATTGCCGCCCAGGATGCTGATGCGTGGCATCTTGCCTTCCGATTCCATCTTCCGGATGGCGGAAAGCTTATCAAGCCCGGGATAATCTTCGGCCTTCAGCATCACCAGGCGCGGGTCAGCGGCAGCCCGCGCCACCATGCCAGCGCTGATATGAATGCCGGTTAGTTGCGGGAAATCCTGCAAAACAAAGGGCGCATCACCCACCGTATCCATGGCCTGCATAATGTAGGACAGCACCGCATCATCGCCCTTAAGGCCCGGTGCCGGCGCCACCATGATGCCCGCCGCACCCAGATCAAGCGCGCCCTGCGCCACAGCGCGCATGCTGGCAAAACCAGGCGCCGAGGCACCCACCACCACCGGCACGCGCCCCGCCACGCGGTTGATCACGCGCTTTACGAAGCTGATCGCTTCTTCCTGATCAAGCTTCGGCGCTTCACCCATCACGCCCAGCAGCGTCAGGCCACTGGCACCTGCGGCCAGAAAGGCATCGGTCATACGATCCGCACTTGGCAGATCAAGCGCGCCATCGGGCATGAAGGGGGTGGGCGCAATGACGAAAACGCCCTTGGCATTTCTGGTGAGCATGGACGGGTCCTCAGATGTTGTGGGGATCATAGAACAAGCCGCTTGCCTCGCCCAGGCTTGACGCTTGGCGCAAAGCGCCATCCCATGGGCGCTTGAAGCCACGCGGTCAGGAATACGCCATGTCCCAACATCAGGTGCAGCATTACCTCGCCGTCCGAGAGGATTGGCTCGCCGCGCGGGAGGAAGAAATCCTGGACCCTGCGCAGGTGATCATTGATCCGCACCATCATTTATGGGATCGGCCGGGATGGCGCTATCTGCATGATGAATTCCTGGCCGATCTGAAAAGCGGCCATAACATCAAGGCGACGGTTTATGTCCAAGCGCGGTCCATGCACCGCGCGGCTGGCCCTGAAGCCTTGAAGCCAGTGGGTGAGACAGAATTCGTCACCGGCATCGCGGCGATGTTCGAAAGCGGCATCTATGGCGATATCGCCGCCAATGCGGGGATTGTGGGTTATGCAGACCTGACGCTGGGTGATGCGGTACAGCCAGTTTTGGAAGCGCATATCGCGGCCGCCGGCGGCAGGTTTCGCGGCATTCGCCATATCGCGACCTGGGACCCTGACCCCGTGATGCTGAACCCGGCCTATACGCCGGCGGAAAACATGATGGACAGCGCTGCCTTCCGCGCGGGCTTCGCCGCCCTTGGGCGGAATGGGCTTTCCTTCGATGCCTGGATTTATTTCCACCAAATCCCGCGCCTTGCTTCACTCGCGCGCGCCTTCCCCGAAATCCCGATTGTGCTGGATCATTGCGGCGGCATTCTTGGCATCGGCCCCTATGCCGGCAAGCGCGATGAGGTTTTCGCCGCCTGGTCGCGCAATATGGCGGAACTGGCGCAATGCCCGAATGTTATGGTGAAGGTAGGCGGGCTTGGTATGCGCTTGCCGGGCTTTGGGCTTGAAGCGGGCGCAATTGCGCCTTCATCAGAAGAATTGGCGCAGCATTGGCGCCCCTGGATGGAACGCTGCATTGAATCATTCGGAACGCAGCGCTGCATGTTTGAAAGCAATTTCCCGGTGGATAAGGGCGGCTATGGCTATGCGGCCGGCTGGAATGCCTTCAAGCGCATCGCCGCTGGTGCCTCGGCCGAGGAAAAGGCTGATCTGTTCTGGCGCAGTGCCGCGCGGTTTTATCGGCTGACGCAGTTTCTTTAAGAGAAAATTGATCCGGCGGCGGCACGTGTCGCCGCCGGGTCATTGATCAGAACAGCTTTGGCCAGCGTGACGTGCGGTTGCGTTCCTGCTCGGCGGTTAACTCATATGGCCCGTCGCGCACATTGCTATAGGGCGGCGTGGCCACTGGCGGCGTCGTCCAGCAATCCACCTTGCCCAGGCTGCGCGTACAAATAGGCTGCACTGGCGGCGGCGGGTCTGAGGCGCAATAGGTCTGGCCCTTAGCGAGCCGGACATAGGAGCAATCCTGGCCCGTCAGCAAGGACACTACATTATCGCCGATGCCGCGCTGCGTGGTGACAAGCGACACCCCCTCAACGGCCGCTGGAATGGCGAGCAAGGGCGCGCCAGGGGCACCAATGCTTTCGCAGCCGGCCAGCAGCATAAAGACCATCAATAGGGAGCGAGGGTTACGCATTTCACAACAAGACCTTAGAATAGTTAATGAATTACAAATTTTTTCCTAAAATCTTTACCATCTCGCGCCGCAAACCCGAAATTCCCCGTTTGACCGGCGCAGCGGAAGGGCTTAGCCCTGCGCCAAACGTCTCTCTGACCGAGGATCGCCTTGCCCGATATCTTTGACGAGGTTGCGGAAGACCTTCGCGCTGAACGCGCCCGCCGGCTGTGGAAGCGCTACGGGACTCTGGTCTTGGGCGCACTTGTCTTTGTGCTGGCCGGCATTGGCGCCCATCAAAGCTGGCGCTGGTACGAAGCGCGAGAGGCTGAAAAAGCCGGCATGGCCTTCATGGCGGCCCATCGCGCGGCGGAAGCCGAAGGGGCTGACCTCAAATCCATGGCGCAGCGCTTTGAAGAAGCCTCCCGCGGGGCGCCCGCCGGCTATCGTGATTTGGCGCGGTTGCGCGCTGCCGCACTCAAGGCCGAGACCGGGGATTTGGCAGAAGCGCTCCGCCTTTATGATGCGATCGCCGCTGATAGCAGCGCCGATCCGCTTTATCGGGATTTGGCTTCCTTATTTTGGGTCATCCGCTCACTCGATCAGGGAGATTTGGCCATGCTGGCCGCGCGCATCACCCCGCTGACCCGCCCCGACTCGGCCTGGAATGCCTCGGCGCGCGAAGTCGCCGGGCTGATTGCGCTGCGGGCGGGCCGGCGCGATGAGGCGCGCCAAGCTTTCCAGGCACTGGCCGCTGATGTCACGGCGCCGCGCGGGGTTCGGGAAAGGGCTCAACGTCTTGCCATGGGGCTTGAAGGATGACGGGGCGGGATATCTCTCGGCGCGCTTGGTTGCTGGGCTCGGTCGGGCTTCTGGCCGGCTGCGAAACGCTGGACAGTATCTTTGGCGAGCGACGTGTGAAGATTGTTGGTGAGCGGAAACCCGTGCTGACGCTGCCGGATCGTACTGTTGAAGCGGATGCTGATGCGCGGGGCCTGGCCGTTTCCCTCCCAGTGCCCGAAATACGCGGTCAATGGCCGCAGCTTGGCGGTGCGGCTAGCCATGCCGGTGGGCATATCGCCCTCGGTTCCAATCTGCGTCAGGCTTGGTCAAGCAGCTATGGCACCGGCACATCCTATCGCCGCCGCGTGATCGCGGGGCCGGTGGCCAGTGCGGATCGCGTTTTCATGGGCGATGCGGAAGGCTATGTATCGGCCTTTGAGATCAGCAATGGCGCGCGCCGCTGGCGCGTGGATACGCGCCCGGAAAATGAACGCGGCGAAGGCGGTGGCGCCGGTGTGATCGTCGAAGGCGATACTGTCTTCGTCACTACCGGGCTTTCCGAGCTGCTGGCGCTTTCCGCTGCCGATGGATCGGTGAAATGGCGTGTGCGGCTTTCCGCCCCCATGCGCGGCGCGCCTTCCTTCGCTAATGGCCGGATTTTCGTGACCACCTTGGATAGCACGCTGCTGGCGCTTTCCGCCGAGGATGGCAAAGTGCTTTGGCGCTACCGTGCCCAGGCAATCCTGACCGTGCCGCTTGGCCTGCCGCCGCCCGCCATTTCTGGCGAGACCGTGGTGGCCGGCTTTCCGTCTGGCGAAATTCTGGCCTTCCGCGCCAATGATGGCCGCGTGATCTGGAGCGACAGCCTGGCCGCAGCCGGCGGCACCAGCCTTGCTGATGTGGGCAGTGTGCGTGCTGCCCCGGTGATATCGGGAAATAGCGTCATTGCCATTGGCATGGGGGGCGTTGGGCTTTCCATTGATCTGCGGGCCGGTCGGCGCATTTGGGAACGCGAGTTTGGCGGCACAGAAATGCCCTGGGCCGCGGGCGACTGGGTCTTTGGCGCCACCGATGCCGGCGAAGTAGCGGCGCTACAGCGCGATACCGGACAGGCGCGCTGGGCGGTTTCGCTGCGCCCGCCTGCGGAGGGCAATAAGCCGCAACCGAGGGTGCAGCTTTCATCGCCGCTGCTGGCCGGCGGGCGGCTTTTTGTCGGCACCAGCTTGGCAGAGCTTGTCTCGCTCAACCCCTCCAATGGCGATGTATTGGTGCGCCAACGCCTGCCGGGCGCGCTTTCCCTGCCAATGCTTGCGGTGGGCGGGCGCCTGATTGTCGCGACAGATGATGGCAGCCTGATCGCCTTTGCAGGCGAAGGCTGAACAGAGCCCCTTCATGCAACCCGTCATTGTCATTTTGGGCCGGCCCAATGTCGGTAAATCCACGCTGTTCAATCGGCTGGCGCAACGGCGCATTGCTTTGGTGCATGACACGCCGGGCGTGACGCGTGACCGGAAGGAAGTGACCGCGCGCATCGCCGGACGCGACGTGACCTTGGTGGATACCGCCGGGCTTGAGGAAGCGCCACCCGATACCGTGCCAGGCCGCATGCGCGCGAGTTCTGAGGCCGCTTTGCGTGGCGCCTCCCTCGTGCTGTTTGTGATGGATGCGCGCGCCGGCATCACGCCCGCGGATCGCGCTTTCGCGGCTTGGCTCAGGCGGATGCGCGTGCCGGTGCTGGTTGTCGCGAATAAGGCAGAAGGCCGCGCCGGTACCACTGCCGCCATGGAAGCCTTTGAATTGGGCCTGGGCGACCCGGTGCCGGTCAGTTCCGAACATGGCGATGGCTTTGGCAATCTGCATGATGAAATCGCGGCCAAGCTTGGCCCGCTGCCAGAGGATGAGCCAGAGGAAGAAGATACAGAACGCCCGCTGCGCCTAGCCATTGTGGGCCGGCCCAATGCCGGGAAATCTACGCTGCTGAATGCGCTTTTTGGTGAAGACCGCATGATCACCGGCCCCGAACCCGGCCTGACGCGCGATGCTGTTGCCGTGCAATGGCGCGATTCCACGGGCGGTGAGGTGCGGCTGGTGGATACGGCCGGCATGCGCAAGAAGGCGCGGGTGCAGGAAACGCTGGAGCAGATGTCGGTCGCGTCTTCCCTTGCCGCGCTCAAGGAAGCGGAAGTGGTGGTGCTGGTCCTGGATGCGCTGCTTGGCATGGATGAACAGGATTTGCGCATTGCCCGCCTGGCGGAACGCGAAGGCCGCGCCTTGGTGATCGCGCTCAATAAATGGGATGCGGTGGAAGACCGTAATGTGGCGCGCAAGCGCGTGGAAGACGCGCTGATGACATCGCTTGCGCAATCCAAGGGCGTGCCGGTGGTGCCGCTTTCGGCGGCGACTGGGCGGGGCGTTGATAAGCTCATGCCCGCGGTGCGCGCTGCCTATGCGCTTTGGAATCGCCGCATTCCTACCGGGGAGGTTAATCGCTGGTTCGAAGCGGCCTTAGCACGGCATCAGGCGCCGCTGGTGGATGGCAGGCGCATAAAGCTGCGCTACGCGACCATGCCCAAGGCGCGGCCGCCCACAATGGTGATTTTCGGCACGCGGGCCGATGAATTGCCGGAGGATTATCGGCGCTATCTGGTGAATTCCTTCCGCGAGCATTTCACCATGCCGGGCGTGCCGATCCGGCTGCAAATGCGATCGCCGCGCAATCCCTATGCCGAGGATGATGGCTAGGCTTTCCGGTACATCTTTCGCCCGCCGCAAAACGCGCCTAGGCTTGCGTATCTTTGCGGGGTCAGTCTGTTTTTCATGGTAGCGGATACGGCGAAGAGGCTTTTGTATTTGGCGCTTGGCGCCATGTTTGTGCAGCAGACCTTTGCTTCCATCGGTCGCACCCTGCCGCTTGTCATTGCTCCCGCGATTATCGAGGATTTGCACATAGACCCGGCGCTGGTCGGCGTTTACGTCGGCGCGGCAGCGCTTGCGGCACTTGTGTTCCAGCTTGGCTGCGGCAGCTTCATTATCCGCTATGGGGCGCTGCGCATGAGCCAGGTGGCGCTGGTGTTTCTGGCGCTTGGTATGGCCTTGGCGGCGGCGGGGCCGCTGCTGTTCTTTCTAATTTCGGCGATTATCGGCGGCGGAGGTGCTGCAACCTCCACCCCCGCAAGCTCACATTTGCTCGGGCGTTATTCACCGCCGAAGCAGGCGCCCTTGGTGTTTTCCATCAAGCAGACAGCGGTGCCGGCGGGGCTTTTGCTCGCTGGGCTGCTCGGTCCCCTGATGACTTGGTATTGGGGCTGGAGTGGGGCTTTGCTGGTAACGGCCGGCGCGTGTTTCCTATTCGCTATCATGTTGGAACCGCTGCGTGCCGAATTTGATTCGGATCGCGTGCCTAGCCGCAGTTTTCATTTTTCGGATTTCCGCACCACGCTGGCGGCAGTGTTGAAATCCAAGGATTTACGCGAATTGTCTTTGGCCTGCTTTGCCTTCAATGGTCTGCAAACCGCCTTCACCAGCTATTACGTGCTGTATTTGACTGCGCTGAATTACGATCTGGCAACGGCGGGGCTGATGTTTGCCATTGCCATGGTGGTTGCGGTGCCGATGCGCATCTTCTGGGGTTGGCTTGGCAGTGGCCGTGTATCGCCGCGCCGCATCATGGCGGGGCTTTCGCTTGGCATGGCCGTGAGTGCGGTGCTGATGAGCCTTTACGCTGAGGATTGGTCACCTTTGCTGATTGCCGTTATCGCCACGGGCATGAGCGCGACCGCCATGTCCTGGCATGGTGTGCTGCTGTCTGAAGCGGCGCGGCTCGCCCCGCCCGGCATGCGCGGCGCGGCAACGGGTGGCGTTCTGTCCTTTGGTCAGGTGGGTGCCTTTATCCTGCCGGTGATCTATGCGGCGCAGCTTGCCGTGACCAACAGCCATGGCGTTGGTTTTGTGCTGTGCGGCCTGCCGGCGCTGGTGGTGGGAGTTGTGATGTGGCGGGATTCGCGTCGAGCCGCCTGATCAAGCGCCAAAACCGCGCCCGGGAACGGAAGCCAGTAGCGCCTTTGTATAGGCATGGCGTGGTGCCTCGAAAACTTGCGCGATGGGGCCGTGTTCCACAACTTCCCCATCCTTCATCACGGCGACCAGATCACAAACCTGCGCCGCCACACGCAAATCATGCGTGATGAAGACAATGGAAAGCCCAAGCCTGACGCGCAAATCCGCGAGCAGCTTCAAGACCTGTGCCTGCACGGAGACATCAAGCGCTGAGACAGGTTCATCTGCGACAAGCACTTCCGGCTCCATTGCCAGCGCGCGCGCAAGCCCAATGCGCTGGCGCTGCCCGCCGGAAAATTCATGCGGGAAGCGTTCAATCGCCGCCGGATCAAGCCCGACCAGGCTGAATAACTCGCGCGCCTTGGCCATGGCCGCATCACGCGACATGCCATGGATCATTGGGCCTTGCGCCACCAATTCCCCTGCGCGGCGGCGTGGATTGAGCGAGCCATAGGGGTCCTGAAACACCATCTGCACGCGCCGCGCTGCTTGGCGTGCTTCGCGCTTCGACAAATGCAAAAGATCAACACCATCCAGGCGAATACTGCCGCCATCCGCCTGCACCAGGCGCGTGATGCAGCGCGCGAGGGTGGATTTGCCCGAACCTGATTCGCCCACCACGCCAAGCGTGCCACCCCTGGGCAGGGAAAGTGTCACATCCCGCACCGCATGGGTTTCGCGCCGGCGGCGTGCGAATAACCCCCCGCTGCGATAGGTTTTTTGCACGCCTTCCAGCACCAGGATGGACTCACTGGAAATCGCCCGCGGCGCGGGGGCTTTCAGCGGCGGCACGGCGGCGATCAGCGCCTTGGTGTAATCATGCTGGGGCTGATGCAGCACATCGCGCGCTGGCCCCTGTTCCACCACAAGCCCATGCTGCATCACCGCAACGCGATCGGCGATTTCCGCCACCACGCCGAAATCATGCGTAATGAACAGCACCGCGGTGCCCTTGCGCTGCTGCAAATCGCGGATCAGCGCCAGGATTTGCGCTTGGGTGGTGACATCCAAGGCCGTGGTAGGTTCATCGGCAATCAGCACCACAGGATCAAGCGCCAATGCCATCGCAATCATGGCGCGCTGGCGCTGCCCGCCTGAGAGCTCATGCGGGAAGGCGCGCGCGGCTTCCGCCGGCTGCGGGATGCGCACCTCGTCCAGCAGCGCCAGCACGCGCACTTCAATCTCGGCAGTGCTCAGGCTGGTATGGATACGAAACATCTCCGCGATCTGATCGCCAATGCTGCGCAAGGGGTTGAGCGCGGTCATGGGTTCCTGGAACACCATGGCAATGCAGGCACCGCGCAGCGCGCGCATGGTCGCCTCATTCGCGCTGGCGAGGTCCTTTCCTTCAAACAGGATGCTGCCGCCCGAAATGCGTACATTGCCCGGCAGCAGGCGCATGATTGCACTCGCCATCATGGATTTGCCGGAACCGCTTTCACCGACCACGCACAGGATCTCGCCCGCATGAAGGTCAAGCGAGACCTGCCGCAACGCCTCTGGCCGATCCGCCCCGCGCGGCAGGGCGACCGTCAAGCCTTGCAGGGAAAGCACCGCGCTCATCGGCCTTTCAGCCTTGGGTTCAGCGCATCATTCAAGCCCTGCCCAACAAGGGATACAGCCAGCACTGTCACCAGAATGGCAATGCCCGGAATGGCGGAGACATACCATTGCACCCGCAGCACATCGCGCCCAAGGCCGATCAGATTGCCCCAGGATGCAACATTGGGGTCGGAAAGTCGCAGAAACGCCAAAGCGCTTTCCAGCAGAATGGCCACCGCCATGACAACGCTGGCATAGACAATCACCGGCGGCAGCGCATTCGGCAGGATTTCGCGGAAGATGATCCGCCCATCCCCCATGCCAAGCCCGCGACACGCCTGCACGAATTCCCGATTGCGGAGACTGAGGAATTCAGCGCGCGTCAGCCGCGCCGTAGCGGGCCAGGAAACCACGCCAATCGCAACCACGACAGTCGTGAGTTCTGAGCCGAAAATGGAAACGAGCACCAGCAGCAGCAGGAAATTGGGCAGGGTCTGAAAGGCCTCGGTCAGGCGCATCAGCACATCATCCACCACACCGCCGTAATAGCCGGCAAGCGCGCCGATCACGATGCCAATGACAACAGCGATGGAGGTCGCAACCAGGCCAATCAGCAACGAAACCCGCGCGCCATGGAAGATTTGCGCCGCGATATCGCGCCCGGAATTATCGGTACCCAGCGCGAAGCGCGGATTGGCACCTGGCCATTGCAATGGGCGCCCTGCGAGTGCCAAGGGATCGCGCGGAAAGAACCAATCCGCCGTCAGCGCCATGATGATAATCCCAATCAGCAGCAAAAGCCCAAGGCCCGCTGCCGGGTTGCGCAAATAGGCCAGCGCAAAACGCTTGAGTGCGGCCATCAGGGCGCGCCCCCATTGCCGATGCGCGGATCCAGCCGCGCATAGAGCAAATCCACCAGAAAATTCACGGCAATGACCAGCAGGGCCGAGACAAAGACAATCCCCAGCAGCGTATTCAAATCCCGCTGCACCACCGCTTCATAGGCAAGCCGCCCAAGCCCTGGCAGGGAAAACACGCTTTCCACGACAACAGAACCACCCAGCATGGTGCCGGCCTGCAGGCCGATCAGCGTCACCATAGGCAGCATGGCGTTGCGCAGCACATGGCGCACCATGACGCGGGTTTCATCCAAACCCTTGGCGCGCGCCGTGCGCACAAAATCCAACGTCAGGACTTCCAGCATGGAAGCGCGCATGATGCGAAGATAAATCGCGAGGAAGATCAGCCCGAGTGTCAGGGTGGGCAGGACCAGATGCGCGGCAATGTCACGCAGCCGCGCAAAGCCCGTGAGGCCCGCCGCCACATCTTCAAACCCGCCAGCCGGCAGCCATTGCAGATGGACCGAAAACAACACAATCGCCATCAGCCCGAACCAGAAGGAAGGGGTGGCGTAAAAGATCAGCCCAAGCGTGGAAATCACCGTATCAGGCCAGCCATTCACGCGCTTGGCTGCGATCACGCCCAGCACCAGCCCCACTGAAAAGGCGAAGGACAGCGCCGCAGTCATCAGCGCAAGCGTAGCGGGCAGGCGTTCGAAAATCACGGTCGCGACGGGTTTGCCGTAAATCGCCGAAAACCCAAGGTCGAAGCGGATCAACCGCCACACATAATTGCCAAGCTGCGCCGGGATGGAAAGATCAAGCCCGTAGAAGCGGCGCAGTTCTTCCGCCAGCTTCGCATCTCCGCCGCCGCCCATCTGCGCAATCAGCGCATCCACCGTATCGCCCGGCGCCAATTGCAGCAGCAGAAACATGGCGGCCAGAATGATCAGCAGCGTCGGCAAGGACGCCGCCAATCTTCGGGCAGCGAGGCTCAATACCCGCATCAGAAATCAGGCGCGCGTCAAGAAGCGAGCCAGAGATCGTGCCAGGATGAAGACGCCCAGCGCGGCGTATTGGAATGATTGCGCAGGCGCCGATTGATGACGGAGACGAAAATCTGCTCAATCGGCATCCAAAGCGGCAATTCCGTATTCGCCCGGCGGACGAAATCGGCATAAAGCGCCTTGCGCCGCGCGGGGTCCAATTCGGTCGCGGCAGCGTCAATCACGCGGTCGGTTTCCTCATCCGTCCAGCCCCATTGATTGGTCCAGGGTGCGCCGCGCGGCTGGCCGGAACGATACCAGACCGTGGTGGAAACCGCGGGGTCATTGCGATACTGGTGCCAGCCGGTCGCCAGATCGAAATTCCAGTCATTATAGACGGTGCGCAGGAACCCTGCCGCATCCAGGCGCACGATTTCAACGCGGATGCCGACCTCATTCAGGGACTGCTGAATGAAGGTGGACCATAGCGCGATATCCTCGCCCCAAGGCGCCGGATTGAGGCGCAGATTGAAGCGCACCCCGCCCGCACCACGCCGATGCCCCGCTTCGTCCAGCATGCGGTTCGCCTGGGCGCGGTTGAAGGGGTATTGCGGCATATTCGCCGGATAGAAATCGGGCGAGGTGGTCGGGATCGGCCCCGTACCAACCTTGGCGAAGGGGCCCAAGAAGTTTTCGATGAAGAAGGGAATATCCAGCGCATGCGCAATGGCGCGGCGCACGCGGATATCTGCCAGGATCGGGTTACGGAAATTGAATTCCAGCGTGTTCGTCCGCGCATTGCCCTCATTGCCGCGCGTGGTCACTTCAAAACGCGGGTCGCGGCCAAGCCGCGTGAAATCAGCGATGGAAAGCGCGGAGAAGGGGCTGAACAGCAATTGCCCGGATTCCATCTGCGCCGCCGCCGCCGAACGGTCCGACACCACGCGCCAGACCACGCGGTCCAGATAGGGCATATTGTTGCGCCAGTAATTCGGGTTGCGGTCGGCGATGATGAATTGCCCGCGTTCATATTGCACGAAGCGGAAGGGCCCGGTGCCCATCGGCGCCGTATTCGCGGGGTTCTGGCGAATATCTGTCCCTTCGTAGATATGCTTGGCGGAGACATAGCCAAGATCAGGCAGCGCGCGCAGCAGCAGGTTCAGCGGCATGGGCCGGCTGTAGCGGAAGATCGCAGTATGCGCGTCTGGTGTGTCCACCGCCTCCAGGAACAATTGTAGTGTCGTCCCGTAATTCAGGATCTTCTTCCACATCTCCATGGCGGTGAATTGCACATCCGCTGAGGTGAAGGGCCGCCCATCATGCCAGGTGACACCCTGGCGCAGCTTGAAGGTGATGGTCTTGCCATCCGGCGTGGCTTCCCAGGATTCGGCCAGGCAAGGCGCGGGATTGCCGGCGGCATCCAGATCCACCAGCGGTTCCTGGATTTTGCCACCCACGATGTAAACGCCGGTGGAAGCTTGCAGGCTTGGGTTCAGGATGCGCTGTTCGGTCGGGAAATGCACCGTCATGATGCCACCCCGGCGCGGTTGTTCCTGCGCGAAGGCGGCTTCTGGTGCGACAACATTGGCGGCCAAAGCGGCGGAAGTCAGCAGCAAGGCCCGGCGGTTCATTTCCATCGAAGTCACCCTTTCTTCCAGTGTTCAGAAACAGGATTGCGGGCTGCTGGCGCGCGCGTCAATCGCTGGTGGAACGCTGCGGCTTTCATCTCCCGATCCAGGCGTTTGGAGAATGGGCCGATAGGCCCGGACACGGTTTCGGAGAGAATCATTTGGGGGCTTGGGCGAGCTTGCAATTTGATAGCAAAATGAGCATAGTGATAGCATCGCAATCAAGGCTTTAGGATTGCTATCATGGCCGCCGTCACCATCCGCAACCTGTCCGACGAAGCGCATCGCGCGCTGAAGCGCCGCGCCGCGCAGCATAAGCGCAGTACGGAAGCGGAAATGCGCGCCATTCTGGAAGAAGCTGTCCGCCCGCAAGGCCGCTTGCATCTTGGCACGGCGCTTTCGGAGATGAGCCGCAAAATCGGCCTGACCAATGCCGATATCGAAGCGCTAGAAAAGCCTCGCAGCGCCCGCGCGGCCGAGCCCCTCAGCTTCGAATGATTCTGCTTGATACGAACGTCATTTCTGAAGCGATGAAGCCAGCGCCAGAGCGCGCCGTGCGTGACTGGCTGGACGCCCAAACTGCCGAGACGCTGTTTCTATCCAGCGTTACCATCGCCGAGCTTTCCTTTGGCATTGCCGCGCTGCCCAAGGGCCGACGGAAGGATAACCTGACCGCCGCGCTGGCGGGGCTGCTGGCGCTTTTTGCCACGCGTATCCTGCCCTTCGATACGGCGGCGGCGCAACGATATGGGGAGCTTGCCGCCAAGGCGCGCATCGCCGGGCGGGGCTTTCCGACACCTGATGGCTATATCGCCGCCATCGCCGCCACGCAGGGTTTCATTGTGGCAACGCGGGATTCAAGTGCTTTCGCGGCGGCGGGGCTCCAGGTCATCAATCCCTGGAATGCGGCCGGCTGAACGGCACCGCGCCTGCCGCATTACCTCCCGATCAATGCCCCCGCAGCGGAATTCATCCCCATCGCTTGCCGCGCGAAGAAATTCTTGAGCCGCGGCATCCGGTCCACCGCGCCAATGCCAAGACGGCGCGCGATGCGGATGGGGGCGATGTCATTGGCGAAAAGCCTCTCCAATACATGCGTGGCACCCAGCATCAGCAGGCTATCGGGCCGGCGCTTCGCCTGGTAGCGCGCCAGCAGCGCGGCACCACCCGGATCATCCCCGCGCGCCATGGCCTCAATCACCAGCGACGCCAGCGCATCAACATCACGAAAGCCAAGATTGAGCCCCTGGCCAGCAATCGGGTGAATGCCATGCGCGGCATCCCCCACCAGCGCCATGCGAGTATCCACGTAGCGCGCGGCATGCATGGCCGAAAGCGGATAGGACCAGCGGCGGCCAATCGGCTTCACCCAGCCCAAATGCCCGCCAAGGCGCCGTGCGATTTCCCGCCCATACGCGGCATCATCCATGGCGAGGCAACGCTCCGCAATCGCGGTTTTGTCGGTCCAGACAATGGCGCTGACATTTGGGTGCTCTGGCAAAGCCGGCATGGGCAATTGCGCGAAGGGGCCATGGGGCAGGAATTGCTCTAGCGCCATGTGCCGATGCGGCTTTTCATGCGCGATGGACCCGACAATGCCCATGCAATGATAATCGAGCCGCGAAACACGTATCCCGGCGGCGGCGCGCAGCGGGCTATTGCGCCCTTCAGCACCCACCACCAGCCGGGCGCGGAATTGCGCGCCCGTGGAAAGCGTGACGGTCGCACCATCCGTATCCCGCGTGACCTCGGCCTTGGCGGGCGCATGCACGGCGAGATTGGCCAGTTTCGGCAAATGCGCATTGAGCGCAATACGAAGGGACCGCGCTTCCACCATCCAGCCAAAGGGGTCTTCGCCAAGCGCCGCATGATCGAAATGGAGCGAAAGCGGGGAGGGGGCCTCACCGGGCCTACCATCAGCGACACGAATGCCAAGGATCGGGCAGGGTTCCACCGGCAGCCTTTCCCAAACACCAGCCGCTTCCAGCAGCCGTTTGGAGGTCAGCGCAATGGCATAAGCGCGGCCATCAAAGGCCTGCATTTCCATGGGCGGAAGGGGGGCTGCGTCAACCACCGCGGTCTTGACCCCAGCGCCAGCAAGCCTGGCCGCCAAGGTGGCACCAACCGGCCCGGCACCCACCACGCAAACATCTACATCCTGGGAAGCTTTCATGGGGCGTAGTCTACCGGGGCTGAGGGGGACGACCAAGCCTAAAAACAGCGCATCCAATAATGCGCATAAAATATGCAAATGAATGAATTTTGGGCGAATAACACGCGAGAATTGCCCGATTCCAGCGCATTTTCGTCCCCTTAGGCTGGCACGGGATTTGGAAAGCTCTCCATGACGCGGGGGTCGGTTCCCGCCCAGAGAGAGAAACGGAAAGCGCGATGAAACTCGTTATGGCTGTCATCAAGCCCTTCAAGCTGGACGAAGTGCGAGAAGCGCTGACCCCGCTTGGCGTGCAGGGTCTGACGGTGACCGAAGTCAAGGGATTTGGCCGGCAGAAGGGCCAGACCGAAATCTACCGCGGCGCGGAATACCATGTGAGCTTCCTGCCCAAGGTGAAGATCGAAGTGGCGGTGCCTGCCGAAATGGTGGATGCGGTGGTGGAAGCCATCGCCAGCACCGCGCGCACCGGCAAGATCGGTGACGGCAAGATCTTCGTCATGGATGTGGAACGCGCTTTGCGCATCCGCACCGGCGAGACGGATGAATCCGCGCTGTGAGCCCGATTTCCGAAACAATGCAAAAGAAGGGACAACCCATGAGGTTCCTCGCTCGCTGCGGTATGGCCGCGGCTTTCCTTGCCATGGCCGCAGCGCCCGCCTTTGCCGGCGATGAGGCGAAGGTTGATACGGGTGATGCCGCCTGGATGCTGGTGAGCACCGCTTTGGTGCTGATGATGACGGTGCCTGGTGTGGCGCTGTTTTATGCCGGCATGGTGCGCAAGAAGAATGTGCTCGCCACCATGATGCAGTCATTCTCCATCTGTGCACTGGTTTCCGTGCTGTGGATGGTGGCGGGCTATAGCCTGGCCTTTGGTGAGGGCAATGCCTGGATCGGCGATTTCTCGCGCTTCTTCCTGGGTGGCCTGGCGGAGAATTGGGACAAGCCCTTTACGCTGGGGTCCGGTGACGCGGCGGTGGCCACCACCATCCCGGAATCGGTCTTCCTTATGTTCCAGATGACCTTCGCCATCATCACCGCGGCGCTGATCACGGGTGCGGTTGCGGATCGGATGAAGTTCTCTGCACTGCTGGTCTTTGTCGGGCTTTGGACGCTGTTGGTCTATTCACCCATCGCGCATTGGGTCTGGCATCCGAATGGCTGGATTTTTGAACTCGGCGCGCTGGATTTCGCGGGCGGCACCGTGGTGCATATCAATGCCGGCGTGGCGGGGCTTGTTGCCGCGATCGTGCTCGGCAAGCGCATCGGCTATGGGTCAGAAAATCTCTCGCCCTATAATCTTGGCTTTGCGGTGATTGGTGCTGCGCTGCTCTGGGTGGGCTGGTTCGGCTTCAATGCTGGGTCGGCACTTGGTTCTTCCGGCGGTCGTGCGGGCATGGCCATGCTGGTCACGCAAATCGCGGCAGCGGCAGCGGTGCTGTCCTGGCTGGCTGCGGAATGGATCGGCAAGGGCAAGCCTTCCGTGCTGGGCGCGATTTCCGGTGCGGTGGCAGGCTTGGTGGCCATCACGCCGGCTGCCGGCTTCGTGTTGCCTGGCAGCGCGCTCATCATCGGCCTGGTTGCCGGTGTGGCGGGCTATTGGGGCGCCACGGCGTTGAAGCGCGCACTGAAATATGATGACAGCCTGGATGCCTTTGGTGTGCATGGCATTTGCGGCATTGTTGGTGCCTTGTTGGTGGGCTTCCTGGCCTATGGCCCGCTTTCCGCCACCACGGCCGTGCCGGATGGCCTTTCAGGTGGGATGGAGCAATTCATCAAGCAGGTGATCGCTGTCGCGGCGACCATGGCCTATACGGCGATTGCCACCTGGATCCTGCTCAAGATCACCGATGTCATCGTTGGCCTGCGCGTGACCGAGGAAGAAGAGCGCGAAGGCCTTGATGTCGCGCTGCATGGTGAACGCATCAACTGATAGCTGAAGCGTAACGCCCAAACAGAAACCGCGCGGGATGCACCCCGCGCGGTTTTTTGTTTGGATGCGTGCTCTTGATCAGGCGCGTTCAATCAGCTCAATCTTATAGCCATCCGGGTCTTCGATGAAGGCGATCACGGTGGTGCCGAATTTCACGGGCCCCGGTTCGCGCGTGATCTTCACGCCGGCTGCACGGAGCGTATCGCAAGTGGCTGTCACATTCGGCACACCGACCGCAAGATGCCCAAAAGCAGAGCCAAGTTCGTATTTCTCGACCCCGTAATTATAGGTCAGTTCAATCACGCCAGCGCCGGTTTCCTCCCCGGCATAGCCCACAAAGACCAGCGTATATTTGCCATCCGGCACATCACGCCGGCGCAATTCCTTCATGCCGAGCAGCTTCGTGTAGAAATCAACGCTGCGGTCAAGATTGCCGACGCGCAGCATGGTATGCAGAAAACGACCTTGGCTCATGCAAAATCTCCTTTGTTGTAGTCAGCGGGATCGAAGGCGAGCAGGAATATCCCCGCCGCTTCCGCCGCCGCGATGGTTGCTTCGCGTTCCAATAGAATGGTCCCGCCGGCCTGAAAGGCCAAGCCGCGCAGGCCTGCGGCAAGTGCGGAGTCCACTGTCTTCGGGCCAATGGTCGGCAGATCGGCCAGTGTGGATTGCGCGGGCTTGGGCGCCTTCACCAGAATGGGGGCAGGGCCTTCGCGCTTCAGCCCACCCGCGCGCAGGATCAACGCATCCGTGCCTTCAATGGCCTCCACACCCAGGACCAAGCCCTGCTGCACCACCACCGATTGCCCGACATCCACCGCGCCAATCGCATGGCATACGGCAAGGCCGCGCGCGATATCGGCCCGCGCGATATCATCCGGCATAGGGCCGGCCAGCAGCGCTGCCTGCGGTAGCAACCCCGCCAGAAGCGCCTGCGCGCCCACCACGTCAAACCCTTCTTCGGCCAGAACCTTCATCACGGCGCGCAAGATGGAATCATCGCCATTGAAGGCCGCGCGACCAATGCGACCAATCAACTTCATCGAAGCCGTATCGGGCCTGAGCGACAGCAAAGAAGGTCGCGTCACTTTGCCCGCCAGCACAATTTCCCGCACGCCATTCTGCCTCAGCCAAGACAGCATTTGCGCGGCCAAGCCCCAGCGCAAGGTCACATGGGATTGCCCGACATAGGCAGCGGGATCGCCATGGCCTTCCAGCACCACCACATGAACGGGACGCCCCATGGCGGAAGCCGCCTGCACCACCCGAAGCGGCAGGGTGCCCCCGCCCGCGACTACGCCGAGGGGTTCAGGCATGATTGCGGTTAGCGCTTATGCGCGCGAGGGCGGCGTATGCTCATTCCGACTCATCATCCATATCATCGCCCCCGCGCCCTGCCTTACACAGGCCCCGGCGAGAGGTATTGCGGATGAAATGCAGCACTTCCTGCACATTCTTGTCATCCGCATAGCGCTTTTCGGCTTCTTCAACCCGATCATTGAAGATGCCCGGTTCCCGGAAGATCAGGCGAAAGGCGCCGCGCAACGCATGGATTTCCGGGCGCGAAAAGCCGCGTCGCTTGAGACCAATAAGGTTCAAACCGATCAGCCGCGCCCGATTGCCCATCGCAGACCCATACGGGATCACATCCGCCTCAATCCCGCTCATGCCGCCAAGTACCGCCTGGCGGCCGATGCGCACGAATTGATGAATGGCCGTGCCGCCGCCGACAAAAACCGTATCGGCTATTTCCACATGCCCACCCAGCATGACGTTATTGGCCAGGATAACGCGATCCGCCAGGCGGCAATCATGCGCAACATGCGCCACCGCCATGATCAGGCAATCCGCGCCGACGCTCGTGACGCCATCGCCACCCACACTGCCGCGATGGATGGTGGCGTGTTCGCGGATGAGTGTACGCGCGCCGATCTCACAGCGCGTTGGTTCATTCTTGTATTTCAAATCCTGCGGCGCCATGCCGATGGTGGCGAAGGGAAACACCTTCACGCCCGCACCAAGGCGCGTATGCCCATCCACAATCACATGCGCAATCAGTTCAACGCCATCTTCCAGCATCACATCAGGGCCGATGACGCAGCCAGGACCAATCTTGCAGCCCGCGCCAATTTTGGCGGAAGGCGAAACTACGGCGGTCGCGTGAATTTCGGTCATGCTCAGCGGTCCAGGATCATGGCGGCATAGGTTGCCTCGGCTACCACCTTGCCATCCACCTTGGCCTCGGCGGAGAATTTCCAGATATTGCCGCGCTGACGTTCCTTTTTGACATGCACGCGCATCTGATCACCGGGCACCACAGGTTTGCGGAATTTCGCATTATCAATGGTCATGAAATAAACCAGTTTGCCAGCCGAATCAGGCCCCAAGGTTTCCACCACCAGCACCGCTGCCGTTTGTGCCATGCATTCAATGATCAGAACGCCCGGCATCACCGGCATGGTCGGGAAATGACCCTGAAAGAAATTCTCGTTGATCGTGACGTTCTTGATCCCGGTGCAGCTTTCATTCTTCACCATATCAACCACCCGATCCACCAACAGGAAGGGATAGCGATGTGGGATCGCATGCATGATCTTGGCGATATCAAAAACGCCGATATCGGTGGGTGTGGTGTTTTCCTCAGACATGTTCTTCAGCCCGCTTTTTCATTTCCCTTGGTCGCCGCCAGGCGGCGCAGTCGCGCGAATGCGCGCAAGGTTTCCCTTGCCGGCCAGGCCGGGCTTCCAACAACATCCGTGCCTGCGGGGACATCATTCATGACCCCCGCTTGAGCGCCCACGCGCGCCTTTGCACCGACATTAAGATGCCCCGCTACACCCGCCTGCCCCGCTATTACGGCATAATCGCCAATATTGGCGGACCCTGAAATACCCACCTGAGCGACAATCACGGCGCCGCGGCCAATGGTCACGTTGTGGCCGATCTGCACCAGATTATCTATCCGCGCCCCGGGTCCGATCACCGTATCGCCACCCGCGCCGCGATCAATGCAGCTACCTGCGCCGATTTCTGCCCTATCGCCAATGATCACCCGGCCAAGCTGCGGCATGGTGACATGCTTGCCCTCGGCGGTGGTGATGAAGCCAAAACCCTCATTGCCGATCCGCGCACCCTGGTGCAGCACTACGCCTTCACCAGCGATGCAGTATTCCATGCTGGCATGTGCATGGATGCGCCCATGCGCGCCAAGCTTGCAGCCAGCGCCGACGGAGCTGTGATGCGCAAGAATGCACTGCGCGCCGATTTCAGCACCCGGCCCAATCAAAACAAAGGCGCCGATTTCGCAGCCTGAACCGATGATGGCATCCGGCGCGATCACGGCGCTTGGGTGGATGCCGGGGCTTGGCTGCACCGGCGGATGGAACAGGCGGGCAATCCGAATAAACCCAGCCTGAGGCGCGGCTACCACAAGTGCCACACAAGCTTCCGGCACGTGCTCAGCAAAGGCTTCTTCAACCAAGACTGCGCCGGCCTTGGTGGCCTTTAGCGCGGGCAGGTTCTTGCGGCCTTCCATGAAGGCCACATCATCCCGGCCTGCCAAGTGCAGCGGCGCAACGCCGCCGAAAACGCGACCATCATCCTCTGCTGCCGCAAGCCCAAGCGCGGCACGCAACGCACCAAGCGATACCGGCCCGGCTGAGGCGTAGAAATGGCTATCGGCACCCAAGGTAATCAGTTCCGCCGCGGTGCTGCCGGCGCTGGCGCGGGCGTAGCCGTCGGGCGCGGCGGCGGTGCCGCCGATGGATCGGGCGGCAAATTGACGGCACTGATCATGCGATTGAGCTGCACCGCAACGTCTTCCGTCATATCAAATGCCGGTTCATTATAAATGATGAGTGGCCGTGGCAGCACCAGATTGATGTTGCGGCTTGCGGCAACCTGCCGGATAACAATGGCAAGGGCCTGCTCAATTTCGCGCAACGCCTGCTGCGCCAATTGTTCCAGATCACGCGCACGGTCGCGCAAGATGCGCTGGCTATCGGTGATCTGGTCCTGCAGCGTGCGTTCGCGGGTGCGCAATTGGTCGGGCGAAAGGGCGCCACGTTCATTGCCAAGGCGCTGCTGTTCATCACGCCAGCGCTGCTGTTCGCTCTGCACATCCTCATTTAGCTTGGTGCGGCGGCGCTCAATTTCCTGGCGAACCTGGTTGAAAGCGGTAGAAACACGCTGGATTTCCGGCACATCCACTACGCCAATCAGGGCCGCTGGCGGTGGCGTGCCTGGCGGCATAGGGGCAATTGCTTGGGCCGGCTGCGCAGGACGCTGCGGTGCGGCGGGCTGCGCGGGCCGCTGACCTTGCGGCTGCGCCTGTGGCTGCCCCTGGGGTTGGCCGGGCACAAACCAACCGGGTTGGTTCTGCGCCACTGCTGCCATGGGAAAGGCGAGCAAAGCAGCAAGGACAAGGCGGATCATGGGGCAATCATCCCGTGTTAAAAGCGTGTACCAAAGCCAAGGCGGAAAAGCTGAGTCTTATCGTAGTCTTTCTTCACAACTGCCTTGGCGAAATCAATATTGATGAGCCCGATCGGGCTCCGCCAGGAAAAACCAACACCCACGCCAACGCGTGGATCCGCCTCATCCACTGGCTTGGCACCAGGATATTTTGTCTGGTCGAAATAGCTGTCCGGAATGCCAGAAAGCGAGCCCACATCAACAAAGGTGCGGCCCAAAAGGCCGAGCTCATTGGGCAATGGAAGGGGGAAACGCATTTCCGCCGAGGAGGTCCACAAGACCTGACCACCGAGCGAATCCCCCGTTGCCGTATCCTGCGGGCCGGCGCCGCCCAGGCGGAAACCGCGCAGGTTTTCACCGCCCAGGAAGAAGCGGTCCACAATGCGGTCGTCCTTGCTGCCAAGCGGGGTCAAGACACCGCCGCCAGCTGCCAGCACCAGCACAAAGTCCGGATCATTCAGCCAGCGCTCGAAGGGGATATAATACTGCGCATCGCCCCTGGTGCGGAAGTATTCCACATCGCCACCCAAGCCCGCGTAATCGCCTCCAACGCGCACCACATAGCCCGAACGCGGTTCAATGCGGCTATCACGCATGTCGTAGGTCACCGTCGTTGAAACCTGCGACAGCAAGGATCGCCCCGCCTGTTCCTTAATGAAGCGGGAGGCGAAATCGTTGATATCAAAGATATCGCGATCAATCAGCGCATAGGACCAGTTCTGCCGCAGCCGATCATTGATTTCATAACCGGTACGCAGCGCAAAGCCCGCGCGCCTTTCGCGATAGCCGGTCACGAAGCGCAAATCGCGATTGATCAGGAAGGCATCCGCCCCAGCGGCCAGGTTGCGGTCCAGGAATTGCGGATCCGTGACCGAAAGATCCAGCTGGCTGCGCTTTTGGGCAAGCACGCCGCCGACACGTCCATCGAGCCCCATGCCGAGCAGGTTTCGCTCTCGCACACCGACATCCAGCAAAAGCCCTGCATCGGTTGCATACCCGCCGCCCAGGGTGAATTCACCGGTCGCGCGTTCCACCACCGAGGTCATTAAATTCACCTGCTCAGGCCCTGAGCCGGGCTGATTGGTGATCTGAACATCGGAAAAGTAGCCGAGTGAACGAATGCGGTCACGCGAACGCCGGATTTGCCGAGCATTCATCGGATCGCCCTCAGCGAGCCTGAATTCCCGACGGATGACGCGATCTTCCGTGCGTGTATTACCCGAAATATCAATACGCTCTACGAAGGCGCGGGCACCTTCGCGCACGATATAGGCCAGTTCAATTGTCGCGGTTTCCGGATTGCGTGTGATCCGCGCCTGCACTTCAACAAAGGACTCGCCGCGCGCTTGCAGCGCATCAGCAACTGCAGTGCTACCCCGTTCCACCGCATCGCCGTCATACCAATCGCCGTCTGCAATTTCGATTTCGCGGCGCAGGCCTTCCATACTTAGGCGCGGGACTTCATTGATGATCTCAACCTTGCCGATGCGATAGCGCTTACCCTCATCAATCGTGAAGGTCACAAAAAAGGCGCTGCGATCGGGGGTTAATTCACCTGAGGAACCCGTGATCTGCACATCGGCAAACCCCTGGCGCAGATAGAAGCGGCGCAGCAATTCCCGGTCATACGTCAGGCGTTCGGGATCATAAATGTCGCTTGAAGAAAACACCCGGAACCAAGTCTGTTCCTGGCTTGAAACAATATCCCTGAGCCGAGCTTCGGAAAAGGCGTTGTTGCCGACAAAGGTGACCCTTGAGATGAGGGCGGGGTCGCCTTCAAAGATCTCAAACACTAGATCAACGCGATTTTGGTCAAGCTCAACGATCTTGGGTTCGACAGTCGCCCGAAAACGCCCGCGCCGCGCATAAAGTTCCAAAATGCGCTGCCGGTCAGTCTGCACGGCAGCAGGGGTGAAAACGCCGCGCGGCTGGGTCAGCACAACGTTGCGCAGAATTTCACTTGAAATACGCCGATTGCCTTCAAAGGCCACGCGGTTGACCTGAGGATTTTCCAAGACATCCACGATCACGCGTGAGCTCTCATTACGGATCGTCACGTCTCGGAAAAGCCCCGTTGCGAAAAGCGCGCGCAGGCTGCGGTCAATGCGGTCCTGTTCTGCGGCGTCGCCAACTTGCACCAGCATATAACTGCGCACCGTGTCAGGGTCTATCCGCTGCGTGCCGCGCACCTCCACCGCCGAGATGCGGCCACCACCACGCGCGGGCTCCTGCGCAATGGCTGGCACGGCCAGGGCCAGAAAGACGAAAAGGGCTAAAAATGCGCGTAGTTGCTTCACGGATTCGGCATCTCTCTCAAGATCACGTCCTTACCTAGCCGAGCCACGCCCCCCTCGCCACCCCCAAACCGGATTAACCCAACAGACCACTCACCCAACGCACCACGCCAAGCTGCGCCAGATCATTCCAAGTGGCGAAAATCATGAGGCCAATCAGCAGGGCAAAGCCGGCGCGGAACCCATATTCCCGCGCCTTTAAGGGCAAGGGCCGGCCCCGGATGGCCTCAGCCGCGTAGAACATTAAATGCCCGCCATCCAGCACCGGGATCGGGAAAAGGTTGATCAAGGCAAGGTTCACGGAAAGCAGCGCCGCGAAGGTGATGAAGGCCGAAAGCCCCATATTGGCGACCTGCCCCGACATTTGCGCGATCCGCAAAGGCCCGCCCAGATCCTCGGCCCCGCGGCTGCCAGAAATCATCTGCCAAACGCCAACCAGGGTCTGCCAGGTGATATCCAGCGTATGGGTCACCCCCGCCCAAACAGCGCTGAAGGGGTCAAGCTGTTCGAAAACCGGCATGCCGGCGGTGATGCCCAGCATGCCAAGCCCATCAGATGGCCGCGGCTGCGGTGTTGCCATCACCTTGATTTGGGAATCGCCCCGCGCGACCAGGATTTCAATGGCTTGGCCGGCGCGCGGCTGGACATAGCGCTGCAATGCCTCAAACCGCTCAACCTTCTGGCCATCCATGGAGATAATGCGGTCCCCCGGCACCAGCCCAGCACGAGCCGCGGCCGAGGCTTCCACCACATTGCCCACACTAGGCACCGCGGAAGGCCGGCCAACCACCACGAAAAGCGCGGCAAAAAGCAGCACGGCGAGGGCGAAATTGAAGAAGGGGCCAGCCGCCACGACCAAGGCGCGGTCGCCCACGGATTTCTCATGGAAGGTCTCGCCAGGGCGGAAGGCAGCCGCCTGTTCTGGCGCGGCTTCGCCCAAATCCTCCATGCCATGCATTTTCACATAGCCGCCAAGCGGCAGCCAGCCGATCCGCCATTCGCAGCCGCGCTTGTCTGTCTTGGTGTAAAGGGCGCGGCCAAAGCCAATGGAAAAGCGTTCCACATGCACGCCGCGCCAGCGCGCCGCCAAATAATGGCCAAGCTCATGGATGAAAATCAGTACCCCGAGCACCACCAGGAAGGAGGCAATACTGCGGAAGGGTTCGGGCAGAAATTCCAAGAGAAAGGCTCCTAAAAAAGCGCAGGTCAGACCAGCGCGGCACGCTTTGCGGCGATCAGCCCGGCCTGGGACCGCGCCGCCGCATCATGCGCCATGATGGCGGGCAGATCCGCGGCCTCCGGCGCGCCAAGGCGCGAGAGCGTTTCTTCCACCACTGCTGCGATATCGAGAAAGCGCAGCCGTTTTTCAAGGAAGAGCCCGACTGCAATCTCATTCGCCGCATTCAGGATGGTGGGCGCCCCGCCAGCAGCCCGCAGCGCCTCACGCGAAAGCCTGAGCGCAGGGAAGCGCACCGGATCGGGCGCGAAGAACTCCAACTTACCGAGCGCGATCAGATCAAGCGGCGGCACAGAAGCCGCCATGCGCGCCGGCCAGGCCAGGGCATGGGCGATGGGCGTGCGCATATCGGGCGTGCCAAGCTGCGCCAGCACTGATCCATCGGTGTATTGCACCAGCCCATGCACGGTGGATTGCGGATGGACCAGCACGTCAATCCGCGATTCCGGCACCGGGAAAAGCCGCGCGGCTTCGATCAATTCCAGCCCCTTGTTGAACATGGTGGCGGAATCAACGCTGATCTTGGCCCCCATGGACCAGACCGGATGGCGCACCGCGACTTCAGGCGTCACTGCCGCCATTTCCGCCATAGACATTGTGCGGCATGGCCCGCCCGAGGCGGTCAGGATTATCTTCGCCACCGCAGACGGGTCGCGCATATCAAGCGCCTGGAAAATGGCGTTGTGTTCGCTATCCACGGGCAGAATGGTCGCCCCCCCGGCGCGGGCTGCGGCCAAAACGGGCTCCCCGGCGCAAACCAGGCTTTCCTTATTGGCAATCGCCATCACGCCGCCACGGGCGAGCGCCGCCATGGTGGCGGGCAGGCCGGCCGCACCCACAATGGCTGCCATGGTCCAATCGGCGGGCAGGCTGGCCGCCGCGATCACCGCCTCCGGCCCCGCCGCTACCTGTATATCGGTCCCAGCGAGAGCTTCCTTCAAGGCTGCGTATTGCGAAGGATCGGCCAGCACCGCATGGCGCGCCTTAAGCCGCCGCGCCTGGACCGCCAAGCCCTGCCAATCGCGCCCTGCCACCAGAGCCACAATGTCGAATTGTCCTTCGGGTGCCGCTTCCAGCAGAGAGACCGTGCTTTTCCCAACCGAACCCGTACTGCCCAGAACCGTGATCCGGCGCGGTGCGGCTCCCCCGTTCAATGCCATAGCGGCGCGCCTCTGCCGGCCAGCAGCGCAAAGGCGGTCGCGAGCGGCGCCGCCGCCATCACGCCATCCAACCGGTCAAACACGCCGCCATGTCCGGGAATGAGTGAGGAGCTATCCTTCACCCCGAAGCGGCGCTTGATAGCGCTTTCCAAAAGATCACCTGCCTGAGACATAAGCCCCAGCATGGCCGCGATTGCTGCCGCGCGTGAAGCCCCCCCCGGCGCCAGCAGCGATGCTGCCCCCGCGCCAACCAGGATCGCCGCCAAAAGCCCCCCCGCCGCGCCGGACCAGGTCTTGCCTGGCGATATGGCAGGGGCGAGCTTCGGCCCACCCAAAGCGCGCCCGGCGAGATAGGCCCCAGTGTCTGAGGCCCAGACAACCAGCACCATGAAGAGCGTATTGAGCAGCCCGGCCCAATCCGTGCCGCGCAGCAAAATCAGGGAAAAGCCACAAAGCCCAATGTAGAAAAGCCCCGCTGCCGGCCAGATATCGCCGTGGCGTTGCAGGACCAACAACACCGCGCAGCCCGCGACCAAAAGCCCCAGCGCGCCAAGGGGCGGGCCAAAGGCTGCCAGCAACATGATGCCGAGCGTGATGATGGGCAGCAAAATACCGGGCCAGCGATAGACTGAAGCGCCGGAAAGCCTGAGCCACTCCCAAGACAGCAGCACCATCACGGCGCCTATCAGCACATCCCAAATGATACCGCCGCACCAGATGCCAAAAACGGCGATTGGGATCAGCACCGCCGCCGATGCCCCCCGCAGCGCCAAATCGCGCCAGGGGCGCGGCGCCGCGCTGGCTTCCGGCTGAGATGCTGTGGCTTCGGTCACGTCAGGCGCGGAGACCGTAGCGGCGTTCCCGCCGATGAAATTCCGCCACCGCCGCGCGCAAATCCTCAGCCGTGAAATCGGGCCAAAGCGCATCCAGAAAGACAAACTCCGCATAAGCCGCCTGCCAGAGCAGGAAATTCGACAGCCGCTGTTCGCCAGAGGTGCGGATGATCATGTCAGGATCGGGCATGCCGGCCGTTTGCAAAAACCCGCCAAATTGCGCTTCGGTCATGCTTTCGGGGTCGAGCGTGCCCGCCTTGGCCGCCCGCGCCACGGCCTTGGTCGCGGCCAGCATCTCGTCTCGCGCGCCATAGGAAAGCGCCATGACCAGATTGAGTCTGGTGCCGCCAGCCGTCGCCTTTTCGGCATCCGCCACCATCTGCGACAAGTCGGCACCGAAACGGCTATGATCGCCAATCACGGTCAGCTTCACGCCATCCCGCACCAACCCGGCCACTTCATTGCGGAGGTAAAGCCGGAGCAAGCCCGATAGCGCGGAGACTTCCTCTATCGGCCGGCGCCAATTCTCACTGGAAAAGGCAAATAGCGTGAGCCAGCCAATGCCGGCATCGGCGGCCGCCTGTACCGCGCGCCGCGCCGCTTCAGCGCCCGCGCGATGGCCGAGCGCCACCGGCACGCCGCGCGCTTCGGCCCAGCGGCGATTGCCATCCATGATGATCGCAACATGCGCGGGCGGGGCCTGCGGCGCGCCTGATGAGGGCATGGGCTCGGTCGCCGCGCTCATACGCTGCTTCCGTCCGCACGATCAGGCCGAGGCCGGTTCCGCAAGCGCCATTCCCCCCAATATGCCGGATGATCCTCAGACCGTCCGGATATCCTTGTCCTTTTCGACCAAAACAGCGTCAATTTGCTTGACGAATTGGTCGGTCAGCTTCTGCACCTCTTCCTCAGCGCGCTTCACTTCATCTTCGCCGAGTTCGGATTTCTTGCCGGCGGCCTTGATCTGTTCCATGCCATCGCGCCTGACGCCACGCACCGCAACGCGCGTCTGTTCAGCATAACGCGCCGCGGCCTTGGCCAATTCATTGCGGCGTTCGGTGGTGAGCGGCGGCAGCGGCACGCGGATTACCTGGCCTTCCGCCTGCGGGTTGAGCCCCAGATTGGCTTCCCGAATGGCGCTCTCCACGGCCTTGGCCAGCCCCTTATCCCAGACTTGCACAGACAGCAGCCCCGGCCCCGCGACCGAGATATTGGCCACCTGATTGAGCGGCGTGACACTGCCATAGGCTTCCACGCGCACCGGTTCCAATAGCGCGGGGCTGGCGCGGCCTGTGCGCAGCCCAGAGAATTCCTTCTTCAAGGTTTCCATCGCGCCTTCCATCCGGCGCGTCAGATCCTGTTTCAGGGCCGTTACATCAGTCGGCATGTTGCCCTTCCCCCCTGGGTTATGGCGCTTGTTCCACCACGGTAGTGAATTTGCCTTCGCCCTTCATGACGGCGGTGAAGGCGCCTGGTTCATGGATATTGAAGACAATGATGGGCAGCTTGTTTTCGCGCGCAAGGCTGATTGCCGCCGCATCCATTACCGCCAGATCGCGCGCCAGCATATCAAGATAGGTGAGTGTTTCGTACCGCTTGGCATCGGGCTTCTTGCGCGGATCGGCGGAATAGACGCCATCCACCTGTGTGCCCTTGAACAGCGCATCGCAGGACATCTCGGCCGCGCGCAAGGCCGCTGCCGTATCGGTGGTGAAAAACGGATTGCCTGTACCAGCCGCGAAAATCACCACGCGGCCCTTTTCCATATGCCTCTCGGCACGCCGGCGGATGAAGGGCTCACAAAGGCTCGCCATCGGGATCGCGCTTTGCACGCGCGTCTGCACGCCGACCTTCTCAAGCGCATTCTGCATGGCAAGGGCGTTCATGACGGTGGCGAGCATGCCAATGCTATCCGCCTGGGCGCGGTCCATGCCGGAAGCGGCGCCGGAAATGCCGCGGAAGATATTGCCCCCGCCGATCACGAGGCAGACCTGCACGCCGAGGTCCACAACGCCGCGAATATCCTCGGCAATGTGCCGGCAGGTGGCGTTATCCAGCCCGTAATCCCGATCCCCCATCAGGGCCTCACCGGAGACCTTGAGCATGACGCGCTTATAGGCCGGGTTCTGGCTCATGGGGGCTCAATCTCGAATCGGGTTCAGGTTGCGGGCGCCACCATAAAGACATGCCCGCCGGGGCGGCAATAAGGCAGAAGGGGGGCGCGCCAAGACGTCCCCCTTTTTGGTTAGTTCAGGCCTTGCCGGCGGCAGCGGCCACTTCGGCGGCGAAATCGCCCTGCTGCTTTTCAATGCCTTCGCCCAAATGGAAGCGGGCAAAGCCAGAGAGCTTCAAGCCTGCCTTCTTCACCACTTCCTTCACGCGGCTTTCGCCATCATGCACCCAAACCTGTTCCAGCAGCACCACTTCTTCGTAGTATTTGCGGATGCGGCCTTCGACCATTTTTTCGATGATGGCTTCGGGCTTGCCGGATGCCCGCGCCTGGTCGGCAAGCACATCACGCTCACGCGCCAGCGCGGATGGGTCCACAGCCGAAACATCCACCGCTTCCGGGCGCGCCGCGGCCACATGCATGCCAATCTGCCGACCGAGTGTTTCCATAACGGCTTGTTCGGAAGTGCCTTCAAGCGCCACCAACACGCCGATCTTGCCAAGCCCGGGCTTCACGGCGGAATGCATATAGGTCGCAACCGTGCCTTCCGCGACCTGGAAGCGCTTGGCGCGGCGGATGGACATATTCTCCCCGATCGTCGCGATCAGGCTGGTGAGCTGATCCGCCACTGTCTTGCGCTGGGTGGTTTCTTCAACCAGGTCCACCGCGCCCGGCCAGGTGGCATTCTTCAGCGCTTCGATATCGTCGCCGACCGTCAGCACCAATTCCGCAACCGTTGCCACGAAATGCTGGAAGGTTTCATTGCGCGCAACGAAATCCGTCTCGGCATTCACTTCCACCATGGCGGCGACACCAGGCGCTGAGGCAAAGCCCACAAGCCCTTCAGAGGCAACGCGGCCAGATTTCTTGGCGGCTGCCGAAAGGCCCTTCTTGCGCAGCCAATCAATGGCGGCTTCCATATCGCCACCATTTTCGACCAGCGCCTTTTTGCAATCCATCATGCCTGCGCCGGTACGCTCGCGCAGGTCACGGACCATACCCGCTGTGATTTCAGCCATTGTTCATCCCCATTGCTGGATGATTGAAAGAAAAGGGGCCACCGGTTGGTGACCCCGAAAGCATCAGGCCTGGGCCGGCGCTTCGGCGCCTTCAACCGGCGCCAATACTTCAGCAGCGACTTCTGCCGCCACTTCCGGCAGCACTTCTTCCGGCAGTTCCTCAACAGCGCCAAGGTCAACGCCGGAAGCCTGCATTTCCGCCGAAATGCCATCCAGCACCGCGCCCGCGATCATGTCGCAGTAAAGCGTGATGGCGCGGATCGCGTCATCATTGCCGGGGATGGGGAAGGTCACGCCAGCCGGATCGGCATTGGAATCCACCACCGCAATCACCGGAATGCCAAGCTTATTGGCTTCTTCGATCGCGAGCTTTTCCTTGATGGTGTCAATCACGAAAATGATATCGGGCAGGCCACCCATTTCCCTGATGCCACCCAAAGCGCGGTCAAGCTTTTCCTTGTCGCGCGACAGCATCAGCACTTCTTTCTTGGTCAGGCCCGCCGTATCGCCCGACAAGCGTTCATCCAGCTGGCGCAGGCGCTTGATGGAACCGGTGATGGTCTTCCAATTGGTGAGCATGCCGCCAAGCCAGCGATGGTTCACATAATACTGGCCGCAGCGCACTGCGGATTCCGCGACATATTCAGCAGCGGCCTTCTTTGTGCCAACAAACAGCACGCGGCCACCGCCGGCGACGGTATCGCGCACGGCGCGCAAAGCGCGGTCCATCATCGGTACGGTTTGTTGCAGATCCAGGATATGCACCTGGTTGCGCACACCGAAAATGTAGGGCGCCATGCGGGGATTCCAGCGGCGCGTATGGTGGCCAAAATGCACCCCAGCTTCGAGCAGGGAGCGCAGAGAAACGACGGGCATCGCCATGAGCGATTTCCTTCCATGTTGGTCCGGTTGAGCCTCCGCGGCGCCTTCCCCGGTGAAGGGGACCGGACCCTGCCTGATCAGGAAGGGTGCGCCGCGTGCGGATTACCCCCGGGGAGAACCCCCAGAAGCGGCGTCTCATTGGCCCAAATACCGGCCCAGGGCAAGGGGGCGGGTTATTCCGGCTTGATGCCCGCGCGATCCGCGATAGCGCGGATTTCCGCCCTTTCGCGCTTGAGCCATGCCGCGAAGCCCGCCGGGTTCTGTTCGGCCTCGGCGACAATCTCGGCACCGAGTTCCGCCTGACGGGCGCGATAGGCGGGCTCGCGCAGCCCTGCCTGCACCGCCGCCGCCAGGGCAGCCACGGCTTCGGGTGGCGCGCCGGCCGCGGTGACCAGCCCCGCCCAGGACCCGCCCGTCAGGTTCAGGCCCTGTTCGATCAGGGTTGGGATTTCGGGCGCAATCGGCATCCGCTCGGCTGAGGACATGGCCAGGATACGCGCCCGCCCCGATTGCCAGAGCGGCAGGATGGTCGAGATTTCTGCCATTACCAGCGGGATATTGCCGGCGATCAGGTCGGGCACGGATTGGCTCGATCCGCGATAGGGCACATGGGTAAGGCTGATCCCGGCTGCGGCCATGACCTGTTCAATCAGGAAATGCGTGGCGCTGCCCTGGCCGGAGGAGCCTATGCTGAGATCACCGGGCTTGGCGCGTGCGGCGGCCAGCAGATCGGCCAGGTTGCGGAAAGGGCTATCGGCGCGGACAGAGAGGGTCACGGGGCTGCGACTGATCATGGCGACTGCCGCGAAATCGCGCTCGGGATCATAGGGTAGGCGCGCTTGCAGCACGGGTGCATTGGTCAGCGGCCCGTTCGACCCCAGCAGCAGGGTATAGCCATCGGGCGCGGCTTTCGCGACCGCATCGGCGCCCACCACGCCACCCGCCCCGGCGCGGTTTTCGACAATGACGGGCTGACGCAGCACGGGTGCCATGCGTTCGCCGATCATGCGCGCCTGAAAATCGGAGGAGGTGCCCGCAGCGAAGGGCACAATGATCCGAACCGGCCGATCAGGAAAGGCCGCGCGAGCCGGGCGCGTCAGCAGGGCCAGGGCCGGCAGGGCAAGGGCAGAACGGCGGGCGATGGTCATGGGCGCAATCCTTGGCTTGAGAAGGAATGCTGCCCGTTTTGCGCCGCGCCGGAAAGACAGCCTTGTTAGCTGCCGACCTTCAGCGTTGAGGTCAGGCCACGCAGGCAGGCCAGGATGGAAAGCGGCGTGATCTTGCCGGTGCGGGGGTTTTCTTCTGAGGGCACGTTTTCAATCGTCATGGTCAGCCGTACCGTCGCGGCTTCCACCCGGATGGTGTGCGTATTCCGTGTCACGCCAGGGTCGGCCCAGATTTCGACCATGGTGCGTTCCGGCCCAATGCCGGCCAAAGCGAGCGCCGCCGCGACATTCACATTGGCGGGGAAGCCCTGGGCAGCGTCAAAGGCATTGCCCTTGAAGACGCGGGTCGCGGTGGTGATGGCGCCGACATCAATCTTGTTCTTCTCAAGATAGGGGGCGCCTGCCAGGCCGCGCGGGGGCTTGCGGGTTTCGATGGTGACACTTTCCACATCGCCTTCCGCCGCGGCGCGCACGGCATCAAGGCCAAGTAGCGCGCCGGTGGGGACGATGATGCGGGCACCCGTGGCCCGCGCCCGTTCCACCAAATGCATGCGCGGCAGCAGCGCACCGACAGAAGACGGCACAAAAATCCGCCCGGCTTCGATGGCTGCGGTGGCGATTTCCTCAAACACTGCAGCCGGAGCGGCTTCCACCACGATATCGCAGGCGGCGAGTTCAGCGTTGGAGACGATGCGCGGCGGGTGCTTGAACCTCGCCACATTCGCTTCTGCCTTGACGCGATCCCGCGCGGAGGCCGCGGCGAGCTTCAGGCCCGGCACACCGCGATCAAGCGCGCGGGCCAGATGCAGCCCAATCGCGCCCAAGCCTGCAATGCCAACTGTCAAATCCTGCGCCATGGGAGCCTCCGTTCAATGAGAGGGCCGGGCCATAAGGCAAAATGACGGATTGGCAAAGACAGAGCTTATTCTTCCTTGAACCCGTAATCCGGAATGCCCTGTTCATTGCCGTAATACTTATAGGGCAGGAACTTGCCGGACATGGTGATCTTCACGCGATCGCCCTTGGGGTTCGCCTGGCGTTCGAAGTCGAAATCGAAATCAATGGCGGACATGATGCCATCGCCAAATTCTTCTTCGATCAGCGCCTTCCAGGCAGGGCCATTCACCATCACCATTTCATAGAAGCGATAGATCAGCGGGTCCGTGGGCGGCATTTGCGTGCCGCGATAGGGCACTTCATTCAGCATGCGCTGTTCAACCTCAGATAGGCCAAACAGCTTCCCTGCCTTGGCGGCGAGCGGTTTTACGAATTTCATCTGCCCAAGCAGCGCACCCACCACAAGGGTTGGCGACATGCCGCCGATTTCCTCGCAGATATATTTCCAGCTCCAGCCTTTCTCGCGCTTGATGTCGAGGATTTTTTCGGTGAGTTGGGCGCGCGTCATCGCGTTTCTCCAGCTTTGGTTTGGGAAGGATCACTCCGCCGCAAGCGGCGGCGGGGAAAGGGCAGGGCTGACTTCCGGCACGGCGCGCGCCGACCAGTCAGCCGGCGGCGCATCGGCCTTGAAGGCACGTGACCGCGCGATCAGGAAATCGAGGATATGATCACGCAGCGCATGATAGCCCGGCATGTGATGCAGATTGGCCCGGGTGCGCGGCTTTGGGAGCGTGTTCAACACAACCTCCGCAATGCGTGCCTCCGGCCCATTGGACATGAGCAGAATGCGGTCCGCGAGCAAGATTGCCTCATCCACATCATGGGTGATCATGAAGCCGGTTTGCTCGGTTTCACTGACCAGCCGCGCGACCTCATCCTGCAAAGCACCGCGCGTCAGCGCATCAAGGGCCGAGAAGGGCTCATCCATCAGCAGCATTTTTGGATTGATGGCGAGCGCGCGGGCAATGCCAACGCGCTGCTTCATGCCGCCAGAAAGCTCTGCCGGTTTCCGGTCCGCGGCGTGGTCCAGGCCAACACGCTTCAGGGCTTCCCGCGCTGCGGCATCGCAGGCGGCGCGCGACCAATCGCGATGGCGGCAGGAAATGGCGAAGGCGACATTTCCGGCGGCCGTCATCCAAGGCATCAGCGCATGGCCCTGAAAGACAACGGCGCGATCGAGTGATGGGCCGGAGATGGCCTGGCCATCCACAATCACCGCGCCATCATCGGGCGCTTCAAGCCCGGCCAGGATATTCAGGATGGTGGTCTTCCCGCAACCCGAATGCCCAACCAGGCAGACGAATTCGCCGCGCGCAATGCCGAACCAGACATCCTGGAAAATGGTGTTCGGGCCATAGCGGCGCGCGACGCCTTCGATGGAAACATAAGCTGTCATGGCTTTATTCCCGCCAGGCCACGGCACGCGCGCCAAGCCCGAGCAGGCGGTCGAGCGCAAGCCCAACCAGCCCAATCATGAGGATGGCAATCACGATATCGGCGATGGAAAGATTATTCCACTGGTTCCAGACCCAATAGCCAATGCCGGTGCCACCGACCAACATCTCGGCTGCGACAATCACCAACCAGGCAATGCCAATGGAAATCCGCATGCCGGTCACAATGGTGGGTGCTGCGGCTGGCAGGATCACGCGAATGGCGGTGCGCCAGCGCCCTGCTTCCAAGGTGCGCGCCACATTCAACCATTCACGCCTGACGCTTGCGACACCAAAGGCCGTATTCAGCAGCATGGGCCAGATGGAACAGATGAAAATCACGAAAACCGCCGAAATCGCGCTATCCTTGATGGAATAAAGCGCCAACGGCATCCAGGCGAGCGGTGAGACTGGGCGCAGCACCTGAATGAAGGGATTGAGCGCGGCATTCAACAGCGGCGACATGCCAATGACGAAGCCAAGCGGAATGGCAACAATGGCCGCCAGCCCAAAGCCCGCGCCAACACGCAGCAGCGAATAGGCGATTTGCACGCCAATGCCCTGATCATTCGGCCCGCGCACATAGAAGGGATCGGCCAGCAATTCCAAAAGCCGCTTGCCGATGGCGCTTGGTCCCGGCATGGGCGTTGTGCTGCCCTGCGCCGCTGCCTGGCCAAGCAACGCAGCATATTCCGGGTCAAGCGCGGCACCACCGCCGCCAGCCTTGGGCATGACGGCGATTTCCCAGGCGCCCAGGAAGATCGCCAGGATCAGCAAAGAAAGCCCGGCGGAACGCCAGAAGGGTACGCTGGCAGTCATTATGAACGACGAATGGCGAAGCTGTTCAAATAGGCTTCGGGCTGCGCGGGATCGAAATCGCGCCCGAAAATGCGATGCGTGCGCGATGCGCTCGCGGGGACTTCCAGGCCAAGATCACGCATGGCTTTCGCCGCTTCCGTCGCAAGGAAGACTTGCTGCGCCACACCCGCATAATCAACATCACCGCGGATTTGGCCCCAGCGCTTCATTTGCGTCAGAATCCACACCGCCATGGAATGCCAGGGGAAGGGATCGAAATTGATCCGGTCCGGCACGCGCTGCACGCGGCCAAGGCCATCGGCGAAGGTGCCGGTCAGCACTTGTTCCACCACGGTGTGCGGCTGGTTCAGGTAATTCTGCCCAGAAATCGCCTGCGCCACTTCACGCCGGTTTTCAGCCTTGGAAGCATAGGCCGTGGCTTCAACAATGGAACGCATCAGCGCGGCGAAGGTATTAGGCGTTTCGGTCATCATGCCGCGCGGCACGGCGAAGGCGCAGCAGGGGTGACCATCCCAGAATTCCTTGGTCAGCACATGAATAAAGCCAATCCCATCAAAGACAGCGCGCTGATTAAAGGGATCGGGGCCCAGGAAGCCATCAATGTTATCGGCGCGCAGATTGGCGACCATCTCCGGCGGCGGCACGGCGCGGATTTGGATGTCGCGGTCAGGATCAAGCCCCGCTTCGGCGACATAGGCGCGCAGCAAATAGTTGTGCATCGAAAAATCGAACGGCACAGCAAAGCGGAAGCCCTTCCAATCCTTGGGGTCGCGCTTTTCCTTGTGCTTATTGGCGAGGGTAATCGCC
>CALRPR020000002.1:0-88813 GCA_943370125.1 Allobosea thiooxidans | reverse complement strand
ACTTCACCCGCCCAAGCCTTGATCTGCCGCTGGGGTCTGGCGCCTATCGCGTTGACCGCTTTGAACCCAATCGCAGCGTGGTGCTGCGCCGCGTGGCTGATTATTGGGGGCGGGATTTGCCGACCACGCGCGGCATGTCGAATTTCGATGCTATTCGCTATGAATACTTCCGCGATACGACCGTTGCCTTTGAAGCCTTCAAGGCCGGGCAGATAGATTTCCGTACGGAAAATGTCGCGCGCGATTGGGCCACCGGTTACGACTTCCCGGCTGCGCGGCGCGGCCTGGCCACCAAGCAGGAAATCCGCCACGAAATCCCAACCGGCATGCAGGCCTTTGCCGTCAATCTACGCCGGCCCTTGTTTCAGGATGCGCGGGTGCGCCGCGCGCTGATTGAAGTGTTCGACTATGAATGGATGAACACGAACCTGTTCTACGGCGCCTATACGCGGACCGAGAGCTATTTCTCCAATTCCGATTTCGCCTCTCGTGGCCTGCCGGAAGGACGAGAGCTTGAAATCCTGAACCAGTATCGCGGCCGTGTGCCAGCGACTGTCTTTACCGAAGAATATCGGCTGCCGAAGACCGATGGTTCAGGCAATAACCGTGAGGGGCTCCGCCGCGGGCTTGCGTTGCTGCGCGAAGCGGGTTGGACCGTGCGCGACCGCCGCTTGGTGAATCCGGAAGGCAAGCGCTTTGAATTCGAAATCCTGCTGCAAGGCGCCACTTTTGAACGCGTGGCACTGCCTTACGTGCAATGGCTGGAACGTCTTGGCATATCGGCACGCGTGCGCACCGTGGACCCGGCGCAATATCAGGTTCGCGTGGATGCCTTTGACTATGACATGACCATTGACAGCATCGGCCAGGGCTTTCACCCCGGCAATGAACAACGCGATTACTGGACCTGCGCCAAGGCGCGCGAGAACGGCAGCCAAAACGTCGCCGGCATTTGCGACCCGGTGATTGATGAGCTGGTTGAGATGGTCATCGCCGCCCCCAACCATGCGGAACTTATCGCGCGCACCCGCGCGCTTGATCGCGTATTGCTGCACCATAATTTCATGGTTCCGCATTGGCATAGCCGCAGCTTCCGCATCGCCTTCTGGGAACGCTTTGGCCGGCCTGAGAAAACACCGCGCTTTGGCTTGGGCTTTCCCGCCGCCTGGTGGATAGACCCCACGCGGGATGCCGCTTTGGCAGAAGCCCGGCGTAATCTTTAGGCATGGCCGCTTATCTTCTGCGTCGTTTGCTGCTGGTGATTCCGACTCTGTTCGGGATCATCCTGATCAATTTCGCCGTGGTGCAATTCGCGCCAGGTGGGCCGGTTGAGCAAATGCTGGCCGAACTGCGCGGCGAAGGTCAGACCATGGGGCGCATCACCGGCGAAGGGGGCGGCGAAATCCGCACGCCCAATGCGCTGGAACAGCGCGGCACTGGTGGTGGTGGCGGCGATGGGCCGGTTGGGAATTATCGCGGGGCACGCGGGCTTGATCCCGCCATTGTTGCTGAAATCGAACGCGCCTTTGGCTTCGACAAACCCGCGACCACGCGCTTCAAGGAAATGATCCTGAGCTATCTGACGTTCGATTTCGGACGATCGCTGTTTCGGGACCGGCCGGTGATTGATCTGATTATCGAAAAAATGCCGGTATCCATTTCTCTTGGTCTTTGGTCCACGCTGCTGATTTACCTGATCTCCATCCCGCTTGGCATCCGAAAGGCGGTACGCGATGGATCGCGCTTTGATGTTACGACATCGGCGGTGGTGCTGATTGGCTATGCCATACCGGGCTTTCTGTTTGCGATTATCCTGGTGGTATTTTTCGCTGGCGGTTCCTTCTTTCAATGGTTCCCGTTGCGTGGGTTGAACAGCCCGGGATCGGAGACCTGGTCGCTTGGTGCGCGCATCATGGATTACGCCTGGCATATGGTGCTGCCCACCATTGCGCTAGTGATTGGCGGCTTTGCCACGCTGACGATGCTGACGAAAAACGCCTTTATGGATGAGATCGGCAAGCAATATGTGCTGACCGCCCGCGCCAAGGGCGGGTCCGAAAGCCGCGTGCTTTATGGCCATATCTTCCGCAATGCCATGATGCTGATCATCGCGGGCTTCCCTGCGGCGTTCATTGGCATTTTGTTCACCGGCGCGCTGCTGGTGGAGATTGTGTTCTCGCTCGATGGGCTTGGGCTGCTTGGTTTTGAAAGCGCTATTCGCCGCGACTATCCGGTGATGTTCGCAACGCTTTACATCTTCACCCTGATGGGGCTGGTGATGCAGATCATTGGCGATTTCACCTATACGCAGGTGGATCCGCGCATTGATTTTGAGGCGCGGCGATGACGCTTTCGCCCCTCACACAGCGGCGGCTTGGGAATTTTCGCGCCAATAAGCGCGGCTATTGGTCGCTGATGATTTTCGGCGTGCTGTTTTTCATCACGCTTTTTGCGGAATTCCTCGCCAATGACAGGCCGCTGGTCGCGCGCATTGATGGGCGCTGGTATGTGCCCGTGCTGGCGGATTACGCCGAAAGCGACATCCTTGAAGATGGCCTGCCAACGCTCGCCGATTGGCATGATCGTGGCTTTCGCGAAGAAATTGAGGCGAAAGGTGCGACGCTGATCTGGCCGCTGATCCCTTATTCTTACCGCACCGTGGTGCGTGATTTGGGGCGGCCAGCGCCGGCACCTCCTTCGACAAGAAATTGGCTCGGCACCGATGATCAGGCGCGCGATGTTTTGGCGCGGGTGATTTATGGCTTTCGCATTTCCGTACTTTTTGGCTTCACTTTGACCATCATTAGCTCCGTCATTGGAATCGCGGCCGGCGCTGTGCAGGGTTTTTATGGCGGCACCACTGATTTGCTGTTTCAGCGCTTCATCGAAATCTGGTCTGGCATGCCGCAGCTTTTCCTGCTGATCATTTTGGCGAGCGTGATCGAACCCAGCTTCTGGGTGCTGCTGATCTTCCTGCTGCTGTTTTCCTGGATGAACCTGACCAGCGTGGTGCGCGCCGAATTCCTGCGCGGGCGGAATTTCGATTATGTGCGCGCGGCCAAGGCGCTGGGTGTCAGTGATGTGCGCATCATGCAGCGCCACATCCTGCCGAATGCCATGGTGGCCACGCTGACCTTTCTGCCTTTTATTCTCTCAGGTTCTGTGACGGTTCTGGCCTCACTCGATTTTTTGGGTTTCGGCCTGCCACCTGGTTCACCCTCCCTCGGCGAATTGGTCAATCAGGGTAAGAATAATCTGAATGCGCCCTGGCTTGCGCTGACCAGCTTCCTGGTGCTGGGCAGCATGCTGACGCTGCTGATTTTTGTGGGCGAAGCAGTGCGCGATGCCTTTGATCCGCGCAAACTCCCCGGGGGGCAGGGCTGATGGCACTGCTTTCGGTGCGCGATTTGTCCGTGGCTTTCCGTGGGCGGGAAGTGGTGCACGGCGTTTCCTTTGATGTGCAGCCCGGTGAAACTCTGGCGCTGGTGGGCGAAAGCGGCAGCGGCAAATCGGTCACCGCGCTGTCCTGCCTGCGTTTGCTTTCTAGCGCCGGCAGCAACCCGGCCGGTTCCATCACGCTGGATGGCGTTTCCGTGCTGGATGCGGATGATAGGCAATTACGCTCACTCCGCGGCGGTGTGGCCGGCATGGTGTTTCAGGAACCCATGACCTCGCTCAATCCCCTGCACAGCATTGAGCGCCAAATTGCCGAGGCCATTACGCTGCATCGTCCCTTGGCCGGTGAGGCCTTGCGCGCGCGCGTGATTGAATTACTGCGCCTGGCCGGCTTTCCGCAAGCCGAGGAACGTTTGGGCGCTTATCCGCATCAGCTCTCAGGCGGGCAACGCCAGCGCGTGATGATTGCAGCCGCACTCGCCAATGACCCGAAGCTGCTGATTGCCGATGAACCCACCACTGCGCTGGATGTAACGATCCAGGCGCAGATTCTGGATTTGCTCGCCTCGCTCAAGCAAAGGCTTGGCATGGCGATGCTGCTGATCACGCATGACCTTTCCATCGTGCGCCGCCATGCCGATCGCGTGGTGGTGATGAAGGATGGCCATGCGGTGGAACAGGGCAAGGTGGCGGAAATTTTTGCCGCGCCCCAGCATGAATATACGCGCATGCTATTGGCGACCGAACCACGCGGCGCGCCGGCGCCAATTCCAACCAATGCCGCCATCGCACTGGAAGCGCGCGACATTCGCGTGCATTTCCCGATCAGGCGCGGGCTTTTGCGCAGGGTTGTCGCCGAAGTGAAGGCGGTGAATGGCGTTTCCCTTTCGCTGCGTGCTGGCGAAACGCTTGGCCTTGTCGGTGAAAGTGGCTCCGGCAAGACAACGCTGGGGCTCGCACTGCTGCGTATGGCGGATAGCCAAGGCAGCATTGTGTTTGCTGGGCAGGATCTCCAGGCGCTTTCTACCCGCGCGCTGCGCCCTTGGCGGCGACGCATGCAGATTGTCTTCCAAGATCCCTTCGGCGCCCTCTCACCCCGCCTGAGCGTTGCGGAAATCATCGGCGAAGGCTTGGAAGTGCATGAAGCCAGCCTGCCGCGCACTGAACGCCTGGCGCGCGTGGCGGAGGCTTTGCGCGAAGTGGGTCTGGACCCCAGCATGGCGGAACGCTACCCGCATGAATTTTCCGGCGGCCAGCGCCAACGCATCGCCATCGCGCGCGCCATGGTGTTGAAGCCAAGCCTGGTGGTGCTGGATGAACCGACCAGCGCACTTGATGTCAGCGTACAGGCACAGGTAGTGGATTTGCTGCGCGATTTGCAGGCGCGCCATGGCCTTGCCTATCTGTTCATTTCGCATGATCTGCGCGTGGTGCGCGCCATGGCGCATCGTATCGCAGTGCTGAAGGATGGGCTTGTGGTGGAAGAAGGTGATGCTGCGGCGCTGGTGCAGTCACCGAAGCAAGCCTATACGCAGCAATTAATGGCCGCCGCTTTCGAACTTACCAGCAATGCAAAGGCAATGAACCCACAGTGAGCGAATTGGAACGCCTTAAAGAGATGCTGGATGCCGAGCAAGTGAAGCTTGGCGTCAGCATGCGCCGCATGAATTCGCCAGGTTCCCCGGTCTATCGTACCTGGGAAAATGTCTGGCCAACCGCGACCATCCTCACCACCAGCTTCATTGCGTTGAAATGGGGCGGTGCGCCACTGGAAGCGCTTGGCGTGCAACAGGGCGGCACCTGGGCCGGCATGGTGGTGCTGGGCCTTGGCTGTTGGTGGTGGCTCAAGGAGATCATGCCGAAGATCAAGGATGGCGTGTTTGAACGTACCGCCGCCTTGGCGCTTTCTTCGCCGCAGCAATTTGATTTCCTCTGGTCCAAAAGCATCCTCAGCCTTTACGCCAAGCTGCCGGATGGCACGGAATGGGCGGCGGCGCGGCGGGATGATTGGCGCGCCTTTGTGCGCCGGCTGGATGAAGCACTTTCAAAGGAACAGACGTAATGGCCATTCTGCTTTCAACCAAGGCGCATACCATGCAGGATTGGAAGGCGGCGCTGCTGGCCGTTGATCCCAGCCTGGAAATTCGGCTGTTTCCTGATGCGGGCGACCCGGCTGAAATTGAAGCCGCGGTGGTATGGACCGCGCATGACATGATGGAACTCCGCCGCTATCCGAATTTGAAACTGATTGTTTCCATGGGTGCTGGCGTTGATCATTTGCTGCGCGCGCCCGGGCCGCCGCCGGGTATTCCGGTAGCGCGGCTGAAGGATGTGCTGCTGACCAGCGCCATGGCGGAATGGGTGCTGCTGAATGTGCTGCGCTTTCACAGGCAGGATCCAGAATACCGCGCGCTGCAACAGCGCAAGGAATGGCTTGAGTTATCCGCGCCCAGCACATCCGAACGGCGCATTGGCATTCTGGGTATTGGCGAATTGGGCAGCGCTTCGGCGCGTGTGCTGACCGCGCTTGGTTTTCCGGTGATGGGCTGGTCACGCAGTGCGAAGTCGCTGCCTGGCGTGCAAACCTTCCATGGTGCGGACGGTCTGATGGCCATGGCAGCGAAAACCGATATCCTGATCTGCCTGCTGCCGCTGACACCTGAAACGCGCGGCGTTCTGAACGCCAGGCTGTTATCGGCGCTGCCGCGCGGCGCTTACGTGATCAATGGCGCACGCGGCGGGCATATGGTGGCAGAAGATATGCTGGCCGCACTCGATTCCGGCCATATCGCTGGCGCTGCCTTGGATGTTTTCGAACCCGAGCCCCTGCCGCCGGAAAGCCCCTTCTGGTCACACCCCGAGGTGTTCCTGACGCCACATGCCGCCAGCATCACCATCCCATCCAGCGTCGCGCCTCAGGTGGTGGAGAATATCCACAACATGCGCGCCGGCCGGCCACTGATCAATTTGGTGGATTTCAGCCTGGGATACTGAAAGCCTTCAGAGCGTGGCACCGCCATCAATGGCGAGTTCCGACCCGGTCATATAAGCGCTGTCATCGGAAAGCAGGAACAGCACAAGCTTCGCCACTTCATCAGCCGTGCCCTGCCGCCCCATGGGTACGGATTTCAGCCGTGCCGCGTTTTCTTCTGGGGAGCGGATATCCAGCATGGGTGTCGCAATCGGCCCGGGATGGACGGAATTCACGCGAATGCCGCGTGAAGCCAATTCCATCGCGGCGGATTTCGTCATGCCACGCAGCGCCCATTTCGTCGCACCATAAGCGAATGCGCGCGCTGACCCACGCAGCCCAGCGGTGGAGGAAATATTCACAATCGAACCTCCACCCGCCCTTTCCATCGCCGGCACCACCGCCTTCATGCCAAGAAAACAGCCAAGCTGATTGATACGCGTATGGCGTTCGAATAGCGCCGCATCCGTTTCCATCATCAGCTTCGGCACATAGATGCCGGCATTATTGACAAGCCCGGTCAGCGCACCGAGCGCTTCAGCGGCCGCAACCGCGCGCGCCCAATCCGCTTCTTCGGTCACATCAAGCCTAAGGAAATGCGCGGCGGAGCCAAGTTCACGTGCCAGGGCTTCACCTTCGGCTTCCAGCACATCGCCAAGGATAACCCTGGCGCCTTCCGCAACCAGCAAGCGCGCTTCCGCCGCGCCCTGGCCGCGCGCACCGCCTGAAATCAGAATAACCTTGCCGTTGAAGCGCGCCATGTTCTGCCACCTTTTCTCTCGATGGCATCATGGCATCCGGCCTGCGCCCTGGAAAGCCAGGCTATGGGTTTCCAGGGACTGCGCTTATCAGTCTCAGGCCGCACGAATTTCGCGAAGGAAGCTATCCACCTGCTTCTTCAACGCCGCACCATCCTTGCTGAGCGTTCCAGCCGCCGAAAGCAGGGATGTCGCGGCACCGCCAGTCACACTCGCGGCCTGGCTGACCTGGGTGATATTGCCCGCCACTTCCGTGGTGCCCACCGCGGCCTGCTGCACATTGCGCGCAATTTCCTGCGTGGCGGCGCCCTGTTCTTCAACAGCCGAAGCAATGGCGGTTGAGCTTTGGCTGAGATGATCAATGGTTTCCGCAATATGTGTAATCACCTGGGCGGAACGCTGTGTGGCTTCCTGCATGGCTTTGATCTGAGATGCGATTTCGTCAGTCGCCTTGGTGGTTTGGGAAGCCAGGGCCTTGACCTCAGAAGCAACCACCGCAAAGCCCTTACCGGCTTCACCCGCGCGTGCGGCTTCAATCGTGGCATTCAACGCCAGCAGATTGGTCTGCCCGGCGATATCATTGATGATGCGCACAACATCACCAATGCGCTGCGCCGCATCTGTCAGGCCCTGCACTTCCTGCGTGCTGCTCCGCGCCTGGCCGACTGCTTCATTGGTCATTCTGCTGGATTCAGCCACTTGCTGCGCGATTTCGCGAATGGAAGCGGAAAGCTCCTCGGTCGCGGAAGCAACCGTCTGCACATTCTGCGTCACCTGTTCCGATGCTGCCGCAACCGCCGTTGATTGGCCCGAGGTTTCTTCAGCCGTGCGGGCCATATCCTCGGCTGTTCCCTGCAAGCGAGAAGATGCCTGCGTCACATTGCCCACCACCTCACCAATGCTTTGCTCAAACTTGTCAGCCAGGGCATTCATCGCAGTGTGGCGTTCTTCCGCGGCGCGTTGCTTTTGCGTTTCCTGCGCCTTGCGGAGTTCTTCGGCTTCCATCATGCCATTGCGGAAAACTTCCAGCGCTTCCGCCATGGTGCCGATTTCATCGCGCTTGTCGCGCCCCGGGATCACCGTTGAAAGATCACCTCTGGACAGGGCGCGCATCGCTTCTGTCATGCCCGTGATGGGGCGCGTGATGCCGCGCGCCAGGATAAAGCCAACAGTCAAGGCCGCCATCAGCATGAGCAGTGCGAAGGCAGAACCATAGGTCAGGATTTTCCAAGCCTCAGCCGCATTCGCCTGATTAAGCGCGGCAAGATCACGCTGCAGCACGTCCTCAACGGTTTTCATCAGGTCAATGCGGTCCGTGGTTGCCTTGAACCAATCGCGTGCGGCTACACCACCAAGCGGCTTTTCCGCGCCCGCTTCCACCGCAATGCGACGCAGGCGTTCGGCTTCCGTGATGACTGGACCGCTCAAGGTTTGTTGAGCCGCATTACGCTGCGCTTCAGTGGCGTAGGATTGGAAAGATGAAAGATAGGCCGCCTGTTCAGCCAGGATCGTCAGCAAGGTGCGATACTGCGCCGGTACAAATTGGCCAGAAGCGAAGCCTGCGGAACCGGTTGCCCGTTCCTGACCAGCGCGTTCCTTCGCCGCCAAGAAATTGTAGTACGCCAGGAGATTGGCGGTGACAGCGGGTGAATCTGATACCTTCACCGAATCCTGCGGCACAGCGAGAAGATTGGTAATCAGCGAGGTATAGAAACGGAAAGAATCCGGCCCTACGATCCTGAGGCCACTGACATCAGCGCGCTTGCCCTCAAGCTCGCTCAGGCCGGCAAGCCCCTTTTCAACACTCTGGCGAAGTTCGGCGCTGTAATCAGTGAGCGACAATCCGCGCAGCGTATCGCGCACAATGGCGATCTGGCCATCCGTATCGCGCCGCTGCGCCTGAAGTTCTGTGCCCATTTGTTGTCCGCGGCTGCCGATGAATAGCGCGGACATGCCGCGTTCCTTCTGCAACTCATGCACCAGGTCACTGATGCGGGAGCTGAAATGGCTGAGCGCCTGAAGCTGATCGGCCTGCCGCACCGTTTGCAGCTGCTGGGAGATGACAAGGCCGCTCATCAGCAGGACCGCGAAGATCGGTAGCGCGATGGCCAGGGCAAGTCGCGTGGCGATCTTCGCCTGGGATTGTCTGTTGGACATGGGACAGAAACCTCTTTGCAGCGTTCAAGACAGAGGTTCCTGTCTAAAATAAAGTCATGAAGATAGAGTTAGAACTGAGCAAGGCGGTTTTTGCATAATAAATCGGCGTTAGTTACTGGACGGTTGAAGCGAGTGGAAATCGCGCAATGCTACCCTGCTGCAAGGCGCAATGAAGGGTGCCGTTAATTCACCCCTGGGGGGCGTATTTGCCAAACTCTTCCTCCACTGTTCATAATCCAAATACGTGCATAACGGATCGGGCTTTGCGCTTGCCATCTCACTTGGCACGGCTTCGGTACGCTGGTGCGATCCTGCCCGCGTTGGGCATATGAAAAGCCATAAGGTTGGGCTCGATCCCATGCTAGAAAAAGCTTCAGTGCAACAAAACGCGTCAATCTCCGCCGATGCGGATGCCATCATCATCGGCGCCGGCATCTCCGGCATGTATCAGCTGATCCGGCTCCGCGAGCTTGGCATGAAGCTTCGTGTGTTCGAGGCGGGTTCGGATCTGGGCGGCACCTGGTATTGGAATCGCTATCCTGGCGCGCGCTTTGATTCCGAGAGCTGGTCCTATGGCTATTCCTTTTCAAAGGAACTGCTCCAGGAATGGGAATGGCCGGAACATTTCTCCGCGCAGCCGGATACACTGCGCTATCTGGATTTCGTCGCCAATAAATTCGATCTGCGCAAGCACATCACCTTCAATAGTCGCGTCAAAGCCGCGCATTTCGATGATGCACAGAATCTCTGGACCGTGACGTTAGAGAATGGCGAGACCTGCAGCGCACCCTTGCTGATCACGGGGCTTGGTCCGCTTTCCGCACCGACCTTGCCCAATATTCCTGGGCGAGAATCCTTCACCGGCCAAGCCTTCCATACCGCCCGCTGGCCGCATGATCCGGTAGATTTCAAGGGCAAGCGCGTGGGCATCATTGGCACGGGCGCCACCGCTATTCAGATCATCCAAACCATTGCGAAGGATGTCGGCCACCTGACGGTTTTTCAGCGCACGCCGAATTGGGCGGCGCCCTTGCATAACCGCAAGATCACCCCGGAAGAGCAAGCGACGATCAAGGCAAGCTATCCGGAAATCTTCGCCCGCTGCCGGGAAACTGCGACCTGCTTCATTCATCAGACAGACGCGCGCAAGGCTTTGGAAGTCTCCGCCGAAGAACGCCAAGCCTTTTGGGAAAAGCTATACGCCGAACCCGGTTTTGGCATTTGGGTCGGCAATTTTGCCGATGTGCTGACCAATAAGGAAGCCAATGCGCTGGCAAGCGACTTCATGGCAAGCAAGATCCGCGAAAGGGTGAAGGATCCGGCCGTTGCGGAGAAACTCATCCCCAAGAATCACGGTTTTGGCACCCGGCGGCTTCCTTTGGAAAGCGGCTATTACGAAGTCTATAACCAGTCCAATGTGCGGCTGGTGGACATCAATGAAACCCCGATCGAGCGCATTTCGCCTGAAGGGATTAAAACCAGCGCTGAAGAATTTGGTTTCGACATTCTGATTTTCTCGACTGGCTTCGATGGTGTGACGGGCCCTTATGACCGCATGGATATTCGTGGCCCCGGGGGGCGTAGCCTGAAGCAGGAATGGATCGGCACGCCAAAGACCTTTCTTGGCGTGATGGCTGAAGGTTTTCCGAATATGCTGATGGTTCTCGGGCCCCACACCGCACGCGGCAATATTCCGCGCAATATCGAAGAAATCGTTGATTGGGTCACGGGCCTTGTCATCCATATGCGCAAGCACAACCTGACGCGCGTGGAACCAAAGTCTGACGCAGTGCACTGGTGGGCTGAAAAGGTGGAAGACGCCGTGGCGGGGCTGCTGTTTGCCGAGGTCAATTCATGGCAAACCGGCATCAATCGCAATGTTGAAGGGCGCGATATTCGCCGCACCCTTGGCTATTATGGCGGCGCTGTGGAATATCGCCGTATCGCGGATGATGTCGCTGCCGGCGGCTACCGCGAATTTGACTTCGCCTAAACTACTGAAAGAAAAAGGGAGGATCACAAATGCAAGATAAGACCACCGCAACCCGCCGTTCCCTGCTCGCGCTTGGCGCTGGCGCGGCGTTGTTTTCGCCGAGCATCCTACGCGCGCAGGAAGCCAATTGGCCCAACCGCCCAGTCCGCATCATTGCGGCGTTTCCAGCGGGCAGCGGCACGGATAGCCTCGCACGGTTCTACGGGGAACGTTTGGGGCGCATTTTCGGGCAGAACTTTGTCATCGAGAATATCGGCGGCGCGAATGGCGCCATCGGCGCACGCGCTGCCGCCCGTGCCGCGCCTGATGGATACACGATCTTCTTCGGCTCTGTTTCCACGCACGCTGCCAATCCGCATCTGATGCGTGAACCGGGCTATGATCCGCTCCGCGACTTCGCCCCACTTTCCATGATCAGCATCAACCCGCTTGGCGTGTTGGTGCGTGCGGATAATCCAGCGCGCGATCTGCGAGTCTTCATCGCCCATGCGCGCGCCAATCCTGGCGCGTTGAATTACGGCATCGGCAATGCGGGCGGGCTTGCCGGCACACACCTTCTCAGCCAGGCCGCTGGCTTCAAGGCTGAGCAAATCTCCTATCGCGGTACGCCCCAGGCCATGGCGGATTTGCTTGGCGGGCGGCTGCATTTTCTTGTGACCGATCTTGGGCCGGCGGTAGAGCATTTGCGCGCCGGCACTATTCGCGCGCTTGCTGTTACCACCGCGCGGCGCGTTGAAACCCTTCCGGATGTGCCAACTGTTGCGGAAGCGGCGCTGCCTGGCTTTGATTTCGCTTCCTGGAACGGTGCCTGGATGCCAGCGCGCACACCGCCCGCCATCATCGCGCGGCTGAACCGCGAAATGGTCACGATCGGCCAAAGCGATGAAGCGAAGCGCCATATCGGCGCGCTTGGCATTGTTTCCACCACCAGCACGCCTGAAGCCCTTGGTGAATTCAATCGGCGTGAATTGGAATTATGGGCGCGCATCGCAGCCGAGGCGAATGTCGCCAAGGAATAGGCGCTACCAGCCGGAGGATCATTTCCGCCGGCTTGGTGGCATTTCGGAAATGCGAAGCGTCGCGGGTTGCGCGAGATCCCGCGCACTCACGGTGCCGATCCAAATATTGTAAGTCCCGCTTGCGGGGCGCTGGATGACAATGCCGGGGTTCCACCCCTCCATATCATCATTGCAGAGCCAGCGTCCGGATGGATCATTGATGATCAACGTCGTGTCAGCCTGCGCCACCACGGAAATGTAAAGCGGCAAGCTGCCAGCCTGATAGTTCAAATTAACATCGGGTCGGGCATAGTCAATCTCGCCAGAGCAGTCAGTACCAAGCCCTTCCACTGGGCGAAATCCGATCGTTTCCACGCGTGTTTCATGCGGATCAGGCGAGAAATGGGCGCGCAGATTGACAGTGCCATAAGCTGGCTGCGCCGCGACATCAGGCGTAGCCTGCCGCGCGGCGGATTTCTGCTGAGCCAAGACGGGCAATGCCAAGGCGCAAAACACGGCAAAGGCGATGGGGGCGATTCTCTGCATCTAGGTCTCCTTATCGGAAGTCGGAAATCATCCGCATTCCAATAAAAATAAGAGCTTAATGCTTCGATATCAATATCGCGTGTATTCTTGCGTGTCCGGTTCATCTTCCTTCACCGGATACAGAAATTGCCTACAGCTGGGCGGTGGCTCCACCGCACCACGTGCTTCCACACGGCGCGGTCATGCTACAGCAACGCGCAATCGTCACCCCGGTGTTGCACCACTCGCACGTACCACCGGCGCCCAACGCTCCGCCTCGCGCGAGACAAATGCCTGCACATCGGCCGGGCCGTTATCTGTCATGGTCAATACACCAAGCCCCGCGATGCGTTCCTTCATGCCGGGTTCATTGATGGCGGTGGTGAAGGCTTCGCGAATGCGCGCCACCACAGCATCGGGCATACCCGCGGGGCCGGCCAGTACAAACCAATTGATCGCGGTCGCACCCGGAAAGCCCGCTTCCACAATTGTTGGCACATCGGGAAAGGTGGACATACGTTCCCCGCTCGTGACCGCGATGGCTTTCAGCGAACCGCCGCGCACGCTGCCCGCATGCGCGCCAAGCGTATTCCAAAGCGACCCAAGGCTGCCGCCCAATACCTGCTGTTCCGCTTCTCCACCGCCACGGAAGGGCACGTGCAACAGCTGCACACCCGCTTCGCGTGACCAGAGCATGCCGGAAAGATGTCCAACCGAGCCAATGCCGGCGCTGCCATAGCTCATCGCCTCTGGCCGCGCGCGGGAGGCGGCCAGGTAATCCGCCATGTTCTGAATCGGGCCATTGGGCCGCACGCCAACCACCATGGGCGCGCCACCCACCAGCATCACATAGGAAAAGCTGCGCCGCACATCATAAGCCAAATTGGGGAAAAGCGTTTGCGCAATCGCCATCGGCCCGGCATTGGCCAGCACGAGCGAATAGCCATCCGGGCGTTCACCCGCGATATGCGCTGTGCCTACCGTGCCACCCGCGCCTGGGCGATTATCCAACACTACCGGCTGGCCCAACATGCGTTCCAAGGTGGGCGAAAGCAGCCGAACCACGCCATCCGAAGTGCCGCCTGCCGAAAAGGGGCTGACGATGCGAATCGGGCGATTGGGAAAGGGTGCTTGCGCAAAGCTGCCCGAAGGCAGCAGCGTTGGCAGCGCAAGCGTAGAGACAGCGGTCAGAAGGCTACGACGGTTCATTTCATGCATCCCGGTCTTGATTGATTATGCGAAGCGGCGGTTTCCGCCTTGGTGGTGCACATAAGCTTGGAATTGGCGGGCGCAACCGCGAAGTCACGCCTCATGCCCGGAAAACATGATGACAGGGCGATACATGCCGCCAAAACGAGCAAACACCCACGGCTTTTGCCGCGACGGCGTTCACATTAGGCGTCATCAGTCGCCAACACCCTACCTCGGCAGGGTGCTCGCCCCCATCAGGAATTCATCCACCGCGCGCGCACATTGCCGGCCTTCGCGAATGGCCCAAACCACCAGCGATTGCCCGCGGCGCATATCACCCGCGGCGAATACCTTGGGGACCGAGGTCTGATAGGCTTCCGTATCCGCCTGCACATTGCCGCGCGCATCCAGCGCAATGCCGGAAGTCTCCAGCAGCCCGGCACGACGCGGCCCTACGAAGCCCATGGCCAGCAGCACAAGATCAGCCTTCATCTGAAAGCCGCTGCCGGCCACTTCGCGCATTTGCATGCGCCCGGCTTCATGCACCCATTCAACGCGCACGCAATCAAGCGCCGTCAGCTTACCATTCTCGCCAACTGCCTGCTTGGTCAGCACGGCCCAATCACGCGCGCACCCTTCATAATGCGCCGGCGCGGTGCGGAGCTTATGCGGCCAATTGGGCCAGGTGAGGCCCTTATTCTCCTGCTCCGGCGGCTTCGGCATGATTTCAATCTGTGTGATGGAAGCGGCACCCTGGCGCGCCGCGGTACCGATGCAATCAGCACCCGTATCGCCACCACCAATCACCACCACATGCTTGCCGGTGGCCGAGATGGTACCACGCGGCGCGGCGCGGTCTTCACTGTCACCCGCCACGCGCTTGTTCTGCTGCGTCAGGTAATCCATGGCGGGGTAGATGCCGGAAAGATTGCGCCCATCCACTTCCAATTCACGCGGCCATTCGGCGCCACCCGTCATGACCACCGCATCATAACCCGCCAGCAGCACATCAAACGGCAGCGTGCTGCCCACTTCGGTACCGGTGCGGAATTCAACGCCTTCCGCGGCCATCTGATCCACACGCCGGTCAATCAGATGCTTTTCCATCTTGAAATCAGGAATGCCGTAGCGGAGCAAACCGCCGATACGATCATGCTTTTCAAACAGCGTCACCGCATGCCCGGTACGCGCCAATTGCTGCGCTGCTGCCAGCCCCGCCGGGCCGCTGCCCACAACGGCCACGCGCTTGCCGGTTTTGTGCGTGGGGATTTGCGGCTTGATCCAGCCTTCTTCCCACCCGCGATCCACAATCGCGCATTCGATGGATTTGATGGTGACCGGCGTTTCCGTAATGTTCAGCGTGCAGCTTGCCTCACACGGTGCCGGGCAGATGCGGCCGGTGAATTCCGGGAAGTTGTTGGTGGAATGGAGCGTTTCAAGCGCCGCCTGCCACTGATCCCGATAGACCAGGTCATTCCAATCCGGGATCATGTTGTTCACCGGGCAGCCATTATGGCAATACGGAATGCCGCAATTCATGCAGCGCGCCGCCTGCTTCGTAAGCTCCGCCCCCGGCAGAGGCGTCACGTATTCCTTGTAATTCTTCAGCCGTTCTTCGGGCTTGATATAGCCGCGTTCGGCGCGTTCGAATTCAAGAAAGCCAGTTGTCTTACCCATAACGCTATTCCTCCTCGCGGCTTATTCGGCCGCAACCGCGACACCACCCGCTTGCTCGGCCTTCAGGTCGAGCAAGGCGCGGCGGTAATCCCGCGGCATCACCTTCACGAAGCGCGGCAGCGCCGCATCCCAATCTTCCAGAAGCGCGCGGGCACGCGCGCTGCCAGTCATCAGCAAATGCCGCTCCACCAGAATGCGCAGACGCTCAGCATCGAAGCGCAGCATATCGCCCATGCCATTATCAAAGGCGGATGGGGCGCGCTGCTTTGGCCTGCCATCCTCGCTGGCATCAGCGGCGCCAATCGCTTCAAGGTCCACGATGCTGGTGTTGCACATGTCGCGGAAATTGCCGTTGATATCATAAACATAGGCAATACCGCCCGACATGCCGGCAGCGAAATTCCGCCCCGTCGCACCCAGTACCACCACCACGCCGCCGGTCATGTATTCGCAACCATGATCGCCGCAGCCTTCAGCCACGGTCACCGCGCCGGAATTGCGCACGGCAAAACGCTCACCTGCGACACCTTCGAAATAGGCCTCGCCCGCAATCGCGCCATACAGAACCGTGTTGCCAACAATAATATTGGCCGAAGGATCGCGGTTCACACCAGCGGGAGGCTTCACCGCAATGCGGCCACCGGATAGCCCCTTGCCCACGTAATCATTGGCATCGCCGATCAATTCCAACGACACGCCGCGCGCCAGGAAAGCGCCGAAGCTACCCCCCGCCGTGCCCTTGAAGGCGATGCTGATCGTATCTTCGGGCAAGCCCGCATGGCCATAACGCAGCGCCACCTCACCGGACAGCATCGCGCCCGTGGTGCGATTGAGGTTGATGATGCTGCGTTCGATCCGCACCGGCTGCTGCTTTTCCAGCGCATCCTTACTGGCGGCGATCAGATCAACATCCAGGATGTGATCCAACCCGTGATCCTGGGTCTCGCATTGATGGATCGCCGCACCTTCCACCAGCTTCGGCTGATAGAGAATGCGGGAAAGATCAACGCCCTTCGCCTTCCAGTGGTCAATCGCGGGGCGCATGTTCAGCCGATCCACGCGGCCCACCATTTCGTTTACCGTGCGGAAGCCCAGCTGCGCCATCAGCTCACGCATTTCTTCGGCGACGAAGAAGAAGTAATTGATCACATGTTCCGGCATGCCGGTGAAGCGCGCACGCAGCACCGGGTCTTGCGTTGCGATGCCAACCGGGCAGGTGTTCAGGTGGCATTTGCGCATCATGATGCAGCCAGCCGCGATCAACGGCGCGGTGGCGAAGCCGAATTCATCCGCCCCCAACAGCGCGCCAATCACGACATCGCGCCCGGTACGCAAGCCGCCATCCACCTGCACGGCAATGCGCCCGCGCAGCCCATTCAGCACCAGCGTCTGCTGCGTTTCAGCCAGCCCAATCTCCCAGGGCGAACCGGCGTGGGTCAGGGACGTCAAGGGCGAAGCCCCCGTGCCACCCTCATAGCCAGAAATCGTCACATGATCCGCCCGTGCCTTGGAAACGCCAGCGGCCACTGTGCCAACGCCCACTTCAGAAACGAGCTTCACCGAAATCCGCGCGCGCTTATTCACGTTTTTCAGATCGTGAATGAGCTGCGCCAAATCCTCGATCGAATAAATATCGTGATGCGGCGGCGGAGAAATCAGGCCAACGCCAGGTGTGGAATGCCTGACGCGGGCGATGTTCTTGTCCACCTTATGGCCCGGAAGCTGCCCACCTTCACCAGGCTTCGCCCCTTGCGCCATCTTGATCTGGATATCATCGGCATTGACCAGATATTCCGCTGTCACGCCAAAGCGCCCAGATGCCACCTGCTTGATGGCGGAACGCATGGAATCGCCATTCGCCATGGGCGTGAAGCGATCCGCTTCCTCACCACCCTCGCCAGTATTGGAGCGCCCGCCGATGCGGTTCATGGCAATCGCCAGCGTCGTATGCGCTTCACGGCTGATGGAACCGAAGCTCATCGCACCCGTGGCGAAGCGCTTGACGATCTCATGCGCCGGTTCAACTTCCTCAAGCGGGATCGCTTGTTCCGCGAATTTGAATTCCATCAAGCCGCGAATGGTCAGCAAGCGGCGGCTTTGGTCGTTGATGGTCTTCGCGAAATCCTTGTAAATATCAGCCGAATTGCCGCGCACGGCGTGTTGCAGGTTGGAAACGCTCTCAGACGTCCAGGCATGATCTTCGCCACGCAAGCGCAGCGCGTAATCACCGCCCACATCCAATAAATCACGATAGATCGGGTTGTCACCAAAGGCCGCCTGATGGCGCTGCACGGCTTCCGCCGCAATTTCGGCAATGCCGGCACCTTCAATGGTGGTGGCGGTACCGGTGAAGTATTTCTCCACAAAGCTGGTGGAAAGCCCAACCGCGTCGAAGATTTGCGCGCCGCAATAGGATTGATAAGTGCTGATGCCCATCTTGGACATCACCTTCATCACGCCCTTGCCGATTGCCTTGATGAAGTTCTTCTGCACCTCATAAGGCTTCAGCTTCATATCCACCCGCTGGCGGATTTGTTCCAGCGTTTCAAAGGCAAGATAGGGGTTCACCGCTTCCGCGCCATAACCCGCCAGCACGCAGAAATGATGCACCTGCCGCGCCTCACCCGTTTCCACCACAAGCCCGGTAGAAGTCCGCAAGCCCTGGCGGATCAAATGATGATGCACCGCCGCTGTTGCCAGCAGCGATGGAATGGCAATGCGTTCAGCGGATACCGCACGATCAGACAGCACCAGGATGTTATGGCCCGCCAGCACCGCTTCCGTCGCGGCGGAACACAATTTCTCCAATGCCGACGCCAGCCCATCCGCGCCATCCTTGGCCGGCCAGGTCGCATCCAGCGTCTGGGTGCGGAAGGCATCGCCAGCCAGCGCCTTGATGCCCCTGATCTTCGCCAGATCCTCATTGGTCAGGATCGGCTGCGCCACTTCCAGCCGGTAATGATGGCCAGCCTGCCGCCCGAGCAGATTGGGCCGCGGCCCAATCATGGAAACCAGCGACATCACCAATTCCTCGCGGATCGGGTCAATCGGCGGATTGGTGACCTGCGCGAAATTCTGCTTGAAGTAATGGAACAACAGCTTGGATTTATTGGACAGCACCGCGAGCGGCGTATCGGTCCCCATGGAACCTATCGGGTCATCCCCATCACGCCCCATGGGTTCCAGGAAGAAATTGAGGTCTTCCTGCGTATAGCCAAACGCCTGCTGATCACGCAGCAAGCCCTTCGCGTCCTGTGTGCGTTCCATCGGCATTTCCGCCGGCACACCGGGCAGTTCTTCCAGCTTGAACTGCGTGTTCTTCAGCCATTCAGCATAGGGGTGTTCGCTGGCGAGCTTCTGTTTGATTTCGGCATCATCAATAATGCGCCCGGCATCCAGATCAATCAGCAGCATGCGGCCAGGTTGCAGGCGCCATTTGTGGCGGATGCTTTCTTCCGGAATCGGCAGCACACCCACTTCGGATGCCAGCACCACCTTGTCATCATTGGTGATGATGTAGCGCGCGGGGCGCAGGCCATTGCGGTCGAGCGTCGCACCAATCTGGCGGCCATCGGTGAAGGCAATCGCAGCCGGCCCATCCCAGGGTTCCATCAACGCCGCGTGATATTCATAGAAGGCGCGCCGATCCGCATCCATCAGCGGATTACCCGCCCAGGCTTCCGGGATCAGCATCATCATCGCATGAGACAGGGAATAACCACCCGCCACCAGGATTTCCAAGGCATTATCAATGCAGGCGGTATCCGATTGGCCATGCGGTATCAGCGGCCACATCTTGTCCAAATCCGGCCCCAGCAACGGTGAGGACATGGACCCGCGCCGCGCATACATCCAATTCACATTGCCGCGCACGGTATTGATTTCGCCATTATGCGCCAGGAAGCGATAAGGATGCGCCAGCTTCCAGGAAGGGAAGGTATTGGTCGAAAAGCGCTGATGCACCAAAGCAAGCGCGCTTTCTGTCAGCGGGTTGCGCAGATCATCATAGAAGCTGCCAACCTGCCCTGCGAGCAATAGCCCTTTGTACACCACAGTGCGCGTCGAAAAGGATGGCATATAAAGGTCAGCATCCGCCGGCAGCCCCTTGGCGGTGGCCAATTCGCGGAATTTATTCAGCGCCTGCTTGCGGATGGTCAGGATTTTCCGTTCAAACGCGTCCTGATCCTTGATGCTGTCGCTGGCGGCGATGATCGCCTGGCGGATCACCGGCATGCTGGCGATCACGGCCTTGCCGAGGCCATCCAGCGTGGTCGGCACTTCGCGCCAGCCGAGCAGCGTCTGCCGCTCAGCGGTCACATAGCCTTCAATGCTTTGGATCGCGACCGCGCGGGAAGCCTCATCCCGCGGCAGGAAGCACATGGCCACCGCATAGCGACCAGGCGCGGGCAGGGTTTTGCCCTGGCTTTCGGCCCAGTGGCGGAGCAGTTTGTCGGGCATCTGGATCAGGCAGCCGGCGCCATCACCCATCAGCGGGTCAGCGCCCACCGCGCCGCGATGGTCCAGATTGACCAGGATTTGCAGGCCTTGGCGGATGATATCGTTCGACTTTCGGCCCTTGATATCCGCAATGAAGCCAACGCCGCAGGCGTCATGCTCGTTCCGGGGATCGTAAAGACCTTGCTTTTCGGGCAGTCCCATATCTTTCGCTCTTCAATGCTCCGCCGGGGTCAATACCCCTGGCCAGCCCCTTTATATGGGGCGAGGGGCGTCTTTAATTCAGAGTTGAGCTTTGCGCCAGCATGGCTTTGGGGATTTTCCCATGGCCCGGTCGGGCGGGACCTTTTCCCTTGACGCCGCCCGCTTCGGGACGGAAAGCTTCCCTCATGGACAAGATCACCGCCGCCCTTCGGGCAAATCGCATCGTGCGCGCCGCCATGCGCCATTGCGCGCTGGCCGGCTGGGCGCCGGTGGCGCAAATGCCGCTGCCTGATAGCCGCCGGCCCGATATCATCGCGCTGACCGATAATGGCAGCTTCATCGCCATTGAAGTGAAATCCACCGCCGAGGATTTCCTCGCGGATGAGAAATGGCAGGATTATCGGGATTGGTGCGACCAGCTCTATTTCGCCGTGGACATGGATTTCCCACGAGAAATCCTGCCGGAAGATGTCGGACTACTGGTGACGGATAGGCTGGAAGTGGCCGTGATCCGCGACGCACCGCTGATGCGGCTTTCGCCGCCCCGCCGCCGCGCGCTTCTGCACCGCTTCGCCGTGCTGGCGGCCGGCCGCTTGGCCGCGCTGCAAGACCCTGATTCAGCGCGGGAAGTGAATGCCGCGCTCAAGCTGGAGTAGTCGGGTTCAGCCCTTCATCCGCGCCACGGTGGCGGTGGTGCTATTGCCGGGCAGCAATTCGGCCAGCCGCACCTGCCCGCCATAGCCCTGCACAATCTCGGCCCCCACCACGGTTTCCACCGTGTAATCGGCGCCCTTCACCAGCACTTCGGGCTGAAACAGCCGGATCAATTCCAGCGGCGTTTCCTCATCGAAAACCGTGACGCAATCCACCGTCGCCAAGGAAGCCAGCACGGCAGCGCGTGCCGCTTCATTCTGAATGGGCCGTGCCGGGCCCTTCAGGCGCTTCACACTGTCATCACTGTTCAGGCCAACCACCAGCCGGTCACACCAGGACCGCGATTGCTCCAGCAAATGCACATGGCCCGGGTGTAAAAGATCAAAGCAGCCATTGGTGAAGCCCACGCGCCAGCCGCGCCGGCGCCAGCGTTCCACCTGCTCCAGGGCGGCAGAACGAGACATCACCTTACGCAGCGCCCCGCGTTCGGGCCCGAGCGCTTCCAGGATTTCCTCTTCCCGCGTGACGGCGGTGCCAACCTTACCGACAGCAATGCCGGCAGCGATATTGGCCAGCCGCACGGCGACGGCCAGCGGCAGCTTGGCGCCTAGCCCGGCAGCGATGGTGGCGACAACCGTATCCCCCGCGCCAGAGACATCCTGCACTTCGGCGGCTTCCGCCGGGAAATGATGCAGCTTGTCGCCTTCCAAAAGCGTCATGCCATCTTCGCTGCGCGTCACCAGCACGGCGCCAAAGCCATGCGCATCACGCAGCGCCCGCAAGGCAGCGACGATATCTTCTTCCGTATCCACCGGCATGCCGGTGGCTTCCGCGAGTTCCGCCCGGTTCGGTGTCACCAAATCAGCCCCGGCATAACGGCTATAGTCGCGCCCCTTGGGGTCCACCACAACGCGCCGGCCCGCCGCCCGCGCCGCCTGGATCAGCCGCGCCGCCGTATCGCCGGCCAGCACGCCCTTGCCGTAATCTGACAGCACCATCACCGTGGTGGCAGCCGCGGCGTCACCGGCAATGCGCACCAGCCTATCCGCAAGCCGCTGCTGGATTGGCGCCACTTCCTCATGATCCGCGCGCAGCATGTGCTGACCATTGGCCAGAAAGCGCGTCTTCGTCGTGGTGGCGCGCCCAGTTTGCACCAGCAACCAGGGCTCGACCCCCGGCTGCCCACCGATCAGCCCGGTCAGGTCACTGCCGGCCTGATCATCGCCCACCACGGAAACAAAGGCCACCGCCGCGCCAAGCGCGGTCAGGTTGCGCACCACATTCCCGGCACCGCCTGGCATGGCGATTTCGCGTTCCACGGTCAGAACCGGCACCGGCGCTTCCGGGCTGATGCGCTGCGCCCGGCCATAGACATAGCGGTCCAGCATGGCATCACCCACCACCAGCGCCGAAGCGTGGCGGAGCTGCCGCGCCGCGGTCATCAATTCAGCGACAGAGATTTCAGCCAATGGCCGGTCCATGCAGGGCGCCCCTTTGCAACAATTGCGTAACCCAAGCGCCGGGTAGGACGCAAGCGGTCAATGGCACCTCACGCCCCCGCCAGGGTCAGCCCTTCAATCCGAAGGGTCGGGCAATCCGTCCCGCGCCGGAAGACCAGATCATTGGCGGCGGTCAGGTTCAGGAACATCTGCTTCAGATTGCCGGCGATGGTGATCTCGCTCACCGCTTCTGCCAGCACCCCACCCCGGATCATGAAGCCCGCCGCGCCGCGGCTGTAATCGCCCGTCACGCCATTCACGCCCATGCCGATCAATTCCGTGACGTAAAGCCCTTCCTTGATATCGGCCATAAGCTCAGCCGGGCTCAGAATCCCAGGTGAAAGCCACAGATTGCTCGGCGCCGGGCCAGGCGGGCCGCCGGTGCCGCGGCTGGCATGGCCGGTGGAAGCCAGGCCCAATTGCCGGGCGCTGCGCCAATCCATGATCCAGCTTGTCAGCACACCATCCTGCACAATGGCGCGGGGCGCGCCGGGCATGCCTTCCCCATCAAAGGGGCGGGACCTGAGGCCGCGCGGGCGCGTCGGGTCATCATGCACCGTCAGACCCTTGGGCAGGATTTGCTGGCTCATGGAATCCTTCAGAAAGGACGTGCCGCGCGCCACCGCCGCGCCATTGATGGCGCCCATCAAATGCCCAAGGATGGAACCTGAAACACGCGGGTCCAGCACCACCGGAATGCGCGCGGTCTTGGCGCGCACCGGGTTCAACCGACGCACTGCCTTTTCCGCCGCAACGCGCCCAACCAAGGCGGGGTCCGGCAGATCGGCCAGATAGACCGCCTGCCAGTAATCATAATCCCGCTCCATCCCCGTGCCTTGGCCGGCGACAGCGGTCGCGGAAATGCCATGCGATGTGCGCGCATATTGCCCGGCGAAACCATTGGACGAAACCAGGGCAACCTCCGTCCGACCCCAACCGGCGCCGGCGCCTTCACTATTAGTGATGCCCTTCACCGCCAGCGCCGCTTCTTCCGCCAGCGCGGCACGGGCCAGCAGGGTTTCCGCCGTGGGTTCAGTTGGGTCTTCCAAATCCAGCGCGCGGGCAGGAATGGCAACGGCCGCCGGCAGGCCAGCGAATGGGTCTTCCGGCACCACGCGCGCCATCGCCACCGCGCGTTCCGCCAAAGCGGCAAAACCCTTTGGGTCCGGTTCCGTGGAAGCGACAATCGCCTGGCGCTTGCCGATAAACACCCGCAAGCCAAGATCGACACTTTCGGAGCGTTCCAGCTTTTCAATCGCCCCCAGGCGCCGATCCACGGAAAGCGAGGTTGAGGCAACCAGCAACGCATCCGCCGCATCCGCCCCCGCCGCGCGCGCGGCCTTGATCAGATCAGCAAGCGCATCCAGCCGGTTCATGCCGCAAGCTTCTCCATGATCGCGCCAACCGAGGGCACCTGCCCGGACGGCCCCATCACCGCCAATGTTGGACGCTGGCGGAAGGCGCGGGCAGCGGCCTGCTGCACTTGTTCAACCGTCACCGAGGCGATGCGCTGCTTGGTTTCCTCAATTGGGATCACGCGGCCATGCACCTGCAATTGCCGCGCAAGCTGTTCACAGCGGCTGCCGGTGGATTCCAAGGACATGAGCAAGGAAGCGCGCAGCTGCGCCTTGGCGCGGGCCAATTCATCCTCGGTCACGTCACGCTGCACCTTGATCAATTCCTCAAGCGTCACCGGCATCAATTCAGCGGCTTCCTTCTCACCGGTGCCGGCATAAATCTGGAACAAGCCGCCATCCCGGAAGGGCGAGGCAAAGGCATAGATGGAATAAACCAGACCGCGCTTTTCACGGATTTCCTGAAATAGCCGCGATGACATGCCACCACCCAAAAGCGTGCCCAGAACCTGGGTCGGCCAATGCATGGGATCGAGATAGGGGACGGAAGGAAAGCCAAGCACGATATGCACCTGGTCCAATTCGCGTTCTTCGCGGAATTCGCCGCCGGCATAGCGCGCCGCTTCTGGGGTTGCGATATCCACCTCGGGCAGATCGGCGAAATGCTTGCCGACCAGGTCAAGCAGCGTGTCATGATCCAGCGCGCCAGCGCCGGCGACCACCATGGAAGAAGGCCCGTAATTGCGGCCCATATAGCCCCTGAGCGCGTCGCGCGTCATGGCTTTAATTGACCCCTCCGTGCCCAGCACTGGCCGGCCCATGGGCTGATCCGGAAAGGCAGTGGTTTGGAAATGGTCGAACACAATATCATCCGGCGTATCATTCGCCTGGCCAATTTCCTGCAAAATCACGCCGCGTTCGCGTTCAACTTCCTCAGGCTCAAAGGTCGAATGCGTCAGAATATCGCCGATGATATCAACGGCGAGTGCCGTGTCTTCCTTCAATACCTTGGCGTAATAGGCGGTTTGTTCGCGGGCGGTATAGGCATTGAGGTGCCCGCCGACATTTTCAATCTCCCGCGCAATCGCCGCCGCATCGCGCCGCCCTGTGCCCTTGAAGGCCATATGTTCCAGGAAGTGGGAAACGCCATTGTCTTCCGGCGTTTCGTGCCGCGTGCCGACCGAAACATAGGCGCCGAAGGAAACGGTTTCCACGCGCGGCATGTTTTCGGAAACGACAGTCAGGCCATTGGCAAGACGGGTAACGCGGACGGCTTCGGTCATGGGTGCGTTTATCTTTTCAAGCTGCATTGCGACGGGCATGGGCACGAACCGCTTCTTCCACCGCGCCGAGGTCATCGGCCAGGGTGGAAAAGCGTTCTTCCCGATCATATAGGTCGACAAGCCGCGCGGGCAGAGGGGGGCGCAACCCCGTCGCGCGTTCCACCGCATCGGGGAATTTCGCCGGATGCGCGGTGGCGGCCACAACCACGGGGATGGCGCGGTCTTCCGGCGCCAAGGCGCGCGCGGCGGCAGTACCGATTGCGGTATGCGGGTCCGCCAAATACCCCGCCGCCTGATGCAAATGGCGGATTTCGGCGAGTGTCCCGGCATCATCCAGGGTGAAGCCCGCGAAAAGCCGGTTGGTTTCCCGCCAGGCGGCATCCGCGATGGGCATGCGCCCATCGGCACGGAAGCGGCGCATGGCTTCCGCCGTGATGGCGCCATCGCGGCCCTGCAATTCGAACAATAGGCGCTCAAAATTGGAGGAAACCTGAATATCCATGGATGGTGAAAGCGAGGGCTCAACCGGCCGCGCTGTCATGTCATTCGTCGCCAGAAACCGCGCCAGGATGTCATTGCGGTTCGACCCCACGATCAGCTTCGCGACCGGCAGGCCCATGCGCATCGCGGCCCAGGCGGCCAACACATTGCCGAAATTGCCGGTGGGCACGCTGAAGGCCACGGGACGATCCGGCGCGCCAAGCGCCAAAGCAGCCGCGACATAATAGGGGATTTGCGCCGCAATCCGCGCCCAATTAATCGAATTCACCGCCGAAAGCCGCATTTCCTGGCGGAAGGGCGCGTCATTAAACATGGCCTTGACCAAATCCTGGCAGGCATCGAAATCGCCCTTGATCGCGATATTGCTGACATTTGGCGCCAGCACGCTGGTCATTTGCCGGCGCTGCACTTCGCTGGTGCGGCCTTCTGGGTGGAGAATGACGATATCAACCGCCGCGCGATCCCGGCAGGCTTCAATGGCGGCGGAGCCCGTATCGCCCGAAGTCGCGCCGACAATCGTCACGCGTTCGCCGCGCTTGGTCAGCACATGATCGAAAAGCGGCCCGAGCAATTGCAGCGCCATATCCTTGAAGGCGAGTGTCGGGCCATGAAAAAGCTCCAGCGCAAAACACTGCTGATCAAGCTGGACCAGCGGCACAATGGCCGGATGGCCAAACCCCGCATAGGCTTCCTGGCACAGCTTTTCGAGCGGCAGACCAGGCCCCGCGAATAGCCCGATGATGCGCGCTGCCAATTCGGGATAGGAAAGCCCGCGCATGGCGCGCCATTCGGCGGGCGAAAGCTCTGGCCAATGGCGCGGCACGAAAAGCCCGCCATCCTCAGCGAGGCCAGCCAGCAATACGCCTTCAAAATCCCGGGCCGGCGCCTGCCCGCGTGTTGAGATGTACTCCATGGCGGGAGACATAAAGGGTGCGGCGGGAAAGCGCGAGGGGCCTTCAGGCCGCCTGAAGCGCAGCCCAACTTTCCCCGGGGTTGCCCGGGGTATCTGCTAAGTGCTGCGGTTCAAGGCGCATTTCGAACAGCGGCCAGGCTTCGCCTTCCTCTCGCTTGCGCGGCACCATACGAAACAGCTTTTCCATATCCGGCTTCAGGCTTGGCATGCGCTGGGCAAGAATGGCGACGCTCGCCAGCCGGACCTGGCTTTCGGCCCAACCGCCCAGCGTCTGTTTGTTGTTCTCCCACCGGGAAAGAGACGCGGGGTCAAGCTTCAACGCCTCGGCGAAATCCTTGGCCGACATGCCGATCACCTTGCGCATGAAGCGCACCTCAGCACCGGTCAGTTCCACCGGCAGAAAGGCGCGCGCCACCGCAACAGCGGCCGCCAAACCCTCAAGATCAGGGACCGATACGCCCAGCACATTCCCGGCCGCGTCAGAATGTTCCTCGGCCGCGTTGATGAGCACGACCGGGTAGGGCAGGCCGAGGCCCTTTTCCTCATATCGTGGCAATACGCGCCGCATGGCATTCTCTCCCCTTCATGTGATGACAGTAACAACAAGGACATCCGGCGCGATCGGGGTGATCACGACGGTGAAGGCGAGACCATCCTCATCCTTGCCGGCAAGCTGCCAACGTTCTTGCCCATCTGCCTGCATATCAAGGCCGGTAACGCGGCCCCGCCTGATCACACGCTCCGCATCCAATTTCGAAACACCGCGTTCATACGCACGCTCAGTGGCGTGGCGGCTCCAGACAATGGCAGCACCTTGGGCCAGCAAAACGCCGAGGGAGGCGCTCTCCTTACTCCGATACATAGTAATCCCCTGAGAACTCCCCCGAAGCGGTTTGATACTAAAAACTTGACGCTAGGTCAAGATTAGAATCACCCTGAGCTATCGGAACTGGGGCTACGGCGCCATGTCAAAGCAGGCACCAAGGAAGGTCGTCTTCCCTAAACCGCCCCCGCCCCGCCCAGAATCACCGTGCTCTGCGCCGACAGCACGCCCCCATTGCCATGCACAATCGCCGTATCATGCTTGGCCACTTGCCGCGCGCCACACTCGCCGCGGATTTGCCGCACCGCTTCGATCAACAAGTAAAGCCCGTACATGCCCGGATGGCAGTAAGACAAACCCCCGCCATTGGTGTTCACCGGGAAGGCACCGCCGGGCGCGATGCGGCCATTGGCGACAAAGCCGCCGCCTTCGCCCTTTTTGCAAAAGCCGAGGTCTTCCAGGAACAGAATGGTGTTGATGGTAAACGCATCATACAGCTCGGCCATATCCATATCCTTTGGCCCGAGCCCCGCCGCCTGATAGGCCCTAGCACCTGAGGCAATCGCCCCCGTGCGTGTCAAATCCGGCATATTGGAAATGCTCGCATGGGTGATGCTGGTCCCAGTTCCCAGCACATAAACCGGCGGCTTTTTCAGCGCCTTCGCCCGCGCGGCGGATGTCAGCACAATCGCGCCCCCGCCATCCGTCACCAGGCAGCAATCGCGCACGGTGAAGGGGTAGGACACCATCTTCGCCCCAAGCACGCCCGCGATATCAAGCGGCCTTTGATCAAAGGCCACGGGATTGAGCTGCGCCCAGCGCCGCGCTGCCACCGCCACTTCCGCCAATTGTTCCCGCGTGGTGCCATATTCATGCATGTGGCGATTTGCCGCCATGGCATAGGCGGTGGAAGGCATGAAGGGCTTGAAGGGCGTCTCATAAGGGTTGAATTCGCGCGGCGAGGCATTCTTCCGCCCCGCTGAGCGCTGCGTGCTGCCATAAGCAAAAACTGCCACCGAACAAAGTCCGGCTTCAATCGCGGCCTGAGCATGCGCCACATGAATTTCAAAGGATGAACCACCGACAATGGTGGAATCCACATAAGCATCCGGCTTTTTCAGATATTCCGCGAGCGACATGGCCGATGTGCGCGCCTGCGTCGTGGCACAAAAAAGCCCATCCACATCGGCCAGCGTCAGCCCCGCATCGGCCAGCGCCCGCACTGTCCCCTGCGCCATCAGATCAATTACGGACATATCCGCGGCAACGCTGCCAATATCCGATTCCGCCGCGCCCACAATGGCAACACTGCCGCGCTTCATGCTGCCCATCGACTTAGCCCCCAAACGCTGTGAAGACGGGGATGGGCGCTTCATCATCGCCCTGATGATGGGTGCGGAATGTCACGCGCATGCCGATTTTCACAGCCATCGAGTCAATATCCTCAACCCGGCTCATCAGCCGATAACCCTCATCCATATCTACCAGGCAGACATTGTAGGCTTCTCCCTGCGCGGGATGCACCACGGTGGTCGCATGCACCGTGCCAAGCCCCTTGGAGATTCGCCATTCCAAATCTTCGCTGCCCGTATAAGGGCAGATGATGCGCGGGTAGAACACGGGTTTGCCGACGCTCGGGCTGAATTGATAGGCAAGCTCGCCCCGCTGCAAATGCTCATTGTAAATGCCGAGGGGCGATTTTTTGGCGTTTTCCATCTTATCCTGCCGCATGTGTTGAAGGCTGCCTCAGGGCAAATCGAAACGCACCGCAATGGCGGCTGAGGCGATCACCGCCTTGTCATGCGCGCCTTCTTCCGGAACATCCAAGCCACCCTTCACCGCGCGTGCCGTGACCACGCCATAAGGCAAGGATTTCCGTACCGCTTCGATATCTACCTTATCGGGCTGCTGCACGCCGATGGTCACTTCCACCTGCATGGTCTTGATATCAAGCCCAAGCGTGCGGATGAACGCGAGCGAAGAATGATGCAAGGCATCCTGCACCGCGCGCAAAGCGGCCTTGGTGTAATCCCCGCCATGCAGATCATTGCCGCTGCCCATTTCCAGGATGATGCGCTTCAAGGCCATTGTCGGTCTCCTTCACACATCCAGGCGCACAATGGCGCAGCAATTGGCAATCACGGTGCTATTGGTGCCTTCATCATTCGGGATTTCAAGTCCGCCTTCCACCAGCGTCACGGTACCGCTGCCATGCGGCAGAATGGCCAGCACCTGGTCCTTATCCACCAACTCGGGCTTTGGCACGCCGATCAACACTTCAACCTGCATGGCATCAACATCCTGGCCAACGGCCACACCGATGGTGAGCGAGTTGTGCCAAAGCGCATCGCGAAGCGCGCGCACCGCAGCCTTGGTGTAATCCGCGCCGCGAATATCGGTGCCCATACCAATTTCAAGCACCATGCGTTGCAGGGCCATGATCCTGTCCTTATCCAATCTGGCCGTAGCGTGATCCTTTTTTTGGGATCGCGCCATAGTCGCCATCACCGCCCAACCAACGCCGCAATGGCCTCCAGCCCGCGATCCCGCACGCCCATCTCACCCAAATGATCCAACGTATTAAACAAATAATCCCGGTTCGATCCCATCTGCCCATGGCCCGTATCAATGGCGCGCGCCAAGATTTCCGCCGGCTGCTTGCCGCAATAAAGCCGGCAGGCCCGGTTCGCCACATAGGCAATGGCGGGCACACGTTGCCCGCTATCCAACAGCGTCAGCGGCAAAAGACAGCGGCGATAAACAACCTCTGCCCCATCAGGCAATTCGCGCGTATCCAGATAGGCCAGCGTCTTAGCCGCCGCGCGCCCCGGCACGCGAAACACGGCACCCCGGCAAGCGCCGCCGCGATCCAGCCCCAAAACCAGCCCTGGGCGTTCCGGCGTGCCGCGATAACGGTGGCTCCATAGGCAAAAGCGCCGGTGAAAGCCGCGCAGCAGCGCCGGGTGACGCGCGGCATGGTCAAAGCCTGGCCGCCAGATCAGCGATCCATAGGCAAAGACATAGAAATCCCCATCCGGGGCGAGGAGTGGTGCGATATCGGTTGTCATGGCGGGCGCTTTCAAATCCCGCTATATCGGCGCCCAGCATGAACGCCAAGCCACCCAAACCCCCGCGCTCGCCATTGCTTGGGCGTTTCCTTTTCGGCGTGCTGGTCCTGCTCGCCGCGCTGGTGGCCGGCCAAAGCCTGCTTTGGCGCTGGAGCACGGGGGCCTTGGCAGAAGGTTTCAGCGATTGGGTGATCAAGCACCGCGCCCAGGGCTGGAGCATCCGCCACGAAACCCCAGAACGCAACGGTTGGCCCTTTGCCGCGCGGCTTTCCATCCCACGGCTTTCCATTGAAAGCCCGGGTGATGAGGCCTCCGGCCAGGGCCTAGGCTGGGCGGCTGAGGCGCTGACGCTGACCACCCCGCTTCCCTTGCCCGGTGCGCTGCACCTGGAAGCAACGGGCCAACAGGCGCTGCGCATCGGCACCACGCAGATCCCTTTCACCGCCACCAGCTTCAAGGCGTTGCTGCCGCTTGAAATGGGCCAGCCGCCACGCCGGGCCAATGCACTGCTGCAAGGCATGGTGGCGCAAACCCCCGATGGCGTGCTGAGCGTGCAGCAGCTTGGTATGGATGCGAATTGGAATCGCTCGGCCGAAGCGGCGCTGACGCTGCAATTCGCGGCCGAAGACGCTTCCCTGCCGCAAGCCTGGCTTCGCACACCAGCGCTTGCCGGCTTTGGCCCTCGGCTCACTCGGCTTGAATTCAACGGCGCGCTTTACGGCAACGTGCTGCCGCTGCCGAGCCTGCGTGAGCAATTGAATGCCTGGCGCGCTTCGGATGGCAAGCTGGATGTGCACCAAATGCGCCTGGCCTGGGGGGATTTGGATGCCGGCGTCAGGCTTTCCGCGCGGCTCGACCCCGCTTTGCAACCAGCCTTGGGGGGGACACTTTCCGTGACCAATCCCAATGCCGCGCTGGATTCGCTCGCGCGGTCCGGTCTTATTCAGCGGCGCGCTTTGGATGGCACGAAATTCGCCGTCGGGCTGCTGACGCGCCGGCCGCAAGATGGCGGCCCACCCGTCGCGGAAATTCCGATCGCGCTGCAAAATGGCGTGGTGAGCGTGGCGCAGATACCGCTGACGCGCCTACCGCCGATTGCTTGGCAGTAACATTGAAGATCACTGGAGTGTTTTCAAGCCAAGTGGCATCACTTGGCGGCTCGGAAAACGCGACCAAATTAAGGTTCATACGCGCGCAGCATCCACAATCTGAAACCCAACGCTGACCTCTCCATTCCAGGGTTCCGCACGCAAATGACCGCATAAATGCAAGGGCGTGCGATCGGGTGAGAGCAAAGCCTCAGCCAATGGTCCATCCTTGGCGCGGAAGCAGATTGTTTTCAGCCGCCCGCCGCCCTCACCTTCCACAAAGGCGCGGATGGTCGCGCCTTCCTTGCCGATGCGATCCGCTTTCACCACACGTGCGCGGGACAGGGCGAAGATGGGTTCTTCATTGCCAGCGCCAAAGGGCGCCAGGCGCGTGATATCCTTGGCCAAGGCCGTGGTGGCGGCAGCGACCGTCAGCGCACCTTCCACCAATAAATCCGCCGCACTTGGCAGCCGCGCGGCATGGGCAAGCCGTTCTTCCAAAAAGGCGTGGAAGGCTTCGCCCTTCGCAGCATTATAGGAAAATCCCGCCGCCATCGGATGCCCGCCGCCGGTCTCAAGCAAGCCCACCTCTCGCGCGGCGATGATCGCGGTGCCAAGATCAATGCCCGTGACGGATCGGCCTGAGCCCTTGGCAATGCCACCCGTAATCCCCGCGACACAGGCGGGGCGATTGAATTTTTCCTTGACGCGACCTGCAACAATACCAACCACGCCGGGGTGCCAACCCTCTGCCGCAATCAGCAGCACGGCATGGCCCGCCTTGACCTGTGCCTCTGCCATCGCCATCGCCGTGCCCAGCATATCGCCCTCCACTTCCTGCCGGCGCTTATTCACCTCATCCAGTTTTTCCGCCATGGCGCGCGCTTCAATCGCATCTTCCGAAAGCAATAGCCGCAAACCCAAATCAGCTTCCGCAATGCGGCCAGAGGCATTGATGCGCGGTCCCAACATGAAGCCAAGTGTATGCGCGCTTGGCGTATCCTTCTGCCCCGCCACATCCAGTAGCGCGGCCAGGCCAATCCGCTCGCGCTTGCCCAGCACCTTCAAGCCTTGTGTCACCAAAGCACGATTGAACCCCGTGAGCGGCATGACATCACACACGGTTGCAAGCGCCACGATATCCAGCAGCGCGAGAAGATCAGGTTCCTTCCGGCGCGTGAACCATCCAGCACGGCGGAGTACGCGCAAGCTTGCCGTTGCCGCCAGAAACGCCACCGCCGCCGCGCAGATATGCCGCAAGCCTGATGGGCAATCGAGCCGATTGGGATTGACCACGGCGAGCACCGCCGGCAGCGCGCCTTCGGCCCTGTGATGATCCAACACCACAACATCGGCGCGGCCTTCCGCGGCGGCCAAAGCCAAGCCGGCGGCAATGCCGCAATCCACGCAAATGATCAGCGAAGCGCCGCCATTACAAAGTGCCGTAATCGCCGGCGCATTCGGCCCATAACCTTCCGTGATACGATCCGGCACATAGGGTGTGACTTGGCAGCCAAGATCACGCAAAAACCGCGTCATCAGCGCTCCGGCGCAGGCGCCATCCACGTCATAATCACCGAATACCGCGACATGCTCACCGCTGCGCACCGCAACCGCAATGCGATCCGCCGCCGCTTCCATATCAGCCAGGCGCGACGGGTCCGGCATCAGCGCGCGCAGCTTCGGCTCCAGAAAATCCGCCGCGTCATCAAGGCCAATGCCGCGCGCGGCGAGCAAGCGCCCCAGGATCTCCGGCAATTCAAGCCGTTGCGCGATGCCAAGCCCAATGCGCGCATCGCCTGCGCGCCATTGCCAGCTTCGCCCTGTCAGGCTGCGCGTGACACCCAATACGGGACCTGTCAGCGCGCTATCATCCATGAATTACGCGCGCCCTGATCAAGCGATAAAGGCGCTGGGCTTGCGCGCGAAATTATGATGCCCTTCCACATAGCGCACCGTGCCGGATTTGGACCGCATGACGATGGAATGCGTGTAAGCACCACCCGCAAAACGCCGCACACCGCGCAACATGGCGCCGCTTGTCACGCCCGTGGCCGCGAACATCACATCGCCCTTGGCCATTTCCTCGACACTGTATTTGCGGTGGGGATCGGTGATGCGCATGGAAAGCGCACGCGCGATCTGTTCCTCATTTTCGAACATCAGCCGGCCTTGCATCTGCCCGCCAATGCAGCGCAAAGCCGCCGCTGCCAGCACACCTTCAGGCGCGCCGCCCGAGCCCATATAGATATCCACGCCCGCTTCCGGCTGGCTGACCGCAATCACGCCGGAGACATCGCCATCGCCCAGCAGCATGATGCGCGCGCCGGCAGCGCGACAGGCGCGGATCATTTCCTTATGCCGGTCGCGATCCAGCGTGCAGACCATCAAATCGCCAATCTCGCATTTCTTGGCGCGCGCCAATTCGCGAAGGTTTTCCTCAGGCTTCGCATCCAGATCTACAATGCCTTCCGGCAGACCAGGCCCGACCGCGAGCTTGTCCATGTAAATATCGGGCGCATGCAAAAACCCGCCCTTTTCCGCAAGCGCCACAGTCGCAATCGCATTCGGCCCGCCCTTGGCGGTGATGGAGGTACCCTCCAGCGGGTCAACCGCGATATCCACTTCCGGCCCGCCGCCGGCCTTGGCGTAAAGCCCGACCTTCTCGCCGATATAGAGCATCGGCGCCTCATCCATCTCGCCTTCGCCGATCACGACCGTGCCGGTGATGGCGACCGTATCGAAGGCCTTGCGCATGGCTTCCACCGCGGCGCCATCGGCGGCGTTCTTGTCACCCCGGCCAATCCAGCGGGAGGCCGCGAGTGCCGCAGCTTCCGTCACGCGCACCAGTTCAAGTGCCAGGTTGCGATCAACAACCAGGCCGGGCGAGGGGGCGGGTTTGGACATGAAAGGCGGTCTCCGATTCGTTCAAGCAGGATTTAGCACGGCGCGGGGCGGGATGCCCCCTCAGGCCGCCACTTCCACCAGGAAGCCCTGCACCGCCTGGAATAGCGCGCCGCGATTGCGTTCCATCACAATGGTATGCGTGCCTTCGCCCAGCACCACCAGGCGTTTGCCTGGGCTATTCGTCAGCAGCGGGAAAATCGCGAGTGCCATGCTGGGCGGCGTATCGCGGTCCCATTCCGCTACCACGAGTAGGGTGGGCGCGGTGACCTTGGCCGGGTCCCAGAAGGGCCGGCCAGCCTGGGCATATTCCCGGCTATCCAGCAGCACGCCATTGGGTGCGCGCAGGCTTTGCGGATTGCGGCGCATGCCTTCCGGATCGGTCGCCCAGGTGACGCCCGCCCAATGTTCAAACCAGCCGGGCGGAATAAGGCCGGCGCGCTTGCCTTCCGGCACACCCGTCATCCAGCGTTCCCGCGCCTGAGCCTGGGTCACGGTCCGATAAGCGCCTAGAGTCGCAGTCGCGGCGCCACCGGCAAGGCTTGGCCCATCACGCAACCAGCCCGGCGCGAACAGCACCAGGCGTTCCACCAGCGCGGGATTATCAGCCGCGAAGCGGCCCATCAGCGCGCTGCCCCAGGACCAGCCGATATGCACCAGCTTCGCCACATTCCGCCTTTCGCGGATGAAGGCGGCGGCGGTGCCGATATCCTTCACCGCCGTATCGCCCCGCACGATGGGCGGATTGGCCTCTGGCGGTTGGCTCATTTCCGGGGGGCGCGTGCTGCGGCCATAGCCGCGAATATCCAGGCACCAAACATCAAAACCCTGGCCTGCGATATAATCCATCCAGGAAAGGCCACCGAGCGGCAAGTCAAACGCCGTATGCGCCGGATAGGTCGCATCATGCACGAACAGCACCGTCCGCGCGGGGGTAAAGGCGTTCAAGTTTTCCGGGCGCTTATTGCGCAGGAAAAGCTCAATCCCCGCATCGCCTGCCGGGATCATGAATTCTTCCGTCACCAGCGCCGCCTGCGCCTGGGCCACAGAAGCTGCCAGCAACGGCGCGGCCAAAGGCGCCGCCAGCATGGTGCGTCTATTCATCGGAAACTCCCAATTGTCTTTCCGCCTATATAACGCGCCATGCTGGGGAAATCAGCCCAGTTGATCAATCAGACTCGGGCGGGATGACATTGGTATTCAGCCCCTCCACCAGCACATCGCGCATGGTCTCGGCGCTTTTCAGGCGGATATCATCCCAAGCCTGAGGCGTATGGAAGGCGATATGCGGCGTGATGATCAGCCGACCCGCAAGCCATTCTTCCTTGTTGCGATAGGCTTGCAGCAGAGAAGGCACGGGTTCGACCGGCGGTTCCACCGGGATCACATCAAGCCCCGCTGCCGCCACATGCCCATCGCGCAAAACGCGTTCCAAAGCATCAATATCCAGAATCGGGCCGCGCGCCGTATTCACCACCACGGCATCCTTCGGCAGCAGGCGCAATTCACGCTCACCGATCAAACCCCGCGTTTTGCGCGTCAGCGGGCAATGGATGGAAAGCACATCGGCTTGCGCCAGCATTTCATCCATGGTCCGGCAGCGCGTGACACCAATGGCGCGGTCTGACCCATTGGGCAAAGACGGGTCATAAAACACCACGCGATAACCCAGCGCCTTGGCGCGCAAGGCCGCTGCCGTGCCAATGCGCCCGAGGCCCAGAATGCCGAAGGTTTGCACTTCCTGCCGACGCACCGCCGGGTGGGGCATCACCGCCCATTTCGCGGGCGTCGGGCCGCGCTGCGTATCATGATACAGCGTCAATCCGCGCCTTAACCCAAGCGCCATCAGCACCGCGAATTCCGCCACTTCCTGCGTGCCGTAATCCGGCACATTGCACACCTTGATGCCGCGCGCCGCGCAAGCCGCGCGATCCACCCGGTCATACCCCACGCCCATGCGGATCACGACTTTGAGCTTCGGGAAACGCGCGATCTGATCGGCGGGGACTGCCATGCGCAGCGTCATCAGCCCTTCCGCCTGCTGGCAAAGCTCATCGGGCAATTCCGCGAGGGAGGTCTTGCACGCCCCCTGCAGGATGCGCACGCCTGGCCCCATGATACGCTGTTCCAACTCCGTCGTCGGATAGAGCCCTTCCGGTTCAAGCACGGTGAGTGTCATTTGGCATTTCCCTTGGTTGGCTGATTTAGCGTCAGGATGGGGCGGGCGGGCGGGGCTGGCAATGGCGCCGCGCTGGCTTATCCTGCGCCAAACAAGACAGGGGCGGGATCATGGCGGCAAGACGCATTCTGATTACCGGGGCAGCGAGTGGCATTGGCGCGGCGACAGCCCGCGCCTTCGCCGCCCCCGGCGTGGCGCTGATGCTGCACACGCGGGCCAATCGCGAAGCCCTGGCGCGTGTTGCCGCCGCCGCGCGGGAAAAAGGCGCGCAGGTTGCGGAAGCCTTCGGCGATTTCACCGAAGCCGAGGCGCCGGCGCGACTGGTTGCGGAAACCATCACTGCGCTCGGCGGCTTGGATGTGCTGGTGGCCAATGCCGGCTTTGCTGACCGCACCCAAATCAGCGCCCTGACCGATGCCGGCTTTGCCAAAAGCCATGAGGCCATCACCTTCAGCTTCCTGCGCCTGGCCCGCGCCGCAGCGCCGCATCTGGCGGCAGGGCAAGACCCGCGCCTGATCGCGGTTTCTTCCTTTGTGGCACATCTTTTCCGCAATGATGTCACCACCTTCCCGGCTTCGGCCGCCGCCAAAGCGGCTGTGGAAGCGCTGGTCCGCGCACTCGCCATTGAATGGGCGCCGACAGTCACGGTGAATGCGGTGGTGCCGGGCTATACGCGCAAAGACCCCGGCGCCCATGCAGCGCTTTCCGCAGCGCAATGGGATGAAATCACCGCACGCATCCCACTGAAGCGCCTTGGCACGCCCGATGATGTGGCCGCCACCATCGCCTTTCTTGCCTCAGCAGGCGCGGGTTACATCACCGGGCAATCCATCCATGTCAGCGGCGGGGTGGTGATGTGATGCGGCGCTTTTTCTGGGTGTTCCTGCTGCTTGCTGCGCCCGCGCTGGCGCAGGATTTGACCGGTCATGGAGGCCCTGTGCGCGCCGTTTTGCCCCTGCCGGATGGGCAGCACATTGTCTCCGCCGGTTTCGACCACGCCGTGATCCTATGGGATGCAAGCGCCGGCCAGGCGCGCGCCGTGGCGCGCTGGCATCGCGGTAGTGTCAACGCACTGGCCCTTCTGCCCGATGGGCGCATCGCGAGCGCGGGCGAAGGCGGGCGCATCGCGCTTTGGGCGCCGGGGCTTGGCGCGGCGCCAGCGCAAATCCTGGAAGGGCATACGGGGCAGATCGCGGCCCTCGCCGCGCGTGGCGGCTTCCTGGCCTCCGCCGCCTGGGATGGATCGGTGCGCCTTTGGAGCCTTGCCGATGGCAGCGCGCAAATCCTGCAAGGCCATCGCGGCAATGTGAACGCAGTCGCCTTCCGCCCCGATGGCGCGCTGGTAAGCGCGGGCTTCGACGGCACCATTCGCCTTTGGGCCGCCAATGGCAGCAACCAAATCATCGCCGAAGCCGGCCTGCCGCTGAATGCGTTGATCGCGCTGCCTGACGGGGGCCTCGCCGCCGGTGGCGTGGATGGCGTGCTGCGCCTGATCGCGCCCAATGGCGCGATGCGCGAAGTGGAAGCGGGCGCGCGGCCCATCGTCGCCCTCAGCCTTGATGCCACAGGCGCGCGGCTGGCCGTGGCGTCCCTCGGTGGCAATGTAACGATCTGGGGCGTGGAGGCAGCGCGCCTGCTGCACACGCTGGAAGGCCCCGGCCTGCCGGTCTGGTCCGTGGCCTTCGCCCCTGATGGGCGCCTGCTATGGACCGGCGGCGCTGACCGACAAGTGCGGCGCTGGAATGCGCTGAGCGGCCGCGCCATCGGCCCCATCGCCGCCCCTACTGGTGCTAATCTGCCGCCAGGGCTTGATGCCCATGGCGCACAAGTCTTTCGCGCCTGCAGCGCCTGCCACGCCCTGACCCCCGATGCCGGCCCCATGGCCGGGCCGCATTTGCACGGCATTTTCGGCCGCCGCATGGGGTCCCTGCCCGGCTATGCCTATTCGGAACGCCTCGCCCGCGGAGACATCACCTGGGACGCAACAACCATTGGCGATCTATTCACGCGCGGCCCCGATGTGGTGACACCGGGGACGAAAATGCCCGTGCAGCGCGTGGATAATGCGGAAGATTTGGCGGCACTGCTGCGGTTTTTGGAACGGGCGACGCGTTAGAAAACCGGGGGCTCCGCCCCCAAGCCCCCGCCGGGGTGGCCGCTGGCGTAAGCCGGCGGCGCGCGCAGGGTTGGTGTGGCGGCTGCGCGCCAAACAAAAGCCTGTTACCCCGGACCCCGCCGAAACTTAGGACGCAAGAAACCTCAGAACCGCCGCGTTGAAATCAGCCGGATTATCCGCCTGCACACTATGCGCAGCGCGCGCAATCGTCACACGCTGCGCATTGGGCATCACGCCCTCCAAAGCATCCAGAATACGCCCGAATTGCGGTTGGGATTGATCACCCCCCACCAATAGCGTGCGCGTCGTGATCCCCGCTGCCTCGGCCCGCGCATAGGGCTTGCGCTGTTCCTTGATCTGCCCAAGCAAGGTTGTCGCATTGTCGCGATTGACTGTCTTGCGCGCTTCCGAACGCTTCGCCCAGGCGCCCTGCCCGCCCGTATGCTCGGCAACAACCGTCAGGCCTTCTTCAATCTTGCCTTCGCAGATCAACGCCGCGCCGCGCGCAAAGGCCGATGCCTGATTGCCTGCCGGCGGTGCGCCACCAAGGCTTTCATCCAATTCGCCACCAGGTTCCAGCAACACGACCGATTCCAGCAATTCCGGATGATGCTGCGCCACACGAAAGGCGATATGCCCGCCGCGCGAATGGCCAATCAAATGCACGCGGCCCTTGCCAAGCCCACGAATGAAGCCCGCCGCATCCGCCGTATGGCGCGCAATGGTGAAATCTCCATCCTCGCGCCACTTATCCGGCCAGCAATGGCGCAGGCTCATCGAAACCGCGTGATATTGCGCGCCAAAAGCTTCCATCTGCCCCGCGAAGGAACGCTGATCCCCCAAAGTGCCATGCACCATCACCACAGGCGTGCCACTACCGGCTTCGGCATAGGCAATCGGATAACCATCAACGGTCATTGTCGGCATCATACTCTCCTCAAGCGCCACGCGCAGCGGCGATCAGCGCCTTGAAACGACGCACCACCGCGGGCAGCCCTTCAAAAACGCTTTGTGAAATCAGGAAATGCCCGATGGAGATTTCCGTCACCTCCTCCATACGGGCGATATCGGTCACGGTCTCGTACGACAGCCCATGCCCGGCATGGCAGAGCAAGCCCGCGCGCCGCGCCGCAGCCACACCCGCCTGCAAGCGCGCCAATTGCTTGGGCCGATCGGCCACCGGCCCTTCCGCATAAGTGCCCGTATGCACTTCAATCGCCGCCGCGCCAATCGCCGCAGCCGCTTCAATCTGCGCCGCATCGGCTTCGATGAAAATCGAAACACGCACATTGGCCACGCGGAGCCGCGCCACGGCTTCGCGCAAAGATGGCCCGGCGCGCAGCACATCCAAGCCGCCTTCTGTCGTCAGCTCCGCGCGTTTTTCCGGCACAAGGCAGCAATAGGGCGGGCGGATACGTTCCGCGAAAGCGACCATTTCTTCGGTCGCCGCCATTTCGAAATTCAAGGGCGCCGCAATCTCGGCACGGATGCGTTCTACATCGCGGTCCTTAATGTGGCGGCGGTCTTCGCGCAGATGCACGGTAATGCCATCAGCGCCGGCTTCCACCGCAATGCGCGAAGCCTCCACCGGGCAGGGATGCGTCCCACCGCGCGCATTGCGCAGCGTCGCCACATGATCAACATTCACCGATAGGTCGAGATGCTTCACGCCAAACCTCTCTTTTCAGCAAGCTCACCGGCCAGCCTTATGGCCGCAATCAGCGAAGCGGGATCGGCCAGGCCCTTGCCCGCAATATCTAGCGCCGTGCCGTGATCGGGGCTGGTGCGGATGATGGAAAGCCCGAGCGTCACATTCACCCCGCCCGCCATATCAATGGTCTTGATCGGGATCAGCGCCTGATCGTGATAAAGGCAAATCGCCGCGTCATAGCCAGGCCGCGCGAGCGCGGTGAACATGGTATCCGGCGGCATGGGGCCGCGCGCATCAATACCCTCGGCGCGCAAGGCCGCGATGGCAGGGGCGATGATGTCAATTTCCTCCCGCCCCATGGTGCCGGCTTCCCCGGCATGGGGGTTCAAGCCTGCAATCGCCAAGCGCGGCGCGGCAATGCCGAAATCGCGCTTGAGCGCGGCATCCACGATGCGGGTGGTCTCCATAATCAGCGCGGGGTTCAGCCTCGCTATCGCCTTGGCCAGTGCCTCATGCACCGTCACCGGCACAACGCGGAGTTCTGGGCAGGCGAGCATCATCACGGGCGGCACGCCTGTGCCCGCCAATTCGCCCAGAAATTCCGTATGGCCGGGATGCGGAAAGCCAGCGGCGGTCAGGCTTGCCTTCTGGATCGGGTTGGTCACCACGCCCGCCGCACGGCCTGATTTGGCCAGCGCCACCGCTTCCTCAATCGCGCCAATCACCGCGCTGGCATGGGCGGGGCTTGGCTTGCCGGGCACCACCGGCGCCGCCAAAGGCCGATGCAGAATGGGCAGGGCCTGCGCGAAGACCGCATTGGCTTCTTCGGGGGCGGCAATCCGCGCCACCGGCACGCCGAAATCGCGCCCGGCATCATCTATCAGCGCAAAGCATGGCCCGCTGCCCCGCAAGGCGCGCCAGGCGCCGGCGGTGATTTCCGCGCCGATCCCGGCGGGCTCACCCATGGTCAGAATCAGCGGCTTCATAGGGTACTTCTAACGCTATGCCCGGCGCGTGGCGAGGCTTTCCCCCGGTGTCACCACAATACGGCTCACGCCAATCACCTGCCCCAGATTGCCCGCAATCAGCGCCGCCATGCCGGGTTCAAGGTCCTGGCAGGTGATGGTGATGTCCATTTCCTCGCCCAAACGGCGAGCCTGGAACAGATCAGGCGTCACATCGCGTTTGGCGAAGGGCTGCAACAGGCGCGGCAGCAGGCCGGGGCTGGGTTCGGCGCGCAAATCAAAGCGCGTTGGCGAGGGGCTCGGGAGCATGGGAAGGGTCCGGTTCAGGGTGGCGGGGCGGGCAAGAAAGGGCGGCCGACCGGCAAGGCGCGCAGAACCGAAGCCCGGCGCCTTAGGCGGCCGCGGCGGTAATTCGGAAAAGAACAACCCCAAGAACCATGGCGCAGGCTTAGCACAACCTGCCGCCCAGTCAAAAAAACGGCGCAGCTCGGGGGAAGCCGCGCCGTGAGAGTGTCACGACTAAAGGAGGAGAAGCTATCTGCGGGGCGGAAAATTTGCCCGCCCGCATAATTCTTGTGGCGCGAAACTGCGAAGGCGTTATTGATCTGCCGCAAATTCCCAGTTTGGCTCGGCTGCCATGGGGCGGGCGATCCATCACAGGCAATTCAGGAGAGAGATTTCATGGCGCGTGTTGCACTTGTTACCGGTGGCCAAAGAGGCATTGGGGCTGCGATCAGCGAAGGGCTGCAAGCGGCGGGCCGGACCGTGGTTGCTTCCTATGCCGGCAATGATGCGGCGGCGAAGGCATTCACCGATCGCACCGGTATTCCCTGCTATAAATTCGATGTCGCCGATTACGCGCAATGCGCGGAAGCCATCGCGAAAATCGAAGCCGAAGTGGGGCCGATTGAAATCCTGGTGAATAATGCCGGCATCACGCGCGACGCCACCATGCGCAAGCTGAACCGCGACATGTGGGACGCGGTGATGGATACAAACCTCGGCTCCTGCTACAATCTTTGCAAGCTGGTCTGGGAAGGAATGAATGCGCGCAAGTTCGGCCGCATCGTGAATATCGGCTCCGTGAACGGCCAGGCCGGGCAATATGGCCAGGTGAATTACGCCGCCGCGAAATCTGGCATCCATGGCTTCACCAAGGCGCTCGCGCAGGAAGGTGCCAAGCTTGGCATTACCGTGAATGCCGTCGCCCCCGGTTATGTTGATACCGAAATGGTGCGCGCCGTGCCGCCCGATGTTTTGGAAAAAATCATCGCCCGCATCCCGCGCGGACGCCTCGGCAAGGCCGAGGATATCGCGCGCGGCGTGGTCTTCCTGACCGCCGATGATGCGGATTTCGTCACCGGGTCCACGCTGTCCATCAATGGTGGTCAGCATATGTATTGATGCGGGTGGGCGTTTCGCCCCCCCTTTCATAAGCCTTCGCCCATGGCATGCTGCCCTTCTCACGAAGGGGAAATGCCATGGGCTACGCCATACTCGCATTCGATGGTGCCGATAAAACCCGCCGCGCCGCGGCGATGGACCGCCACAGGGCGGTGATCAGCCGCTGGGCTGAGGATGGGCGGATGCCCTTCGGCACGCCGCTTTTCACCGCCGCATGGGAGCCTTCCGGGTCGCTGATGATCCTGGATGTGCCGGATATGGCCGGCGTTCAGGCTTATCTCTCGGAAGAACCCTTTTCGGTGGAAGGCGTCTGGGGGGATATCCGAATCCTGCCCTTCCGTATCGCCACGCTACCCTATCAGCGCCTGCCCAAGCCCGGCGATCCGGTGACTTCCACCCGCACCCACACCGTCGCCATTGCTTTTGATGGCACGGATGCCGAGGCCCCGGCCCGCCGGCAAGCGGCGCGGGACGCCCATATCGCGCGCATGCAGCCCATGGCCGCCGATGGCACGTTGGCGATTGGTGGCGCCATTCTGGATGAGGCCGGAAGCGGCATGATCGGTTCCATCACGGTCACGCGCCATGCCAGCGATGAAGCTGCCCGCGCCTGGATGGCCGAAGACCCCTATGTGACGGGCCGCGTTTGGCAGGACATCACGCTGCACGCGACACGCTTGGCCGCACTTCCCTATCGGCCCCTGCCCGGGGGCGCCTGATGGCGCTGGTTGAATACGCCGATGCTGCGCCCGAGGTGCGCGTGGTGTTTGATGACATCAAAGCCACGCGCGGTGTCGCCGATGTCAATAATTTCTGGAAGGCACTGGCGGTGCATCCGCCAACGCTCAAGCGCACCTGGGAAAGCCTGAAGCAGGTGATGGCGCCAGGTGCGCTGGACCCGTTGACGAAGGAAATGCTCTATCTCGCGGCGTCAGCGGCTGCCGGCTGTGCGTATTGCACCGCATCCCATACGGCTGCCGCGCGTGCCAAGGGCATGACAGACGCGATGCATGGCGAATTGCTGGCCGTGCTTGGCATGGCGGCAGAAACCAATCGCCTGGCGGAAGCGCTTCGCGTGCCGATAGATCAGGGCTTGTAACGCTGGTCATAAAAAAACCCCGGAGTCGCCCCCGGGGTTTCTGATCAAGACCTGAAGGCCCCGATCAATTGTTGTTGCGCTGACCCATGAAGGAAAGCAGCAGCTGGAACAGGTTCACGAAGTTCAGATACAGGCCGAGCGCATCCATCACGCTCCGCTTGCCGGCTTCATCCGTGCCTTCCGCATAGGCGAATTGCAGGTAATCCGCCTTGATGCGCTGCGTGTCATAAGCCGTGAGGCCAACGAACACGACCACACCAATCACGCTGATCGCAAAGGCCAGCGCCGAAGACGCCAGGAAGATATTGACCAGACCCGCAATCAGAATGCCGATCAGGCCCATGATCATGAAGCTGCCAAAACGCGTCAGATCCGCCTTGGTGGTGTAGCCATACAAGCTCACCGCCGCGAACATGGACGCGGTGATGAAGAAGGTGGTGGCAATCGACTGGCCAGTGTAGCGCAGGAAGATGTTCGAAAGGCTCGCACCCATACAGGCGGCGAATACCCAGAACAGCGCCTGCGTCGCGGGGCGCGAGAGCTTATTGATGCCAAAGGACAGCACCAGGATGAAGGCGAGCGGCGAGAGCATCGCGGCCCAGCCCAGAATGGTCGGCTCCAGGATGCGCGCGCCATTGGCAGCGCGGGTCACGGACCAGAACATCTGTTGCAGCTCAGGCGAATTGCCGATCACATAGGCAACAATGCCGGTGACCAGAAGGCCGGAAGCCATCCAGTTGTAGACGCGGAGCATATATGCCCGCAGCCCGGCATCAATCGCCGCGGCATCGGCTGCGACGGGGCGACCCCAGCCGGTCGTGTAACGCATGTCGGGACCAGAGGCCATGACGAAACAGACTCCTAAATGGCGGGGATGATTCCCCTTCGTGGGATAATATGGAGATTTCGTAATCCAAATCAATAGGGGAGCGCCCGCCGATCCGCGGGCGCTCCTTCTTGCTTTAGCGTTCCGCCGGCTCCACGCGGATGGCCATGGCTTCGGCGATGGCGACATCCACCTGGTTACCCGGGCGCAGCGTCTTCAGGAATTCCCGCATTTCGGGCGTGCGCACCGCGACCGTGCGTTCCACGCGCGATGGCCCCACGAAGCTCACGGTATTGTTGGTGGTATCCACCGCTGTAATACGGACCCGGGCACGGGTCGCGACCATGGTGCCGCCGGCCGGGCGCGCCCCAGGTTCGGCGCGTGCTGCGCCCACCACGGTTTCGGGTTCAAGGCTGCTGCCAGGGGCCGCCATACGCACTGCAATGGCTTCCTCATAATGCACCCGCACGCGATCGCCACGGCGAATCTGTGCGAAATTCTGCACTTCCGGGCCAAGCTGCAGGGTTTGCGGCTTATTGTCCGGGCCGCGCACCACAATGGTCCGGGTGCGGGCATCCACCCGATCCACCGCCGCCACCATTTCACGCGTTGTGGAGACAACCACCGGCGGTTCGGGCTCTGGCGTGGCGCAGCCAATCAGCGCCAAAAGCGGCAGGGCAAGAATGGCGCCTTGGCGGAGGCGCCTAGAGAGGGTTGAGAACATGATTTGGCTTTCCTTCCTCTGGGCCAATTTTCATAGGCCGAGTTTTAACGATACCTCAATAAACTAATCGCTCTCGGCCGGCTACTGCCCTCAGGCAGCCCCTTCCTGCCAATAGCCCTGATGCGGCACGGCGCCTTCCGCTTCCAGGCAGGGGCCAACCACCGCCACCTTTTCCGCCGCGCTGTCCAGAACTGCACGGCAGGAAAGGGATAACCCCGCCGTATGGGGCTTTGCATTGCGCAAACGCAAAATCGCGCCGGCGGCAAGCCCGTAAACTGCGCGCCCGACTCCTGTGTAGAAAATCGCCGCCGAACACATGGCGCAGGGCTCGCCCGAGGAATAGATCGTCGCATTCCGAAGCACTTCGCGCGGTAGCCCAGCCCGCAGCACGGCGTGCAGCGCATTCATTTCGGAATGCGCGAGCGTCCCGCCGCCGCCCTTGCCCTGGGTGGAGCCTGCCTCCGCCAGCACCTGGCCTTTCTCATCGGCGATCACCGCGGCGAAGGGGCGATCACCACGGGCGCGCGCCTCACCGGCTAAGGCGAAGGCGCGGCGCAGCAGCGTGGCATCGAGCGGAGAGAGTTTGTCATCCTCGGCCATGGCGGGCTTCCTATTCATTGCGGAGCAAGGGTGCGGCCTTGGCACGCAGCGCGAAGGCGGTGCCGGCATAACCGAAGGCCAGCGTGATGGCCATGCAGGCCAATACCGTCAGCGCCAAAGTGCCCGGCAGAAATACCCATTCCGCGCGCATGACAAAGCGCACCACGCCCCAGGCCGCTGCCGTGCCGGCTGCCGCCGCGAGCAAACCTGCCGTCAGCCCCAGCAGCCCGAATTCCACCAGGAAGCTCGCGCGGATTTGCGCGCGCGTGGCGCCGATGGTCTTCAGCACAACAGCATCCCTGATGCGCCGCCTTTGCCCCGCCGCCACAGCGCCCGCCAGCACCAGCAAGCCCGCCAGCAAGGTAATGCCGGCCACGGCGGAAAGTGCGAAGCCAATCTTTTCCAACAACCCGACCACCTGATCCAAGGCATCCCGCACCCGAATGCCCGAGACATTCGGGAAGCGATCTGTGAGCAATCGCAGCAAAGTCGCTTCCTGCGCCACATCATTCCGCATAGTCGCAATATGCGTATGCGGCGCGGCGGAGAGCAAACCGGGGGACGCCACCAGCACGTAATTGATGCCAAGCCCGCGCCAGGCGATTTCGCGGAGGCTTGCGATTTTCAGCGTGATGTCGCGGCCAAGCACATTGACCGTGATGCTATCGCCAACACCAATGCCCCAACCTTTGGCAAGTTGCGCATCGAAGGAAACCAAGGGCGGGCCAGCATAATCTGTTGGCCACCACTCACCCGCGACTAACCGCGCGCCTTCGGGCGGGGTCGCGGAATAGGTCAGGCCGCGATCGCCGCGCAACGCCCAGGCGGTCTCGGGCGTTGCATTCACCTGTTCCGCCGGCACGCCATTCACCGCGACAATACGGGCGCGCAAATTGGGCACGCTGCGGATTTCCGTCACACCTGGTTGCGCTCGGGCCAGTGCCTCAAAGGCCTGTATTTGATCTGATTGGATATCAATGAAGTAGAAATTCGGCGCAGCAGCCGGCATTTCATTGGCCAATTGCCGGCGTAAATTGCCTTCAATCAGCGCAATGGCGGAAAGCACCGTTAGCCCCACGCCAAGAGAGACAAGCATGAGCGGCGTTGGCGCGCCAGGCCGATGCAGATTGGCAAGGCCCAACCGCAAAGCCGGGCGGCGCGCATGCGGCAGGCGCCGGGCGAGTGCCATCAGCGCCCCCGCACCAAGGCGAAACAGCAATAGCGTGCCGACCACCGCCACAATGAACCCCGCCGCAAAGCGCGGATTTTCCGCGGTGCCGATCACCAAGGCGGAAAGTGCAGCCGCCGAGGCCAGAATCGCCGCCATAATGCCAAGGCTCGGTCTGCCTGAACTCGGCGCCACCACATCGCGAAACAAGGCCGCACCCGGAATGCTACCCGCGCGCCCAAGCGGCCATAGCGTGAAGGCGAGCGCGGTCAGCAAGCCATAAAGCGCAGCCATGGCAAGCGGTACTGGATAAGGCAGGATGCGCGGCGCCACCGGCAAAATGGAAGCGAGCGCCGCTGCGCCAGCCCAGGTCAGCCCAAAGCCAATCACCAAGCCAAGCACAATGCCCAGCAACGCCAGCGCCATCACCTGCATCAGATAGGTCGTGAAAATCAACGATGGCGGCGCGCCAAGGCAACGCAAGGTCGCAATGGTGCGCGCGCGTTGCTCCAGCCAGGCAGACACACCAGTCGCAATGCCAATCCCGCCGACTAGTAGCGCCGTCAGGCTCGCCAGCGTCAGGAAAAACGCCGCGCGATCCAGGAAGCGATTAACGCCGGGTGCGGCGACATCAGAGCTTCTGATGCGCCAGCCGGATTCCGGAAAATCCTGGCGCAAATCGGCAATGAAGCGCTGGCGATCCACGCCCGGCGGCAGCGCAAGCCGATATTCGTAAGTGACCAGACTGCCCGGCTGGATCAGCCGTGTTGCGTCCAACGACGCCAAGGCAATCATGGCGCGCGGCCCGAGCAGCGAGGGGCTCGCGACCTTATCCGGTTCCTGCGCGATGGTGGCGCGGAACGTGAAGCGCGCTTCACCAATGCGCAGCACGGCGCCCGGCGCCACGCCAAGCCTTTCGGCAATGAAAGGATCAAGCAGGATATCGCCCGCGCCAAGCGCGACAGGTGGTTGCAGTTCCAGCGCGCCGTAAAGCGGATAGGCGCCATCCACCGCCTTCACTTCCACCAGCATGCGCTGGCCCGATTCCGCCACCGCCATGGCACGCAACGTCACCACTTCCGAAACCCGCGCCCCGCGCGCCGCAAGCCAGGCGCGCGGCGCCTCACCCAAAGGCCGATAGGGGGAAGCGATTTCGACATCCCCACCCAAAATCCGCGCGCCATCTGCCGCAAGCCCGGCATCCACGCCGGCGCGCAAAGTGCCCACCGCCGTAATCGCCGCCACACCAAGCGCAAGACACGCCAGCACAATGCGCAAGCCCCGCAAGCCGCCGCGCAATTCGCGCCGCGCGATCCGGAACGCCAGCAGCAGATTGCTCACGCCGCCACCATCTGATCGGACACGATAAGCCCATCCTCGATCCGCAATTGCCGCGGGCAGCGCGCTGCCAAGGCTGGGTCATGCGTAATCAGCAACAGCGTGGTGCCAAGCCGCGCGCGCAAATCAAACAGCAGCGCCATGACTTCCTCACCCTTGGCGCGATCCAGATTGCCGGTGGGCTCATCCGCCAGCAGCAAACGCGGTTCCGCCACGAAGGCACGCGCAAGCGCCACGCGCTGCTGTTCCCCACCTGAAAGCTGCGCCGGGTAATGGCCCAAACGATGGCCAAGCCCCACGGCGCGCAAGGCTTCCGCCGCGCGGTCAAAGGCGTCGCGCACGCCCGCGAATTCCAAGGGTACGGCGACGTTTTCAAGCGCCGTCATGGTCGGGATCAAATGAAAGGCCTGGAAAACAATGCCGAGCCTTTCGCGCCGGAAACGCGCCAGCGCGTCTTCCTCCATCGCGCCGATATCCGCGCCATCAATCAGCAGGGTGCCTGATGTCGGGCGCTCCAACCCCGCCAGCAGCATGAGCAGGCTGGTCTTGCCGGAACCGGAGGGGCCGACGATGCCCACAGCCTCCCCAGCATTCACGCGCAAATCAAGGCCGCGGAGGATGTTGATCTCGCCCGCCCCCGCCCTCACTTTGAAGCCAAGGCCGCGCGCTTCGATCAGGGGTTTTGTCGCCCCGGCGCTGGTCGTCTCGGTGACGTGAAGGGCATCCATGGTATCGCTGATCTCCTATCCTGCCCGCGCATATGGTCGCAGATGGCTCTGGCGCCAATCGCTGGGGCTGCTGGCTTTGGGGGCAATTCCGGCTCAGGCGGCGGAAATCCGGCTGATGATGCTGGGGGATTCGATTACCGCCGGGTATGGGCTGGCGCGCGGCCAGGCGCTGCCGGCCAGGCTGGAAGCAGCCCTCCGCGCCAAAGGCCGGGCGGTGCGGGTGATTGATGCCGGGGTTTCCGGCGATACCACAGCGGGCGGTCGGGCCAGGCTGGATTGGGCTTTGGCTGAGAATCCCCATGCGGTGATTGTGGCACTTGGCGGGAATGATGGGCTCCGCGCGCTGGAACCCCGCGCCAGCCGGGCCAATCTGGCCGCGATTTTGGACGCCCTGGCCGCAAAACGCCTGCCAACCATGCTGACGGGGATGCTGGCGCCGCCCAATCTCGGCGCCGAGTATGGGCGGGAATTCGCCGCCAGTTTCAGTGACTTGGCCCGCGAAAGGCCCGGCGTGGTTTTCTACCCCTTCCTGCTGGAAGGCGTGGCGGGCGACCTTTCGCTGAACCAGCCGGACGGCATTCATCCAAATGTCGCTGGCGTGGAGGAGCTGGTTCGTCGCATGCTACCTTCAGTCGAATCGCTTTTGGCTCGGGTTGCCGCGCCATAGGCTAACCGCCGGATTGCACAGAAGGGCCCCCGCCATGCTGCGTCTTTTCGTCGCCCTTGCCTTGCCGGTCACGCTCCGGGCGGAAATTGCGGGCCTGGTTGGCGGCATTCCCGGCGCGCGCTGGGTGCCGCCTGACAATTACCACCTGACGTTGCGCTTCATTGGCGAAATTGAGCCCTGGCGCGCCCAGGAAGTGGATGACGCGCTGATGGCAATCCGTGCGCGGCCCTTCACCTTGCAGCTTGCCGGCGTTGGCACTTTCGAGAAAGCCGGCCGCATCCAAGCGCTTTGGGTGGGCGCCGAGCGCAATGACGCGCTGAGCCATTTGCAGACCAAGGTGGAAACCGCGTTGCAACGTGTGGGCCTTGCGCCGGAACGCAAGCGCTTTTCACCCCATGTGACGCTGGCGCGGACCGAACGCGCCACGCCGGAAAAGCTGATGGCCTTTGTGCAGGCCTATAATTTGTTCCGCGCGACCCCGGTGGAGGTTGAGCATTTCACGCTTTTCTCCTCCCGCCTTGGGAAGGAAGCTTCGGTCTATACGCCCGAAGTGGATTACGATTTGGTGGCGCGCGTGGCGGCGTAGGCCGAAGGCTTGGCATCCCCCGCCCGCCGGATTAAGCCGTTTCCCGTGAAACACCCCGCCACCCTCCTCGCGCGCCTGATTGCGGCCCTGCTTCTGGTGCAGACCGTCCTCGCGCCGGCGCTGTGCCTTGCCCATGTGGCAAATGCGGGGATGGCGACGGTCATCTGCTCCCCGGATGGGGATCGCACCGTGCATCTGGGCACAAACGGGGAGGAATTGCCCGCCCCAGAAGCGCATCAGGGCTTCTGCCTTGCCTGCCATGCCTTGCCGCAGGCCGATCTCCCCGCCCCGCCCATGCTTTCCACCCCGGCGGAACCCGGCAGCGCCATCATCTGGTTCGCCACCGGCGATGCCGGCTGGCGCCCGGCGGCGCGCGCGCCGCCTTACGAACCGACAGGTCCCCCAGCCTTCTCCTGAGGCCGCCCGAATGCGGGCGGCCAAAAGCCGTCCCGTCATTCGACCTCAGGAGATTTTTCGTGTTCCACATCCATCATGCGCGGCTTTTCGCCGCCGCTGCCGCCTTGGCGGCCAGCGCCTTTACAGCACAGGCGCAAACCAGCACCCCGGCCACGCCCAGCGCCACGCTGCCGCCCACCATCGTCACCGCCGCCCCGATTGCGGGCAGCCTGACCCGGCCATCCGATGAACAAGCCGCTGAGGAAGCGCGGCGCAACCCCGGCAATGTCACCATTGTCCCGGCCAGTGATTTCCTCGAAAGGGCGGGGGCGACCACCATTCGCGATATGCTCCTGTACACGCCCGGCGTCTTTGCCGAGCCGAAATGGGGTGAGGATTCCAGGCTTTCCATTCGCGGTTCAGGTGTTGCGCGCAATTTCCACCTGCGCGGCGTGCGGCTTTTCCAAGATGGGCTTTCCATCAATCAGGCCGATGGCAGCGGGGATTTCCAGGAATTGGACCCGCTGACCTTCCAGCGGGTTGAGGTCCTGCGCGGCGCCAATGCCTTTGCGCTTGGCGCCAATACGCTTGGCGGGGCGTTGAATTTCATCACGCCAACAGGGCGCACCGCCCCTGGCACCATCCTGCGCGGGGAAGGCGGTTCTTATGGCTTTGCGCGTGGTCAGGTGGCCCATGGCTGGGCGGAAGGCGCGCATGATGCCTGGGCCAGCTTCAGCGGCATGACCCAGGAAGGCTATCGGGACCATAGCGCCGGGCGCGCCTATCGCCTGAATGGCAATACCGGCTGGCAATGGGCGGATAATGCGGAAACCCGCATTTTCATCGCCTATAACAATATCTGGCAGCAGATTCCGGGTGCGGTGACGCGCAGCCAGGCGCTGAATAATCCACGAGCGGCGGCCACGGCCAATCTGGTCGGCAATTACATGCGCAATGTCGAAGCGACCCGCATCGGCACCGTCACCGCCATTCGTCCGGAAGAAGGCGTACTGGTGGAAGCAGGCGGCGGTTTCGTCAATCGCGAATTGGATCACCCGATCTTTCAATATATTGATCAACGCACGGCGGATGTATCTGGCTTCGGCCGCGTGACGCTGGAACGACAAATCGCCGGCATGGAAAACCGTACCGTCATGGGCGCAAATGCGGGTTCGGGGCGCATTCGTGCCCGGCGCTTCAATAATGTGGGCGGGCATGCTGGCACCACCATGACGGCCAATTCCATCGATAGGGCCACGAATCTTGACGCCTATCTGGAAAATAGCCTTGAAGTCGTTCCGGGGCTTGCGCTAATTGCGGGGGCTTCCGGCGGCAAGGCCACGCGCGAAAGTGAAGATAGCTTCCTGAAGGATGGCAATAATTCCGGCAGCGGGGATTGGACCTGGATCAATCCCCGCTTTGGCGTGCTTTGGCAGGCGGCGGAAGGCGCACAGGTTTTCGGTAATCTGTCCTGGACAACGGAGCCGCCGACACTGTCAGACTTAACGCCACTTACCACCGCCGGCGGTTTTTCCCTGCTGGACGCGCAGCGCAGCGCAACATTGGAAATCGGCTCTCGCGGCAAGCGCGCTGATATAACCTGGGAAGTCGCGGCCTATCACTCCCGACTGCGCGATGAAATTCAGTTGCAGAATATTGGCCCCAGCATGAATCAAGCGCGCAATCTGGACCGCACCATCCATCAGGGCATTGAAGCCGGGGCGGATTGGGTGTTTCTCCGTGATATCGGAACAAAGGGAGATGGGCTGAGCTTCCGCCCCGCTTATACCTTCAGCGATTTCCGCTTTGATGATGACGCCACCTTCAAGAATAACGAACTCCCCGGCGTCCCGCGGCATTTGTTCCGGGCGGAGATACGCTACCGCCACCCCTCCGGCGCCTGGTTCGGGCCGACGACCGATTGGGTGCCGCAAGCCTATTACGTGGACAATGCCAATACGCAAAAAACCGATAGCTATGTGCTGTTTGGCCTTCGCGCCGGTTGGGATTTCGAAAACGGGCTTTCGGCTTTCTTGGAAGCGCGCAACTTGGGCGACACGCGCTACATCTCCTCGGCCTCGGTCGCGGCGGTCGCCAATGCCAATTCCGCGCTTTACGAACCCGGCACGGGACGTTCCGTCTTTGCCGGCCTGCAATATCGCTTTTGAGGAAAGGTTTCGTATCATGAAGAAGCTTCTTGTTCTTGCGGCGCTGCTGCTTGCCACGCCAGCGGCAGCGCATGTCACCATTGACCCACCCCAGGCTCAGGCCAATGGCCATATGCGCGCGGCGTTTCGCGTGCCGCATGGTTGCGGCCAGCAGGCCACCATCCGCGTGACCGTAACGCTGCCGGAAGGCACCACCGTCGCTCGGCCCATGCCGAAGGCCGGCTGGCGCATTTCCATCACGCGCCAACCACTCGCCACTCCGGTTTCCGATGGCCATGGCGGCATGATCACGGAAGCGATCACCCAGATCATCTGGGAAGGCGGCCCGCTGCCCAATGAACATTATGATGAATTCGTCATCAACATGCGCACGCCTAACCGCCCGGATGAAACCATCTGGCTGCCCACCGTGCAGCATTGCGATGGCGGCGGCACCGCCGCTTGGGTAGAAATCCCCGAAGCCGGGCGCCGGACCACCGATTACCGCTTCCCCGCGCCCTCACTCCGCCTGACCCCACCCCGCACTGCCGGAGGCCACTGAGAATGCACCCCATGCTGAAAATCCTGCCACTCGCTGCCCTGATCCTGGCGGCACCCCCCTTGGCGCGCGCCTGCGATATGGAAGCGATCAATGCGGAAATGACCACGATTTGCCTGGGCGCCCTGCACCCGACCCGCGCAGCGGCTGAGGCCATCATGGCGCAACTCCCCGCGCCTGAAAAAGCGGCGCTGGCGGCCGCACTCGCCCGCGCCGGGGATGCCTGCGAAACCGGGGACCCCGCCCAGGGCACCCGCGAAGCCGCCGGCATTATGCGCCTGATCGGCCATATCGAAGCCCGGCTGGGCCTGGCCCCGCCCGCCATCACGCTGCAAAGGCTGGGCGGCATTACCACCGCGCCGCGCGGCTGAAGCCCCTAAAAAGAAGGAGAAACCCTATGTCCTCCCTGACCCGCCGTGCGCTCGGCGCCTTGATCCTGACCCTCCCTGCCACGGCCTTTGCCCATCATGATGTCACCGTCGGTGATCTCGCCATCGGCCATCCCTGGACCCGCGCCGCCGGCGCCAATGCCAATGGCGCGGGCTTCATGACGTTGAAGAATAATGGCGCCACGCCGGATAGGTTGGTCTCCGCCGCCAGCCCCGCCGCCCGCGTGGTGGAACTCCATACCCATATCCGGGAAGGCGATGTCATGCGCATGCGCCCCGTCGCGGATATCCCGATCCCGCCAGGCCAGACCGTGCATCTCCGCCCCGGCGGGCTGCACATCATGCTGATTGGCCTGACCGAGCCGCTCCGCCAGGGGGCCACCATGCCGCTGACACTGCGCTTTGAACGCGCCGGGGAGGTTCAGGTGACGCTTGGCGTCGAATCCGCTGGCGCCCGCGGCCATGTCCACTGATCGGGCTGCCTTGTGACAGGCTTCGCTTGCCTTTGGCCCCCTTTCGGGCCAAAGAGCGCGTCTATCCTTCACTCCTGATTCTGCATGGAGGGCCTCACATGGCCTCGTCCTTCGACCGTATCGCCGATATCATCGCTGAAAACAGCGAAGTCACGCGGGATAAGATCCTGCCCGATAGCCATGTGATCAATGATCTGGGCATTGATAGCCTGGACTTCCTGGATATTGTCTTCGCCATAGACAAGGCCTTCGGCATCAAGGTGCCGGTGGAAGCCTGGACTCAGGAAGTGAATGCGGGCAGCGCGCCGGCAGAAAAATACTTCGTCATGAAAAACCTGGCCGAGCGTGTGGATGAGCTGGTTGCGGCCAAGGCCGGCTGAGCAAAACCCCTCGCCGCGCGCCACCGAAACCACGGATCCCTGACGCGATGCGCCTGGAATACTTCCAGATGATAGATCGGGTGGCATCGCGCGAAGGCGATACCATCATTGTGGAAAGCCGCATCCCGGATGCTTCCCCGGTATTTGAAGGGCATTTCCCCGGCCATCCGCTCATGCCTGGCGTGCTATTGGTGGAAACCATGGCGCAGGCTTCCGGCTGGTTATTGCTTGATCTGATGGGCTTTGCGCGCATGCCCTTTCTGATGGCGGTGAAGGAAGCGAAGTTCCGCAGCTTCATCGGCCCCGGCACGGCTGTACGCGTGCATGCCAAGCGCCTGCATGATGGATCAGGCTTTGCGGTGACCGAGACGCGGATCGAAGCCGATGGCAAGCGCATCACCGATGCAGAACTGACCTTCCGCATCATGGATTACCCCGCGCCGGAATTGGCGGATGCCATGCGCGGGCGGGGCCGGGAATTGGGGCTGCTATGACAAGGCGCGATGTCGTCATTACCGGGATTGGTTTGGTCTCCTCCTTGGGCGAAGGGCCTGACGCGCATTGGGCAGCGCTGAACAATGGCGCCAAGCCGGTGGTGGATTCAGCAAGCTTCGCGCCCTTCCCGGTGCATCCGCTGCCGGCGCTCAGCCTTGATGCGCAAATCCCGAAAAAGGGTGATCAGCGCCAGATGGAACCCTGGCAACGGCTTGGCACCTATGCCGCCGGGCTTGCGATTGACCATGCGGGGGCGCGCGGCCTTGTTTCCGATATGCATCTGGTGGTGGCGGCCGGCGGTGGTGAACGTGACATCGCGGTAGATGAGGCGATGACGGCGGCACTGACCAGTGCCACGCCGGAAACCTCCGGCGCATTGCTCAATGAAAAACTGGCCACTGAATTGCGGCCCACGCTGTTTCTGGCGCAGCTTTCCAATCTGCTCGCGGGCAATATCTCAATCGTGCATGGCGTGACGGGATCTTCGCGCACGCTGATGGGCGAAGAGGAAGCGGCTGCTGATGCCATCCGCATCGCCGCCGCGCGCCTGGCGGAAGGGCGTGGCGAGATCGCTTTGGTGGGCGGCGCTTTTGCGTCTCAGCGCTGGGATATGGTGCTGCTTTATGCGCCGGGTGGCGTGTTGTGGCAGGGCGATTACGCGCCAGTTTCCGCGCGCGGCGATGCAGGCGGTTTGATCCCGGGTGGCTTGGCAGCGTTTCTGGTGTTGGAAACAGTTGAACATGCACGCGCGCGCGGTGCCACAGCTCTCGCGCGGATTGGCGGCATTGCCAGCGATGCGGCGCATCAGCGCGCGGGCGGTGGAAGTGCGGCGGCAGCCAAGGCGCTTTGGCAAGGCATGGCAGCGCCACAAACCGGGCTTGGCGTGATTTCCGGCATGTCCGGTGTTGCGGAAGCCCGCCTTGAAGAGGAAGCCTTCCTCGCTGGGCTGGGCAGTGTGCCGGTGCGGCGCAGTGCCTCCTTGCTTGGGCATGGGGTGGAAGCAAGCTTCCCGGCCAATGTTGCGCTCGCAGCACTCGCGCTTTCGCGCGGTGGTTTTTATCCGGCGATGGACCCCGCCGATGCCGGCGATGGCACAGTGGAGCGCATTCTGGTGACCGGCTTCGGCCAATGGCGCGGTGAAGCGCTTGCCCTGCTGGAGAAAGCGCCATGAAGGATCATCTGGGCCGCCCCTTGGTGGCGGTGACGGGGATTGGGCTCGTGAGCCCACTCGGCTGGGGCTTGGATAAGAATTGGGCGGCGCTGCTGGCGGGCACTTCCGGCATTACGCGCATTCGCCGTTTCGCGACCGATCATCTGAAAACCACCATGGCCGGCACGGTGGATTTGCCGGAAGAAATCGCGGGCGCTGATCCCGTGCCCGCGCCGGTGCGCGTGGAACGCATGGCCGCTGCGGCTATTGCGGAAGCTTTGGTTGCAGCCGGCATGAAGGAAGGCGCGTTTGATGGCCCGCTCATGCTCGGCATGCCGCCGGTGGAGATGGAATGGCCGCAGCGCGTGGCACTCGCCCGTCGTGCGGGTGGCAATGGCCATGCCGCGCTTTCGGTGGCGAGCATCGGCCAGCGCGATTTATATGAGACGTTTTTGTATGGCGGTGTCGGCGAAAGACTCGCGCTGCGCTTCGGCACCAAGGGCGCGCCGATTGCGATTACCACCGCCTGCGCCACGGGCGCTTCCGCCATTCAATTGGGTGTGGAGGCGATTCAGCGGGGCGAAGCGAAATCCGTGATTGCGCTTGGCACTGATGGTTCGGTGCAGCCAGAAGCGGTGATCCGGTTTTCGCTGCTCTCCGCACTATCATCCCGCAATGAAGACCCCACCAAAGCATCGCGCCCCTTCGAGAAATCCCGCGATGGCTTCGTGATGAGCGAAGGTGCTGCGGCGCTTATTCTGGAAGATCTGGAACATGCCCGCGCGCGTGGCGCCACCGTGATCGGGTTGGTGAGTGGTTGCGGGGAAAGGGCGGATAATTTCCACCGCACGCGATCGAACCCCGATGGTTCATCCATCATTGGCGCCATGCGTAATGCCATTGCCGATGCCGGCCTGCAGCCTGGTGATATCGGCTATGTGAATGCCCATGGCACCAGCACGCCGGAGAATGACAAGATGGAAGCGCTTGGCATGCGCGCCGTATTTGGTGAGGCGCCGCCGCCGATTTCCTCCAACAAATCCATGATCGGGCATACGCTTTCCGCCGCCGGCGCGATTGAAGCGGCCTTCAGCCTGCTGACGCTGCGCGATCAAATCCTGCCGCCCACCATCAATCATATGGAACCGGACCCGACGCTTGGGTTGGATGTGGTGCCGAATGAAGCGCGGCGCGTTTCCGGCCTACGCCATGTGCTGTCCAATTCCTTTGGCTTTGGCGGGCAGAATGTCTGCCTGCTGCTGAGTGCTGCACCATGATGCGCGCCCTTCGCCTGCATGGTGATCGGGATTTGCGGCTGGAACAAGTGGCGCCACCACCGCCCCCCGCCGCGCATGAGGTGCAGCTTCGCATCCGCGCCGTCGCGCTGAACCATATTGATGTCTGGGGCTTTCGCGGCATGGCCTTCGCCAAGCGCAATTTACCACTGACGGTGGGCGCGGAAGCGGTTGGTGAGATTGTTGCGGTTGGGTCCAGCGTGACGGGCTGGAAGATTGGCGATCATGTCGCGCCCTATGGCGCGGCGACTTGCGGCGTCTGCAAGGCGTGTCGCGAAGGGCGCGATAATCTTTGTGAAAATGTCGGCGGCGTGAAGGGCTTTCATCTGGATGGCTTCGCGCAGGAACTGATGAACCAGGATGCGCGGCTTCTGGTGCGCGTGCCTGATGGGCTTTCCTTCGAAGATGCCGCTTGCGGGCCGATCACCTTCTCGACCGTCGAACACATGCTATTCGACAATGCCAAGTTGGAAGCGGGCGAGACCATCCTGATCCATGCTGCCGGTTCCGGCATTGGCACGGTGGCCGTGCGCATCGCGAAGGATTTGGGCTGCACCGTGATCGCGACCGCGGGCGATGATGAGAAATGCGCCAAGGCCAAGGCATTGGGCGCGGATCATGTGGTGAATTACTCCACGCAGAATTTCCCAACCGTGGCACGGCGCGTCACCGGCAAGCGCGGCGTGGATGTGGTGTTTGAACATGTCGGTGCTTCCACCTGGAGTGGCAGCTTGCTCTCGCTCAAAATGGGCGGGCGGTTGGTGACCTGCGGGTCCACCTCCGGTGTTTCGGCTGAAACCAATCTGATGATGGTGTTTCAGCGCCAGTTGCGCATCTTCGGGTCCTTTGGCGCTTCCATGCGCAATATCGCTGATGGCTACGCGAAAATGTCGCGCGGCATTCTGCCAGTATTGGACACAGTGGTGCCTTTGGAACGCTTTGCCGAAGGGCTCGAACGGCTGGAAAGCCGCCGCGTCTTCGGCAAGATCGTGGTGACGCTGTAATGGGCAGCGCGGCGCGCGGCTGATGGATTGGCTGATCGGGCTTGCGCTGCGCGCGGGCTTTGGCCTGCTGCGCTTGATGGGCCCAAGCTTCGGCCCTGCCTTCGGGGCGTTTCTGGCGCGTAATCTGGGACCGATCACGCCCGCCCATCGCATCGCGCGGGATAATATCGCGGCAGCCTTCCCCGAAAAATCCGTGGCTGAACGTGCTGCCATTCTGACGGAAGCCTGGGACAATCTGGGCCGCACGGCTTGCGAATATGTGCATATGGACCGGATTTGGGATTTTGATCCCGAAAACCCGAAGCCGGGCGGGCTTATCAGCGCCTCGGCTGAAACCGTCGCGCTCTATGAAAGACTGCGGGATGACGGCAAGCCCGCCATCGTGTTTTCCGCGCATCTGGCGAATTGGGAATTGCCGGCGGTGGCGGCGGCGAAACATGGCATTGACAGTGCGGTTTTGTATCGCACGCCAAATAACGCCGCCGTGGCGCGGGAAATCCTGAGGCTGCGCAAGGATAGCATGGGGGTTTTGGTGCCGGCCGGCATGGGCGCGCCGCTACGTTTGGCGCGGGCTTTGGAAGCGGGGCAGCATATCGGCATGCTGGTGGATCAGCGCTTCGGGCGTGGGCCGCGCGTGATGTTCATGGGGCGCGAAGCCGCGGCTAATCCGCTGCTCGCGCAATTGGCGCGGCGCTATGATTGCCCGGTGCATGGCGCGCGCGCCATTCGCCTGCCTGGCGGGCGCTTTCGCCTGGAATTAACCGAGGAAATCCCAATGCCGCGCGATGCGGAAGGCTTGATTGACATCAACGCCGCCACGCAAAAAATGAACGAGGTGATTGAAGCCTGGGTCAGGGAATATCCCGGCCAATGGCTTTGGATGCATCGCCGCTGGCGGTGACAAACTTCATAGGAAAGACGGGTTCTCATGCTCACGATCAGGCGATCAAAGCCGCTTTCCGAGCTTGATCGCGGCGAAGCCTTTGAGGCGCAGGATACGCTGAGCGCCGCGCAAGTCGCGCGTTTTTCCGTGATGTTTGGCCTGGATGGCAAGGTGGTGCCGGCGCGCGCTGCGGGCGCCTTGCTGGCCCATGTGATCACCACGCGCTTTCCGGGGCCAGGCAGCCGGATTATTGCCGAAAACCTGCGCTATGGCGGCGGCATGGCGGAAGGCGATGTGCTGACCACGGGCCTGGTGGTGCTGGATATTGACCAGAAGGCGGGCGTGGCGCGGCTTGCCTGCCGCGTGACCGGGCCTGGCGGCATGGTGTTGGCGGAAGGCGAGGTTGAGGTGCTGCCCCCCACAACCGCCGAAGAACGCGCGCTCCCGCAAATGACCGGGCTTGGCCCCCATGCCGGCAAGGTGATGGCCGATCTTTTCGCGCGCTGCCGCGCCCTGCCGCCGGTGCCGACCGCGGTTGCCCATCCTTGCGATGCGGAAAGCCTGCGCGGCGCGCTTTTGGCCGCGCAGCAAGGGCTGATTACGCCAATCCTGACGGGACCGGAGGCGCGGATTCGCGCGATTGCGGCGAAGGAATCGCTCGATCTTTCTGGGATTGTGCTGATTGGTACGGAGCATAGCCATGCCTCGGCCGAGGCAGCGGTGGCGTTGGTGCGGGAAGCCCGGGTGGCGGCTTTGATGAAGGGCAGCCTGCATACGGATGAATTGCTGAGCGCGGCCTTGGTGAAGGAAGCGGGGCTGCGCACCGAACGGCGCGTGAGCCACGCCTTTGTGCTGGATGCGCCGCTTTACCCTCGGCCGCTGATCATCACCGATGCGGCGGTGAATATCGCGCCCGATCTGGAAGCCAAGGCGGATATCATTCGCAATGCCATCAAGCTGGCGCAGGCCATGGGGATTGCGACGCCCAAGGTCGCGATCCTGGCGGCGGTTGAGACCGTGACGCCCAAGATGCAGGCCACTTTGGATGCGGCGGCGCTCTGTAAAATGGCGGAGCGTGGGCAGATCACCGGGGGCGTGCTGGATGGGCCGCTTGCATTCGACAACGCCATCAGCCCGGTTGCGGCGGCGGCCAAGGGCATTCAATCCCCGGTTGCGGGCCGGGCGGATATTCTGCTGGTGCCGGATTTGGAGGCTGGGAATATGCTCGCCAAGCAATTGGCCTATCTGGGCGGGGCGGAAAGTGCCGGGATTGTGCTGGGGTTGCGGGTGCCCATGGCGCTAACCAGCCGGGCGGATAATGCCATGGCGCGGCTGGCTTCGGCAGCCTTGTTGCGCCTGATGGCGCCTGTTTAAGGGCCGGTGCGCGGGCCTTGCACATTCCCTTTTCAGTATCGGGCGGGATGGGCTACAAGGCGGGTATGAACACCACCCGCCCTTTCTCCCTTGCGTCTCGCATTACGCTTCTTCTCCCTCTTGGGCTGGTCATTGCTGGCTGTAGCGGTGATTCCTCCCAGATGCGTGAGGTGGAGCGCGACGAATACAATACCGACAGCAAGCGCGAACAATTGCTGCGCGCCACATCAGCGGCGGGCACATCGGGCGGAATCACTCTGTTTGGTGGTGGCACGGAAAAAGGCCAGGAGAGCGGTGCCGGCGGCGGCGGGCTTGGTGTGAATGCCTTTCTCTGGCGTGCGACTTTGGATACGCTTTCCTTTATGCCCTTGGCCTCGGCCGATCCCTTCGGTGGTGTGATCATTACAGATTGGCATGCACCGGGCGGCGTTTCCAATGAGCGTTTCAAGGCGACGGCTTATGTGCTTGGGCGGCAGTTGCGATCTGATGGCGTGCGGATTTCGTTGTTCCGTCAGGTACGAGGGCCGGGTGGTTGGGTAGATGCGCCGGTCAGCACTGCGACGGCGGCTGAGTTGGAAGACAAGGTGCTGACCCGCGCGCGCGAATTGCGGAGCCAGTCGGCGGGGCGCTGAGGCGCTTGGGCGTATTTCGGGACTGACTTAGTGGGTCCCTTTCACATTCCTTCACCGGACACACATGTGTGCAGCACTCATTCTATCGGAACCGCATTACGGTTCCGATAGAAGGAACATCAGCTGCACTAAATACCCGTTTGGTCGCATTTTTCGGGCCGCCAAGTGATGCCACTTGGCTGAAACACAGTCTGGCTTTTTTAATCCCCAACAATGTTCATGCTACTGACAGGGATATTCACAATGCCAGCAACATTGAGCGTAACCGGTGTCGCAAGCGGTGCCCAGAGCAGGGGATTGCCCGCAGCTTGCGCGTCAAACACGCCGATATGGGTCAGCGTGCCGGGTGGGCTTGTAAAGGTGAAGTGCACCTGGGAAATATTATATTGCGAACCAGTTCCAAAAAAAGTGACTGACTGCCGCCCATAGCCGGTGCCCGTCGGCTCTCCCGAAATGCCGCTGGCGTCGGAACCGCCGGTACCAAGGGCGATGAAGACCGCGGAAGGCAGGGTTGGGCGGCGTCCAACCACGGAACGGCCAAGCAAATTCTTGGCGTAGTCGGTCAAGGAGGTCATGCGGTTTTTCCTATAGGTATTTGTTGCGATATGCGCCTGAACCGCGATTGCGGAGCATCACTCACGCGGATCAGGCGCCAGAGATGAGCCAGAAGATCAGGCAACAACCGCGCCATCGGGCCAGCGCCAGCTTGTGCCATCGCTGATCGCGAAGCACTTATTGACCGCCCCATCCGCGACATAAATCATGCAGCGCGGATAGGATGCCGCGGGCGGCAGCGTGGCGACGGTATAGGATGGCAATTGCAGCGGTGAACCCGCCTGAACCGCACCAGAACCCTTGCCAAGCAGCAGCAAATTGACGTTGGCATCGGTGCCCTGGGCCGTGACTTGCGGCGGCGCGCTAGCGCCAGCGCCATTGATGCGCACGAAATTCACTGGTGTCGCCACCGCATTGACTTCAAGCGCGATATTGCCGCGGCTGTTCAGCCGTACCGGTGCAATATTCTTGGCAGAAAGGGCAAGCGGGATATTCGCCTCCGTACCGCTTGCCGCAAGGCTTGGCGTACCACCAACAACGCTGCCTGAAACGGTCACCTGATTGACAGTACCCGCCGGCGTGGAGATGGCCAAAGAATGGGCGCCTGGCGCCCCACCCATTGAGATATTGCCCGATGCAATCCGCATTTGCTCGGCGCCACCGGCGGAAACCGCTATCGTGGCAGCGCCCGGCTGAAATAGCCCGGTATCCTGAGACCCTACCATGGCGCCTGGCCGATCAACACGGCCCGCGGGAGCGGCGGAAGCAACGAAACCATTTGTCGCAGCATTGACAAGCGGTCCGCCATTGCCGTTGCCAAGCAGCGGCGGTGTTCCAAGGTAGACCTGATTAGGCGTGCCGGTTACCACATTAGCAAGATGGATCGCAGCCGAACCATCATTCAGGCGGTTAAAGAATTCAGCACGGAAGGCGAAGATATCAAGGCGATTATTACTGCCATTGACACGAATGGCGTTGCTTTCGGCATCATCAACGCGCAGGTTGCCGATCTGCACACGTACATTACTGCCATCAATCTGGATCCCGGCCGCACCTGGCAAAGGTACTGATGCGCCGGCGTTGATGACTTCCCCTTGGGTCGTGATGTTGGCAATGCGACCTTCCACATCATTACCATCAATCCAAACGCCGTATCGCGAAAAATCCGCATAAATATTGCTGTCGTAGAACTTGGTCGTGACACCGGAAGCGGAGGAACTGAAGCGCAGCGTGGAACGCGCGCCCAGTACAAAGATATCATCCAGGAAAACGCCATCCACCTTCCGGAACACCAGCGCATCCTGGTTGTTCTGCTGCCAGGTGAGGATATTCGTATCATTGGTCTGGAAGGTCCAGAAATGCACATGTTCCAGTCGGCAGATATCGTAGCACCGATCAATCTCAACCCCGCGGGTAAAGATCTGGCCGCGCAGACGCTTGATGCTCATGCGGCCGGAATCATCGCACCAGATGCCACGATTGACCGCGAGCAAATAGACATTCTCAAAATCCACCGCACCAAGGCAATCCTGCACGCGGAAGACGTAATCATAATCGGTCGGCGCCCAGGTGGCGCTGGGTGCGGCATGATATTGGCGGATGGCGATATCACGCACGATCGAACCGCGGGCCATGGTGCCTGAGAAAGTGAAAGGTGTGAATCCGGTCTGATCGATCCTGAGCCAGGTTCCATTGCCCTCATTCGGGCCTTCGGTGAAACCGGCACCTTGCAAAATAACCGTAACGCCATTGATCACAACCGGGCTTGCAATGCGATAAATGCGCGGGCCGAATTGCAGAATACCTCCGCCCGCAAGCTTGAGCGCATTGACCGCAGCCTGAATCGCTGGCCCGTCATCGACAACACCATTACCGATGGCGCCAAAATCACGCACATGGACAGGACGATCCGCAAGCAGGCCGCTTCGCAACTGCGCGAGGCTCGCACGACGTGTCGCAAGCGTAGAACCGCTTGTCTGAACGATCGGCAGCATATCTGCATCAGCGGTGCTTGAGGCGCTTTGAAGCGCGCTGATTTTGGTGTCTGACATGGTTTACCTTTTCCTGGTTGCGGCCAAGCGCTTCGGATCTACTGACCCAAAGCGTGGCGAGTTCTGGATGTCGGGAATGGGAAGGTTCAGAACAGCAGCAATTGGCCTCCGTCTTCGAGCCGCAGAATGCCACCATCTTCGTTCAGCAGACGCGGCGGCCTACCGACGGCAAAAGGCGCAGAGAGTTCCGAATGAGTGGTATCCGCCGTATTGCGCGCCAGAATACGATAGCCACCGCCAGAAGCCTGAGCAGGGAAAAGCGTGCCTGCCCTGCCATTGGTGACCGCTGAGGATTGGGTGGCAATGACGGTGCCGGCTGCGTTGCGCAGCTGGAAAGTCATATTGGTGATACTGCCGAGAACAGAGGCGCCGCCAGGGATGGAAGCGCCAGGTTCCACAGCATTGGGCATTGGATCAATGGTGATAGCACGGGCCTCGGCGCTCGTGCTGAGGGTCAGGGTGAAGGGTAGATTGGCCGAGCGTTGAATAGTCGGCGGCGTGCCAAGGGCATCCAGCACCACTGCGGCACCAGTCAGATTACCCGCGCGGACCGGCAACATGGTGGTACCATCGGCAGCCTGCACCAGCACGATATCACCGAGGCGCACACGGTTAGCGGCAGGCGTGAAATAGCCCGCCGCCTCAATTTCGGTGCGGCTATCCGTGGTGCGGTAGTGCCATAGGGTGAAGCCATTCGCGGCGCTGAGCACCGTGAGGTTGGTCGCGATGAAGGGCATGGGCGCTCCTGATCCGTGCCGCACAGCAGAGCGGGTGCCCGGCAGGCAGCAAGGTTGGGGTGAAGGTTCAGGGAGGGGGGAGCTTCGGGCGCAATTCGGCCCTTGATGGGCGAAGAGATAACGGATTAAAAGCCTAATGTCAAGGAAAAAATACAGGCGTGACGAATTTTCTGCTGCCCCCCAAGATCGCGCCGAATTCCGTTACAAGAAGTCCATTGATTGCGGAGCTGCGCCCATGATTTTTCGCCTGATCGTCCTGCTTGCCCTGCTAATTCCGCCAGGCATCACCATCGCGCAGGAGCGCGTTGTGAATGTCTATAATTGGTCGGACTATATTGACCCCTATGTCGTGCAGCGCTTCACGCGCGAAACAGGCATTCGCGTGCGCTATGATGTCTATGACAGTCTGGAAACACTGGAAGGCAAGCTTTCCGCCGGGCGTTCGGGCTATGACATTATTGTGCCGACCAGTGAGCCGAGCTTCGCGCGGCTGCTCCGCGCCGGCGCGCTCTCGCCGCTTGATCGCGCGCGCATTCCGAATTGGCGTAATCTTGATCCGACACTGATGGCACGTGTGGCGGAAACTGATCCCGGCAATCGCCATGGGGCGATTTACTTGTGGGGCACGGTGGGGCTTGGGCTCAGGCTTGATCGCATAAGGGCCATCGCGCCTGATCTGGCGCTGGATGGCTTTGTTGTTTTGATCAAGCCGGAAAATGCGGCGCGGCTGGCGCGCTGCGGCATCATGGTAATGGATAGCCCAACCGATGTGCTGCCTTCCGTGCAGCGCTGGGCGGGGCGCGATCCGAATGCGCATTCCCTTGAAGATTTACGCGTGGCTGAACAGGCGCTGATGGGCATTCGCCGGCATGTGCGCGCCATCCTACCCTCGGGCGCCATTCTGGATGCGCTGGCGAATGGAGAGGCCTGCGTGGCGCTGACCTATTCCGGCGATGTCATCCAGGCGCAGGCGCGCGCCAGGGAAGCGGGGCGCGGTATTGAAATTGGCTATGTCGCCCCCCGTCAGGGTGCCCAGCTTTGGTTTGATATGCTGGCGATCCCTGCCGATGCGCCCAATAAGGATGCCGCGCATGACTTCATCAATTTCCTGCTGCGGCCGGATGTGATGGCCGGCATCACCAATCATGTGCGCTATCCGAATGCGGTGCCGGCATCGCTCGCCGCCGTGGATGCCGCGGTGCGCGAAGACCGCAATGTCTATCCGGATGAAGCCATGCTGGCCGCGAGTTTTGTCGCCAGCACACCGCCGCGTGAGATTGAGCGCGCACGCAGCCGGCTGTGGTCACGCTTCAAGGCGGGCCGTTGATCCGGTGCTGAAGGCAACCGGCCTTGAAAAGCGATTTGGTGCGGTGCCTGCGCTGGCGGGGCTTAATCTTGCCATCAATGCTGGCGAGTTCTTCGCGCTGCTCGGTGGATCAGGCTCCGGCAAATCCACGCTGCTGCGTGTGCTGGCTGGGTTTGAAGCACCGGATGCGGGCGCACTGACGCTGGATGGGCAGGATTTGCTGCCCGTGCCGCCCTGGGCGCGACCGATCAATATGATGTTCCAATCCTATGCGTTGTTTCCGCATATGAATGTCGCAGACAATATCGCCTATGGGCTGAAGCGTGCTGGTGTGGCAGCCGAAGAACGCCGCGTCCGCATCGCGGCAGCGCTTGATCTGGTAGGCTTGCAGGGGCTTGAAGCGCGCCGACCGCAGCAGCTTTCTGGCGGGCAAAAGCAGCGTGTGGCGCTCGCGCGCAGCCTGGTGATGCGCCCGCGCCTTCTGCTGCTGGATGAACCCATGGCAGCGCTGGATGCGGGGTTGCGTGAACGCACCGGGCTTGAACTGCGTGCCCTGCAACGCAAAACGGGTGCAGCCTTCATCATGGTGACGCATGACCAGCAGGAAGCGCTCGCGCTCGCGGATCGTATTGCGGTGCTGGAAGCCGGGCGCGTGGCGCAAATTGGCCCGCCGCAGGAAGTTTATGCACGGCCCGCGACACGCTTCGTGGCACGCTTTCTGGGTGCTGCGAATGTGCTGGAAGGGCGCATGCGGGATGGTGTGTTTGAAAGCGCGGAAGCGGGTGCGGATATCGGCACTGGCCTGCCGGCGGCAACAGTAGCGGTTGCCTTGCGCGCGGAGCATATTCGCCTGACCAGCGCTGATGAAACACCTGTCTTAACGGGCATTCTGGAAGATGCCGCGTTTCGCGGCGACGATTGGCTGCTGATTATTCGCCTGCGTGGCGGCGCAAGGCTGCGCGTGGTGCATCCCGCGCCACCGCCCGCACCGGGTAGCGCTGTCGGCTTGGTATGGGGGGCGGCAGCGGTGGTGCCGCTTTTCGCGTGATGCGGCGCGGCATTTTGCTCGCCCCCTTATGGGCGTGGCTGCTGATGCTGGTGGCGGCACCAGTGCTGATTCTGGGCGTTATGGCCTTCGCCACTCCATCCGATGGCGTGCCGCCTTTCACGCTGGGCTTGCGCTTTGCTGCCTTCGCCATGTTGGTGGAGGATTTTTATTTCGCCGAGGCTTTGCTCGCAGCCTTGCAGCTTGCGGCGACCACGGCCACGCTTTGTTTGCTGATTGCCTATCCCATGGCGCTTGGCATGGCAGGGGTGCGGCCAGGCTGGCGCTTGCCCTTGCTCGCATTGCTGATGCTGCCGTTCTGGACAGGGTTTTTGCTGCGCCTCGGCGCCTGGATCGGACTGCTGCGGGATGAGGGCCTGGTCAATCATCTATTGCGCGGTCTGGGGATCACGGATGCGCCCTTGGCGTTGCTTTACACTGAAGGCGCGATGCTGGCCGGCATGGTGCATGCCTATCTGCCCTTTGCGGTGCTGCCGATTTTCACCGCGCTGATCCGGCTTGATCCCGCGTTGTTGGAAGCGGCGGCTGATCTTGGGGCGCGGCCGGCGCGGGTATTCTTTAGCGTCACCTTGCCGCTGACTTTGCCTGCCGCGGCGGCAGGGTTTTTGCTGGTGTTCATCCCAGCGGCGGGCGAATTCGTCATTCCCGAGTTGCTTGGCCCGCCAGAGGCGCAGGTGATCGGCCGGGTACTCTGGCAGGAATTTTTTCAGAACCGCGATTGGCCTTTGGCGGCGGCGCTGGCGCTGGCCTTGCTTGCGCTGCTGATCCCGCCGATTCGGTGGTTCCAGAAGCTGGGGGCGGGGGCATGAAGCCGGGCGGGTTTGTGCGCGCAGTGATGCTGGCGGGCTTCCTGTTTCTGTGGCTGCCCATTCTGCTGCTGGTCGCCTTTGCCTTCAGCGCGGATCGCATCCCCTTCCAATGGGGCGGGTTTTCGCTGCGCTGGTTTAGCGTACTGGCGGCCAATGAAAGGCTGCTGGAAGCCGCCTGGCTGTCGCTGCGCATCGCTGCCGCTTCCGCGACGCTGGCCGTGCTGGCGGGCAGCGGCATTGCCTTTGCGCTGGCACGCTTTGGCCCCTTTCGCGGGCGGGCGTTGTTTGGTGCCTTGGCTGGCGCGCCGCTGGTGCTGCCGGAAGTGGTGATCGGGCTTTCGCTGCTGCTGTTTTTTGTCGCCTTGGAAGGGCTGATCGGCTGGCCTGCCGGGCGCGGAGCCTTCACCATCCTGCTTGCCCACGCCGGCTTTGGCGCGGCCTATGTCGCCGTGGTGGTGCAGGCCCGGCTGGCCGAGGCCGAACGCAGCCTGGAAGAAGCGGCGATGGATTTGGGGGCCTCGCCCTTTGTCGCCTTCCGGACCATCACCCTGCCCTTGATCGCGCCCGCCTTGATCGCGGGCTGGTTGTTGGCCTTCACGCTGTCGCTCGATGATGTGGTGATTGCCTCCTTCGTCTCGGGGCCGGCGGGGACCACGCTGCCGATTGCGCTGTTTTCCATGCTGCGCCTGGGGCTGACGCCAGAGGTGAACGCGCTGGGCGCCCTGGTGGTGCTGGTGGTGGGCAGCATGCTGGCCCTGGCGCTTTGGCTGCTAGGCCGCCGCCAGGCATGAGGCGCCGCCATGTTTCAGCCCTGGCTTTTGCGTTATAAACCCGCCATGCGCCTTCTGCCCCTAGCCCTTGCGTTGCTGCTGGCCGCCTGTGCCGAGCGTTGGGAAAAGCCCGGCGCGACGGAAGCCGATTCGGACGCCGCGCAATCCGCCTGCACCGCCCAGGCGGCGGAGCAAATCAGGCCCGCCATGGTGTGGATGCAGGTCCAGCCGGCCTATTGGGAACCAGGCGAGACCCATTGCTGGACCGGCCCCAATGGCGTGACGAATTGCACCCGTCGGCCACCGCGGCTCCGCCCGCCGATCTATGATTGGGTGGATGTGAATATCCCGATCAGGCAGGAGGCCCGCGCCAAATGTCTGGTGGAGCAGGGATTTACCTATAAGGGGCTTAGGCCACTGCGGCTTTTTTAAGCAGGCCTGGGTTGATGCTGCGGGGGCGGGGGATTAGGTTGCCGACCTTGCTGCAAAGGTCTTTCCCATCATGAAGCTCATCGCTGATCGTCTCGATCGTATTTCGCCATCCCTCACCATTGCCATGACCGCCAAGGCGCGCGCACTGAAGGCTGCGGGCAAGGACATCATTGGCCTGTCGTCTGGGGAGCCCGATTTCGACACCCCACGCAACGTTAAAGACGCAGCGATTGCGGCGATTGAACGCGGTGAGACGAAATACACCGATGTCGCCGGCACGGTGGAACTCCGCCGCGCGATCTGCACCAAGTTCAAGCGCGATTCCGGCATTGAATATACGCCCGAAGAAATCCTGGTCGCCACCGGCGGCAAGCAGGTGATCTTTGATGCGTTGGTTGCGACGATCAATCCGGGTGACGAAGCCATTATCCCCGCGCCTTGCTGGGTTTCCTACCCGGATATCGTGGCGCTGGCGGAAGGCACGCCGGTGATCGTGCAATGCGGCCAGAATTCCGGCTTCAAAATGACTGGTGAGCAATTGGAAGCGGCGATCACGCCGCGCACCAAATGGCTGATCCTGAACAACCCCTGCAACCCAACCGGTGCTGCCTATAACGCGGCCGAGATCAAGGCGCTGACGGATGTGCTGATGCGCCATCCGCATGTTTGGGTCTTCACCGATGATATCTACGAAAAGCTCGCCTATGATGGCTTCAAGCCGGCCACCGTTTTGGAAGTGGAACCGCGGTTAAAAGACCGCACGGTCACCATGAATGGCTGTTCGAAAGCCTATGCCATGACCGGCTGGCGCATCGGCTTCGCCGGCGCGCCGCTTACGCTGATCAAGGCGATGGACAAGCTGCAAAGCCAGTCAACCTCCAACACGTCTTCCGTGTCTCAGGCGGCGGCGGTGGAAGCGCTGACCGGGCAGCAGGACAGCATTGAAGATATGCGCAAGGTCTATGAACGCCGGCGCAATATGGTGGTGGATATGCTGAACGCAGCGCCTGGCTTGCGCTGCCACAAGCCGGAAGGCGCGTTCTACGTTTTCCCGGATATGCGCGGCTGCATCGGCAAGACCACGGCCGGCGGCAAGAAGATTGAAACCGATGAGGATTTCACCATCGCGCTGCTCGAAGAAACCGGTGTTGCCACCGTGCATGGGGCGGCCTTCCTGAGCCCGGGGCATTTCCGCATTTCCTACGCAACGTCAGATGAAGCGCTGCGCGAAGCCTGCACGCGCATTCAGAAATTCTGCGCGGGAATGAAGTGAGACCGGATTTCCGCCTGCGCCCCGTTGCGGAGGCGGATTTCGAACCCTTGCTGTCCCTGAGCATCCGCGTTTTACGCGCGGATCTCCAACGCCTTGGCCGCTTCAAGCCAGAGCTTCGGCGCGAGCGGTTTCGTGCGGCTTTCCACCCCGCGACGCTTTCGGCGATTGAAGTGGCCGGCGTATGCGTTGGGTGCATTGGTGCTGAGCCGCGCGCCGATCATCTGCATATTCACGCCTTTTACGTGCAGCCTGAATTTCAGGGATGCGGGCTTGGCGCGGCAGTACTGGCGGAAGTGACGGGGCGATACCCCGGCTTGCCCGTCAGGATAGAGGTGCTTAAGGGAAGCTCGGCTTTGGGCTTCTGGCAGCGGCAAGGTTTTTGCCAATCGGGCGAAGAGGATTTCGACCTTTTGCTTGAACGGCCAGCGCCGCTTGGCTAAGCCGCAGGAGCGCCGTAATCTAAACCTTTCTTGAATAGGAATGCTTCTCGATGCCCGCCCTTGCCGAACGTTTGAACCGCGTTTCCATCTCCGCTTCCGTCATCATGACGATCAAGGCACGCGAATTGGCCGCGCAAGGGATCAAAGTGGTCAGCCTGGCTTCGGGCGAGCCGGATTTCCCGACCCCGCCACATGCGATTGAGGCGGCGCATCAGGCGGCACTCGCGGGCGATACCAAATACCCGCCGCAGGATGGCACCAAGCGGCTGAAGGAAGCGGTGCAGCGGAAATTCAAGCGCGACAATAACCTCGACTACGCGCTTGATGAGATCATGATCACCAATGGCGGCAAGCAGAGCATCTTTAACGCCTTCATGGCAACGATTGATCCGGGCGATGAGGTGCTGATCCCAGCCCCCTTCTGGATTTCCTATGCGGAAATGGCGAAGGTTGCGGGTGGTGTGCCCGTGACCATCAATTGCCCGCAAAATAACGGCTTCAAGCTGCGGCCCGAGGATTTGGACGCGGCCATTACGCCCAAGACCAAATGGGTGATGATTAATTTCCCGAATAATCCAACAGGTGCCGCCTGTTCGCGCGCGGAAATGCAGGCGATTGCGGCGGTGCTGATGAAGCACCCGCATGTCTGGGTCATGACCGATGATATGTATGAGCACCTGATCTATGACGGGTTTGAATTCTGCACGATTGCCGATGTTGAACCGCGCCTGAAGGACCGGACACTGACGGTGAATGGTGCGTCCAAAACCTATGCCATGACCGGCTGGCGCGTTGGTTTCTGCGGCGGGCCAAAGGCGCTGATCAAGGGCATGATGAATATGCAAGGCCAGGCAACCGCGGGGGTTTCCACCATCTCGCAAGCCGCCGTCGCGGCGGCCTTGGATGGCCCGCAGGAAGTTGTGCGCGAAAGGGCAGAAGAATATCGCCAGCGCCGCGATCTGGTGGTGGAAATGCTGAATGCGGCGCCGGGCATTTCCTGCCATAAGCCGGAAGGGGCGTTTTACGTTTTCCCAAATATCGCCGGCTGCATCGGCAAAACCAGCAAGGGCGGGCGCAAGATCGAAAACGATACGGATTTCGCTATGGCGCTGCTCGAAGAAAAATATGTCGCCACCGTGCAGGGCACGGCTTACGGCATGTCCCCCTATCTGCGGATTTCCTATGCAACCAATACGGAAAACCTGCGAGAGGCCTGCGGCCGCATTCAGGCATTCTGCCGCGAATTGAGCTGAACCTGCGATGCTCCGCGCCGGGCGCGATTCGGATGCAGCGGGCTTTATAGCGCTGATCCGCGATTGCTGGGCGGAATATCCCGGCTGTGTCTTTGATCTGGATGGGGAGCTGCCGGAACTCCGCGCCCTCGCCAGCTATTTCGCCGAACAAAATGGCGCGCTTTGGGTGGCCGAAGTTGCTGGCGCGGTGGTCGGCATGGCCGCCGTGCATCCTTTGCCTGGCACGCCGGATTGGGAGATTTGCCGCGTCTATGTCGCAGCCAGCCAGCGCGGCACGGGCCTGGCCGTGGCGCTGATGGAAGCGGCGGAATCCCATGCGCGCGCAGCGGGGGCGGAGGTGATCCGGCTTTGGTCCGACACACGCTTCACCCGCGCGCATACCTTCTACGCGAAGCTTGGCTATGTGCGGCAGGGGCCGATCCGCGTTTTGAATGATCTTTCCAATTCGCTGGAATTTCCCTTCATCAAGCCGGCGCGCGGTGTCGCGGTGCAGGCGCTTGATGCCTCTGCCGCCGAACATGCCGAAAGGCCCTTGGCTGATATCCTGATCGCCTGTGTTGCCGCCGGCGCTTCGGTTTCCTTCCTGCCGCCTTTGAGTGCCGAGGCAGCGCAGGGTTTCTGGCGACGGAGCCTTGCCGATATGGCGCTTGGCAATAAAACCATTTGGGTCGCTTGGGCGGATGGCGTACTGGTGGGCACCGTCACGCTTGATTTGGCAACGCCGCCCAATCAGCCGCACCGCGCGGAAGTGGCGAAGCTTTTGGTGCACCCGGCGGCGCGGCGGCGGGGCGTGGGGCAGGCTCTGATGACAGCTTTGGAAGCGGAAGCGGCGCAGCGCGGGCGGCGCTTGCTGACACTCGACACCCGCGCGGATGATGCTGGTGAGGCGCTTTATCGCAGCCTTGGCTGGCAGGAAGCCGGGCGCATTCCGGGCTTTGCGCTGAATGCGGATGGCAGCGCAGTGGCGACCGTATTCTTCTACAAGCAGATAGGTGGCGCATGATCTCGCCCGATTGGTGCCGCATGATGGCGGCTTACAACAGCGAAATGAATCGCAGGCTTTACGCTGCCGCTGATGGGCTGGATGCCGGCGCACGGCAGGCAGATGGCGGCGCCTTTTGGGGCAGTATTCAAGGCACGCTTTGCCATCTGGTATGGGGTGATACCACCTGGATGAGCCGCTTTGACACTTGGGAAAAACCGAGTGTGGGCATGAAGCAAAGCCCAGTGATGATCACGGATTGGGCTGAGTTGAAAGCGCGCCGCGAAGCCGCGGATGCGAAGATCGAAGCCTGGGCGGCAAGCCTAACGCCCGAACGCCTGGCTGGGCCGCTGACCTGGTATTCCGGCATTGTCGGGCGCGAAGTCAGCATGCCGCTTTGGATTGCGGTTGGGCATTTCTTCAATCACCAGACGCATCATCGCGGCCAGGCGCATGCGCTGCTGACGCGCGCTGGGGCGGCCACGGGGGATACGGATTTGCCTTGGGTGCTGGATTTGCCGGCGCTTGGGCTTAACTAAGCTTTGCGGCAGCGCGCGCCGATAGGGCGGCAAGAAAGGCCCCTAGGCTGATCGCAACCGCGCCAAACATTTCGAATACACTCGGCACTTCGCCCAGGATGAAGAAAGCCAGCGAAAAACTCGCGACAGGCAATAGTGCAAGACTCATGGCCGTCGCGGGTGCGCCGAGCAACATGGTCGAACGCCCGAGCGAGAAGATGGTCAGGGCGCCCATCAATACGCCCTGATAGAAGCCCTGAAACAGCAAATCCGAGACTGGGATTTGCGTGAGCTTCGATGAATCCCAAAAGAACCAAATGAAGAATGGGAAATAGATCAGCATGGAATAGACACTGAGTAAGGCCGCACCCTGCAAGGCGGAAAGCCCGGAACGGCGCATGCGGAGCAAATAGACTGAACCCATCATGCCGGCGCAAACGAACAGAATATCGCCCTTCCAGTAATCCGGGTGGGTGCTGGTGAGGCTAACGCCCCCAATGGCAAGCGCACCAAGGGTGATGCAGGCAAGCCCCAGCTTGCGCAGACGTGAAATCGCCTCGCCCAAAAAATAAAAGCAGAGCAGGCTGGTAAACAGCGGCATGAGACCGGTGGAAAGCGTCAAATGCCCAGCCGGTGCTAGGGCGAGACCCTTGGTCGTCAGCATCGCCAGCGGCGCGCCTTGCAGCAGGGCGAACCAAAGGCCCTCAAGCCAAGCATGGCGCGGCATGGAACAAGCGAGCCGGAGCAGCACCGGCAGCAGGATCAGCCCGCCAATGCCATAGCGTAGCAGAACAATATCAGCGGGGGTGACCGATTCGGTGACCGCAAGCCGCGTGAAGGCGGGCCAGGCCGACCAGACAATGACCGTGAGCGACGCCCATAAGGTGCCGTGAAGAATAGTATTTGTCTTGGGCTTTGCCGTATCGCTTTGGATATGGGCGGACACGCTGGCTTACGATCACGCGCGAGAAAAGCGGCGGGGCATGATTTCAGCCCTTCGGCACCCCGGCCAACTCAAGGCCGCGCGCATAGTTTTCGCGGTCTTCTTGCCGGGCCAGGGGGTAGGTGCGGATGAAATGCTCAATGGTGAAATGCGGTTCCAGTTGCAGAAGTTTTTGGACATAAGGCGCAGCTTCCTCACGCCGGCCGAGATGGCCTAGCGCGGCAATGAGCGGCTTGTAGCCATTGGAGAAATCGGGGTTCTCGCGCACAAAGCGCCGGCCATGCCGGTAGGCTTGCTCGAAATCTCCTTTAAGATTGTAGGCTGTTGTGAAGACGCTGTCCCAGAAGTGGGCCGTTGGATCAAGGGACGCCAAATGTTTATATCGCGCAAGATTTTTGAGTGCCACATCCGGCTGCCCTAAATAACAATAGGTTGCGGCACTCATCGCCCAAATGAACGCAATATTTGGGTTAAGGCGGGAAGCTACATCAAAATAGTGTACGGCCGAATCAAGGTCTTTTTCAAGAAATGCACAAATATGGCCGCATACGGCATGAGCTTCAGCACTTTCAGGGTCATTCTTAACCGCACGAAAGGCCAACTCCTGCGCCTTTTGGCGGTCTTCCGCTGGTTCGGGAGCCCAGCCTTGACCGATGTGAATGACATGCCAAAGAGCCTTCCAGGCAGCAGCTTTGGCATTCTTCGGGTCTTCACGCAGCGCCTCATCCAGAAGATCGCCTGCTTTTCCAAACCGATCACGCTTCAGCAGGAGCAAAAGGGGCAATGCCTGTAGCACCAAGCCGGTTGCACCTGACCGCCGCTGCACCGCTTCCTGTCCCTCGATAAACAGGATTACGGGATCAATGCGCGCAACAACCGGGGCTACCACTCGATCATACAACTGATCCAGCATATGGCTCGCGACCTCAAAACGATCACTCCAGACCGGCCGAACATCCTGGCCTATATCGAGAAGCCGGATACTGATGCTAATCTTGTCTGTGCCGGCGATCAGATTGCCTTCCACTGCGTAATGCCAGCCCTTGGCGCGCAGGAAAGCTTCATCCCATTGCGCCAATTGCGGTTGAGGGGTGAGCGCGGACACGACATCAAACCAACGAAACCGCGCGAGTGCGGAGGCAATTTCCTGAGTTAGTGAAAAAGCCAGTTGCGTATTCTCCTCACCGGTAACCTGAAAGGGAATCACCCCAATGCGCAATCGGGACGCTGCCGGTGCAGGTGTGGCTGCGCTGGGGCGTGGCTGAATATGGTTTGGGGAACTAAGTCCTGGCTCAGATTGGCGCGCAGGTGCCGACCGCAGCCTATCGTAAAGCGCCCTGGATTCGGCTGAAGGCTCCACCTCCAATCTGCTGCGCATGGCCACGCGGCAGCGTTCGAATTCGCGCAGCGCCTGGGCTTTTTCACCAAGATCAGCCAGCGCCGTCATCAGGATCCGGCTGGCCCCTTCATGTGTTGGGTCGCAGGCAATAATGCGGCGCGCAAGGCCAGCGCGGCGTTCGGCTGGGACATCCGCCTGGGCGATCTGGTGTAGTTCTTCGTCAAAAACCCCGGTGATTTCAGTCGCGAAGCGGGCGCGTTCCATCAGCAGCCATTCGTCAAAGGCTTCCGATATCCCGTTCAAATCTTCCAGCAATTCCCCTTCGCAAAGGGCAGCCAAATCGGTCCTGAGCAAATTGGCAGGGTGGGGGCCGGCCAGAATGGCGGCTGCATCCACCCAGCAGACCCGTTGATTGAGCCGCACCATCTCGGCATCGGTTTCAAGAATTTCATCCGCGAGCGACCCGAAGGCCAACAACAGCTCCCGCAGGGATTGCCTGAGACTGGCGCGGGCCTGATGGTCGGGTACCCGGTCCCAAAGCAGAGCGGCTATTTTGGCCCTTGGCACCCGCTGCCCGGCATGCAGGCAGAGATAGCCCAATATGGCGCGCGCCTTGCGGCCCCGGGGCACCAAATCCTCGCCAAGGTAGCTAATGGCACGCAGCGCGCCGAGAAGATGGATGCGAACAGCCGCCTGGCGGGCGCCGACATCCAGCGCCACAAGGTTGTTCTGATTGGCATGTTGTCGCGCCAATGCCTCACCCCCGAAATAAGCCCCTCAGGACGTCACATTGGGAAGGCTATTACCTATGGTTGTATAGGGCAAGCGTTATTTCACGCCGGAGAAGCATTTTTTTAACGTCGGCATGATGTTCGCTTCACAGCCCTTTCACACCGGGCCGTCAATCTGCAAAAAACCACCGCAAACCAGCGGCTCCACCTCAACCTCTGGTGGTTTTTTGGTCGGGGCCCTAAACGCAGGAGACGATAAAATGAGTGAAATGCACATTCAACAGCTTCCCTCCATGAAGCCGGTCTCCCTGAGTGGGGTCGCGGTAGCAGATGCCGGTAAGGTCCGCATCGGCGGTTATGCTCCAAGCCTGCCTCCGGTGCGCGTTTCCGCTGAAGCCGTTACCGATGCCGGTAAGGTCCGCATCGGCGGTTATGCCCCAAGCCTACCGCCCGTGCGCGTCTCCGCTGAAGCCGTTACCGATGCCGGTAAGGTCCGCATCGGCGGCTATGCTCCAAGCCTGCCGCCCGTGCGCATATCCGCTGAAGCCGTTGCCGATGCCGGTAAGGTTCGTTTTGGCGGCAATGCCCCGGCCCTGCCGCGCTGAACTAGCCGCAACTCCTGGTCAGGGCTCAGGCTCGGATAGCGGTTTGGGGGGATTTGGTGAAGACTTCGTCTTTCCCCAACTCCCCACCGCAAAACAGGTGTTGACGTGACTGAAAATCGCAAACCCGAAGCACCGCTTGCAACATTCTATCGCATGATTCCCTCGGCGCGCCCACCACAGCGCGCCGATAGATCTGCTGCGGGCAGCATGCCAACCAGAGCCTTCCGGTTTTGCGAGGCAATGACAACCGCTTCCTCCTTCGGATGGTATATTTTTCCGCCCATAGGCTTCAAGCTGATGTGGGATGGTTCGGATGTGATCTGGACCTATGATGGTGTGGAGGATTGGTACCCCCTCACCACCGCGCAGTTTCCGAACTTTGCGCCACATTTCGATGATGCCGCACCGGAAGATATCAAGGGCTATTCGCCCCCCTTCCTCAGCGCCTTCATCGAACCAGGCCTGGTGCAGATCTGGAGCGGCCTTGCAATGCGCACCGCCCCGGGCTGGGCCGCACTTGTTCGCGCGCCGGCCAATTTTGTGCGTAATCGTGGCTATGAATGCTATGAGGGCATTGTCGAAACCAGTAACTGGTTCGGCCCACTTTTCATCAATGTACGCTTGACGCGTACGCATCACCCGATCGAATTCGATCCGAATTTTCCCTTCCTGCAAGTACAGCCCCTCCCGCGGGAGGCCTATGGCGCGGCGGCCGAGAATTTTTCGATCATTGAGGATTTGTCGGGCTTTGGCGAAGCTGAGTGGAATGATTTCCGTCACACCATCGTGCGCCCAAACAAGGACCCGCATCGAAAGCTTGGCGATTATGCGGTGGGGATCCGTAAAACCCAGCGCGCGAAGGACCGTGATGAACCCGCCAAGGAATGAATGAGGACTATGGTTCTCTCAGCATTTAGATTTCCGGCAAGAACCAAAGCCAAAGCGCCAAATTTGCTGATCATTCATCGGAAAAAACCCTTTAGGCAGATGAAAACTTCACAACTAAGATATTGTTTTTGTCTTCAGTTTGCGCAAAATAATTCTAACTTGAGGAGAGGATCCCCCCATGCCGCGCGATGGTGATGATACGCTTGGCGACAAACTTGTGGCTCCGACGCTTGAATTGGCCATCTTGGGTCTATGGGCTGCCGCGATGAATGTGGAACGAAGTTTCAGCCGCCGGGAAATAGAAGCCTTGCCCGAATTATCCCGTACTATCGCCGCCGCTCATCTGCTGCCCGGCGTAATTGGTTGGGACGATGTTTTACCGGATCAAGTTACCAAAACCTAGTTTTGTTGCTGGAACGAATTTTGTGTGGCGGATTGGTTAAGTGGGCCTTTCAATTCAATCCCTCGGCTCCAAGCCTCGCTTTTCAAACATCGCTTGTTTCTGACTGCCGTGCCAGGCTCTGCACCAGCGTCGTGATGGATCGCCTGATCTCAGGATCCGTGATCTGGGAAAAAGCTCGCCCTATGGTGTAGGCATCGCGCGTCGCATCAGGTGCGGTCCCCACCAGTGAATGCTCAATCCCGTGGCGTTGCGAAAACCCCTCCTCATCCAACAAAAAGGTGATTGGAATATCAAGCACCGTCGCCACCATCAGTAATCTTCCGGAACCGATACGATTTTCGCCACGCTCGTACTTCTGTAATTGCTGGAAGGTGACGCCAAGACTCTCCGCCAGTTTTTGTTGGCTCATTCCAACCATGGACCGGTAAAGCCGGATGCGTTCGCCAACAAACCTGTCAATCTCGGTGGTTTCCCGGCTTGCCGATTTTCTCAAGACATCAGGGGCATCCTGCTCGGTATGTTTGATCACTGACATGGTATCCCTTTCCGCGAAGTCGGACGCCTGAAAGCCGCGCGACTGGACGATCGTTAAGAATGATAATGCCAGGGGAGAGTATGATCGCCGTGATAAGGGCGCATGATGGGCGTCAAATCATCAGACATTCAGCGGGTTCGCACGCCAAACACCGTCAATGCAGCGTGAAAACGATGAGAAACGTCAAGATAGAATGTTTAATCCGCCGTAGCGCCGGAACTGCGCACCACGTCGGCCCAAATCTGCGCTTCCCGCCGCACAAAATCCGCCGCCGCCGCGCCCGCAAGCCCAGGATCAGTCAGCGAAAGCGTGGCCAACCGCGCTTTCAATTCTGGGTCGGCCATGGCGCGCGGCACTTCGGTGGCAAGCCGCGTCAAAGCCTCGGAAGATTGCCGCGCCGGGGCGAAAAGCCCGAACCAAGTGGAAGCGGCAAAGCCCGGAAAGCCCTGCTCGGCAACGGTCGGTACATCGGGCAGCGTCGGGTCTCGTTCCGCCCCCGCCACCGCAATCGGGCGCACCCGGCCTTCACGGATCAAGGGCAAGGCGGGCGGCAGGCTCGTGCTGCCGATCGGCGCCTGATTGGCGAGCACCGCGGTCGCCGCCTGGGCCGGCCCGAAGGCGACTGGTGTGGCTTCCACCTTGGCCAGCGTGCGGAACAGCAATTCCGCCCCCAGATGCGGCGTGGTGCCCGTGCCGGAATGGGCATAGGCCATGCCGGGATTGGCCCTCATATGGGCCAGCAACTCGGTCAGGTTGCGCGCCGGCACGGAAGGATGGACGAAAAACGCATTGGGCGCGGTCGCCACCACGGCGATGGTCGCGAAATCATCCAAGCCATAGCCTGCCGCGCGATAGAGCGATGGATTCACACAAAAAGCCGTGCTGTGCATCAGCAGCGTATGGCCATCAGTGGCGCCCTTCACCGCCTGGGTGCCAATATTGCCCCCGGCGCCGCCGCGATTCTCCACCGGGACTGCGTGGCCCAACAGGGTTTCCAGCCTCATCGCCAAAGCGCGGGCCACCACATCGGTGGAACTGCCGGGCGGGAAGGCCACAATGATGCGCACGGGCCGTTCTGGCCAGGCGGCGCGGGCCAGGCGCGGCGTCGCCAATAGCGCCCCGCCGGTGATCAGGGCCGTGCGGCGGCCCAAAAGATGCTTGGTCATGTTGTCCTCCCTGACGCCAAGCATCCTGTAGCATGAACCGCACGGTAAAGCCCGAAACGCGCGAAACACACCTGAATATCCGCCGGGGGCTATGCCGATCTTGCGCGCCGCTATAGCCTTGTCCCAATGTAATTACCTGAGGAAGAGGCAACCCCTCAGCCGGGGTGTCACAGGCAAGGCAAGGACAATAGGAACGCTCATGACAGATACTCGATATTTGGCGCCACAGACGCTTGATGAAGCGGTCAGCGCCTTTGCCGCGGCCCAGGGGGCTGCACGGATTTTGGCGGGCGGGACGGATCTGCTGGTGCAGATGCGTGCTGGCGTCGCGACACCCGGTTTGATCGTGGATATCAAGAAAATCGGCGAAATGACGCGCATCACGGAAAATGCCGATGGCAGTTTCACCGTGGGTGCGGCGGTATCCGCAGCATCACTCGCCGATCATCCGCGCTTCGGCACGGTTTGGCCGGGGGTTCTGGAAGCGGTGAACCTGATTGGCTCAAAGCAGGTGCAGGGCCGCGCCTCTCCGGGTGGGAATCTCTGCAATGGCTCCCCCGCTGGTGACAGCGTGCCGGCCATGATCGCCGCAGGTGCGGTGGTGACGGTGCAGGGCCCGAAAGGCCGTCGGCAAATGCCGGTCGAAGCCTTCCCGGCCGGCCCGGGCAAAACGAACCTCGCCCCCGGTGAAATCCTGGTGAGCTTCACCCTGCCCGCGCGCCCCGCCGGTTCGGGCGATGCCTATCTGCGCATGATCCCGCGCACGGAAATGGATATCGCGGTTGTCGGCTGCGGCGTCAGCCTGACCATGAAGGATGGCGTTTGCACCGCCGCCCGCGTCGGCCTTGGCGCCGTGGCGCCGACCGTGATGCTGGTGGAAGACGCCGCCAAAGCGCTCATCGGCACCAAGCTCGATGCCGCCGCTGTTGCCGCCGCCGCCGCCGCTTGCAGCGCCGCTTGCCGCCCGATCAATGATAAGCGCGGCACCATTGCCTATCGCACCAAGGTTGCCGGCGTGCTGCTAAAGCGCGCCGTTGCCATCGCCGCCGAACGCGCCAGCCGGAGCTGAACAATGTCCAAGATGCATGTTTCGACCACCATTAACGGGGAACCGATGGAGTTCCTGTGTGAAGCGCATGACAGCATGCTCGATGCGCTGCGCGGCCCGCTTAGCCTGACCGGCGCCAAGGAAGGCTGCGGCACCGGCGATTGCGGCGCCTGTTCCATCACCGTGGATGGCCGCCTGATTTGCGCCTGCCTGATGCTGGCGGTGGAATCCGAAGGCAAATCGCTCGGCACCATTGAAGGCATGTCGCAAGGCGGTGATCTGCACCCGCTGCAACGCAAATTCCTGGAAATGGCAGCGCTGCAATGCGGCATCTGCACGCCAGGCGTTTTGATTGCCGCAAAATCGCTGCTGGAAAAAAACCCGGATCCAACCGAAACCGAAGTGCGTTTCGGGCTTGCTGGCAACCTTTGCCGCTGCACGGGTTACGACAAGATTGTTCGCGCCGTGCTTGAAACCGCCGCTGAAATGAGGGGGGCCGCCTGATGAACGATATGTCCAATAAATGGATCGGCAAAAGCACGATCCGTCCGGATGGTGCGGAAAAAGTGACGGGCCGCGCAGCCTATGCCGCCGACACCAATATGCCTGGCATGATCTGGGGCAAGGTGCTGCGCAGCCCGCATCCGCATGCGCGCATCATTTCCATCAATACCGCCAAGGCGGAAGCGCATCCCGGCGTGAAGGCCGTGGTCACCTATAAGGATGTGGTGGATTTCCCGCTCGATAAATCCGTGATGCTCGGCATCCAGGATATGCGCTGGATGTGCCGCAACATCATGGCGCGCGAAAAGGCGCTGTTCCATGGCCACCCGATTGCGGCCATTGCGGCGATTTCGGAGAAAGTGGCGGCCGAGGCGCTGCAACTGATCGAAGTGGAATATGAGGTTCTGCCATGGGTGATTGACGCGGAAGACGCGATCAAGCCCGATGCGCCGATCCTGCATGATTTCATCAAGTTCGACGGCAAGCCTTCGAACATCGCGGGCAAGCTGGAACATAAGCTTGGCGATGTGGATGCCGGTTTTGCTGAAGCCGAAGTGGTGGTGGAACGCAGCTTCCGGACCGCGCCTGTACATCAGGGCTATATCGAAACCCATGCCTGCCTGGTGAGTGTGGCCGATGGCAAGGCAACGGTGTGGAGTTCAAGCCAGGGCCAATTCATGGTCCGCGCGATGTGTTCCTACCTCACCGGCCTGCCGCAAAGCGATATCCGCGCCATTCCGGCGGAAATCGGTGGCGGCTTCGGTGGCAAGACGATTGTCTATCTGGAACCGGTGGCGCTGCTGCTGGCCAAGAAATCCGGCCGTCCGGTGAAGATGGTGATGACGCGCGAAGAAGTGATGCGCGCCACGGGCCCAACCTCGGGTTCCTTCAGCACCGTCAAGATTGGTGCCAAGAAGGATGGCACCATCGTGGCCGCGCAGGGCACTTTCTACCTGCAAGCCGGCGCGCTGCCTGGCTCACCCATTCGTGGCGCGGCGGGCTGCGCTTTCGCGCCTTATAACATCGCGAATGTGCATTCGCTGGGCTTTGACGTTGTGTCCAATCGGTCCAAGGTCGCGGCCTATCGCGCGCCAGGTGCGCCGATTGGTGCTTATGGCGTTGAATGCGTGCTGGATGAAGTGGCCGAAAAGCTTGGCATGGATCCCCTCGCGCTGCGCCTGAAAAATGCCGCTGAGGAAGGCACAAAAGCCGCGCATGGCCCGGTGTTCCCGCGTATTGGCTTCAAGGAAACCATTGAAGCGGCGATGGCGCATCCGCATTATAGCGCACCACTTGGCCCCAATCAGGGCCGCGGGGTTGCCAGCGGCTTCTGGTTCAATGCCGGTGGTGAATCTTCCGCGCAGGTGAACATCACGGAAGATGGCAATGTTGTCGTGACCACGGGGCATCCGGATATCGGTGGTTCGCGTGCTTCCATCGCCAATATTACCGCGGAATTGCTTGGCATTGATTACAAGCGCGTCTCCGTGCTGATCGGCGATACCGCGACCATCGGCTATTCCAACCTGACGGGCGGCAGCCGCGTGTTGTTCGCTTCCGCGATGGTGGTGACGCAATCTTCGGAGAAGGTCATCACGCAGCTCAAGGAACGCGCGGCGAAGATCTGGAAGATCGACCCCGAAGCGGTGATCTGGGATAATGGCGAAGCGCGTCCCGCGGGCGCCAATGCGGGGCAATTCCCGCCGCTGAGCCTGAAGGATATCGCCGCCAAGGCAACTGAAACGGGCGGGCCGATTGGCGCCGGCGTGCAGTTGAACACAACCGGCGCCGAAGGCGGTTTCGCGACGCATATTTGCGATGTGGAAGTGGACCCGGAACTCGGTACCGTGAAGGTGCTGCGCTACACATCCTTCCAGGATGTCGGGCGCGCGGTGCATCCGGCCTATGTGGAAGGCCAAATGCAGGGCGGCGCGGCGCAGGGCATTGGCTGGGCGCTGAACGAGGAATACATCTACAACGCCAAGGGCCAGGTGGATAATCCCGCCTTCCTTGATTACCGCATGCCGGTGTGTTCGGACCTGCCGATGCTGGATGCGGTGATGCTGGAAATCCCGAACCCCAAGCACCCGCAAGGCGTGCGCGGCGTTGGTGAAGTGCCGCTGGTGCCGCCGCTGGCCGCGATTTCCAACGCTATGTATCGCGCGACGCATAAGCGCTTCTACGCGCTGCCCATGTCGCCGCCGCGCGTTTTGGAAAAACTGGATCAGGCGGCCGAATAAACCGCCTTTCGACACTGGTTATCAGGCCCGGAGGCTTCGGCTTCCGGGCCTTGCTTTTTGTGAGATGATCAACAGGAGAAGACCATGATCGACACGAAACTCGGCACCGGGGCCGAAGCCACGCCTGGGCAGCATATCACGGTGCATTACACGGGCTGGCTGTTTGATGGCGCCGCACCCGAAAACAAGGGCCGCAAATTCGACAGTTCACGCGACCGCGCGGAGCCCTTTTCCTTCCTGCTTGGTGCCGGCCATGTGATTGGCGGCTGGGATCAGGGCTTTGCCGGCATGAAGGTCGGCGGGCAGCGCACGCTGATCATCCCGCCGGAGCTTGGCTATGGCGCGCGCGGCGCGGGTGGCGTCATTCCACCCAATGCGACGTTGCTCTTTGATGTTGAATTGCTCGGCGTTGAGTAAGGGTTGACGTGTTCATGTGATCCGCTGCGGCGGATCACATCCTAACGCTGTAACGGATGCGGATCGGTCGCAGTTTTCACTTCGATCCCGCCTTCGAGCTCATCGGGCGCTGCCTCACTTGGTAAACAGATCAGATTGAAGGAGGCAATGCCTGGAAACAGATTCTCGCTATTGCCAGCGAGATTTCCAGGGTTATAGAGCCAGGGCTGATGCCACCACATGCGGTAGTCAAGGTCCAAAAGGGTCGCAATCAACTCAGCGTGCTTGTCGGGCTTACCATCCGCAACATACAGATAAGGGCGGAAGCGCGTAATTGTCTGGCGCGCGCCATCCAATACCTGCTTTTCCATACCTTCAACGCAAATCTTGATCATGTGGCAGGCAGGCAGCATCAGATTGTCAATGGCGATCATTTCAACTTCATCGCCATCATCACCGCCGAGTGCAATATCGCCAAAATTATTGTCACCGCGATAATCCACGCGCGGCACCGTGATCTCCCCCGCCGTTGCGCCGACCGCCAGGCATTTAGCATCCGTATTTTCAATGCCGTTCAAGGCCAGATTGGCGCAGAGCATCTGATAAATCACGCGCTGAGGTTCAAAGGCGACAACGCCGCCATTCTCACCAACCAGCTTGGCAAGATGCACGGTATGCGCCCCGATATTGGCGCCAACCTCCACCACCAGCATGCCGCGCTTGATGAGGCCGGAGAAAAGCTGGGCTTCAAGTTCGGAAAACTCGCCATAGCGATCCAATGAACCGCCAACATATTGGTCCAGAACATTATAGAGCATCACCCCATGACGGCAGTGCTTCAGGCGCAAATGCGGGTTTGGCAGAGCAATACTGGTCAGTTTTTCGAGCATCAATTTCGACCTTCGATTCAGGACAGACTTCACGCTATCAGTCCTTGCCGCCCCGTGCCAATCTATTCGCTCCGAATGCCCGCCAAGGACCGCTGACGAAATGACCCGCAGCCCAAAACAGCGCGCCGATCTGTTGTTGGTGGCGCTTGGATTGGCGGAAAGCCGCGCCCGGGCGCAGGCGCTTATCCTGGCCGGCAAGGTGTTCAGCGATACCAAGCGGGTGGACAAGGCAGGCGATCTGCTGGCCGATGGCGCGCCGATTGAAGTGCGTGGTCAGGACCACCCCTGGGTCTCCCGCGGCGGGCTGAAGCTTGCGCATGCGCTCACGCATTTCGGGCTGAACCCGGAAGGGCGGGTTTGCCTTGACCTTGGCGCCTCCACCGGGGGCTTTACCGATGTGCTGCTGCAGCATGGCGCGGCGCGGGTTTATGCGGTGGATGTCGGGCATGGGCAATTGGCCTGGAAGCTCCGCCAAGACCCGCGCGTGGTGGTGCTGGAAAAAACCAATGCGCGTTATCTTGACGCCAGTGCCATCCCGGAGCCGATCGGCGCCCTGGTCTGCGATGCTTCCTTCATTGGATTACGCACCATCCTACCCGCGCCGCTCGCGCTTTGTGCCCCGGGCGCCTTTGCGGTGGCGTTGATCAAACCGCAATTCGAAGCGGGGCCAGGCCAAGTCGGCAAGGGCGGCGTGGTGCGCGACCCAGCGCTCCATCGCAGCATCTGCGCCATGATCGCCGATTGGTGGGCGGCGCTGCCAGGCTGGCAGGTGATCGGCATCACCGAAAGCCCCATCACGGGGCCGGAGGGGAATAAGGAATTCCTTATCGCCGCGCGCCGCGAAACATAGGGCAGGGCTTGCGCAAGCCGCCCATCCCGCCTATCCGCCCGGTTCCTTTTCCAGACATTCAGGGGTTTGCCATCATGGCCATCGAACACACCTTCAGCATCATCAAGCCGGACGCCACGCGCCGGAACCTGACCGGCAAAATAAATGCGGTGTTCGAAGAAGCGGGGCTGCGCATTGTGGCGCAGAAGCGCATCCATATGTCCCCGGCGCAGGCCGAAAGCTTCTATGGCGTGCATCGTGAACGCCCCTTCTTCAAGGATTTGGTGTCCTTCATGATCTCCGGCCCCGTGGTGGTGCAGGTGCTGGAAGGTGAGAACGCGGTCGCCCGTAACCGCGAATTGATGGGTGCGACCAACCCCGCCAATGCCGCCCCCGGCACCATCCGCAAGCTTTTCGCCGAAAGCATTGAGGCGAATTCGGTCCATGGGTCTGACAGCGCCGAGAACGCCGCCATCGAAATCGCCTATTTCTTCGCCGGTAGCGAAATCCTCGGCTGAGCCGCCTTCACTTCCCACGCGGCTGGTAACCAGCCCGTAAGCAGTTTCGGTGTTTAATGCGCCCTCAGGTGATTGAGGGCGCAGGCATGAGCGACGGGTTTGGCAGTCAGGGGGATCGGGCAGCGGCGGGGCTGGAGCTTGCCCATTCGCCGGCGGAACTCCGCCAGGGCATCGCTGAGGCTTTGGCCAATAACGGGGCCGGCCTCAGGCTTGATCTACAGCCCGTCTGCAGCGCCAATGGCCTGGAAACCGTGGGCTATGAGGCGCTGCTGCGTTGGGTGCACCCCGATCTTGGCCCCATCCTGGCCATGGAAACGGTCAATGCCGCCACCCAGGCGGGCATGGCGGCCGCGCTGGATGCCTGGGTTTTCAATGAGGCCTGCCGGATCAGGGCGCGCTGGCCGCGCTCCGCCCCCTATATCTCGGTCAATATCACCGCTGAGGCATTCCTGCGCGGCGATGGCACCGCTTTGATGCGCCGCGCGCTTTATGATGCGGATACAGACCCCCGAGGCGTGGCGGTGGAAATGCCGGCCAATGCGGTCTCCCTCTGGCATGATGCGGCGGCCAATCTGGCGGCCGGGCTGCGCGGGCTTGGCGTTGTGGCGGCCTTGGATGATTTCGGTGTGGCGCGCGGCACCATCCTGGCCTTGCGGGCGATTCCCTTCCCCATGGTGAAGCTGCACCCGAGCCTTTGTGCCGGGCTTGATGGGGAAAACCTCTCGGCGCGTCGCGCGCTGGCGCTCACGACAGGTCAGGTGGAAACCGCCCATGCGCTTGGCACCATTGTGGTGGCGAAAAGCGTGGAAACGCTGGCGCAGCTCCGCGCCCTGGAGAAGGCTGGCTGTGACGCCATGCAGGGCTGGCTGCTGGGCCGGCCCGGCAAGGTGCCGAACCTGGCCGAGTAGCCGCCGCCGAGCGGCTAATTCACCCCTTCACATCCATCGCCTGGCGCAGCCCATCGCTCACCAGATTGAAGCAGATGGAGGTCACGAAAATGCAGATCCCCGGTAGGATCGCGACCCAAGGCTGCACATAAATCGCGGTGCGCAGCGTATTCAGCATCAGCCCCCATTCCGGCTCCGGCGGCTTGGTGCCAAGCCCAAGGAAGGAAAGGCCAGAGGCTAAAATCATTGATACGCTGATCAGCGATGTTGCATAGACAAAGATCGGCCCCAGCACATTGCCCAGCACATGCACGCGCACAATGGTGAAGGCATTGGCGCCTGAGGCGCGCGCCGCATCCACGAAATCCAGATTGCGCACGCCCGTGGTCACGGTTTCCGCCACGCGGATGATGGGCGGGACGAAGACCAAGGTCAGCGCCAGAATTGCATTGATAATCCCCGCGCCAAGCGCGCCTGAGATCGCCACCGCCAGCAGCACGGATGGGAAGGCGTAGAACACATCCGTCACGCGCATGATGGCCATATTGGTCTTGCCGCCGGCATAACCCGCCAACACGCCCAGCACGGTGCCAATCACAAAAGCCAGCGCGACAGGCGTGATACCCATGAACCAGGAAAGCCGCCCGCCATACAGCAGGCGCGTCAGCATATCGCGCCCAAGCTCGTCCGTGCCCAATATATAGTTAGGCGTACCAACAGGGCGCAAGCGCCGGATCATGCTGCCCTGATAAGGGTCATGCGGCGCGATCAGCGACGCGAAGACGAATGCGAGCAGCATCAGCAACAAGACCGATGCACAGAAGATCGTCACCGGGTCGCGCCGCACGCGCTTCCAGACACCAGCCCAATAGCCGGTGGAGCGTTCCGGCGCCTGCCGCGCCTGGACCGCGAGTTCAGCTTCCGCCGCCGATGGGGTGGTCGCGCTATTGGACATTGCCTCAGCCCCGCTTGATGCGCGGATCAAGCGCGGTTTGCATCAGATCCACCAGAAGATTGAGTCCGACGAAGAACATGGCCAGCACCAGAATAGTGCCTTG
>CALRPR020000001.1:0-119520 GCA_943370125.1 Allobosea thiooxidans | reverse complement strand
TCGGGGGCGCTGCCCCCGAAGCCCCCGCCGGGGTAACAGTGTTACCCCGGACCCCGCCGGGACTGGGCAGGGTGCTCGGACCCTACCTCTGATAACGGCCCCCAGAGAGAGGGCTCGTGGCCTTTAGAAAGCCACCCGTTGCAGGCGCTCATTCAGCGACGCCGCCGTTGCGCTCGCGGCACAAAGGCGAACGGTAAGGTAGGACCGCAACTCGCCCTGGTTGAAAAGATCTGTTGATGTTTCAGACAGACGCGGGCCGCCATAGCCCGAGCGGGAAAGTGCGCAACGGTAGCTACGATCCTGCTGATTGGTGACCATCACCGTTGCCACATGACCGCGCGTTGCCTGCCGCGGATTGGTAACTGGAATGACCTCAGTGATTTGAACGCTTTTTGCTTGGGGGAACTGGGCGCGTGTCCATTCCTCAAAGCTTTGACGAGACCCAAGTGCTTCAAAGGTGGCGTTGCCCATACCGCCGCGTCTGCTTGCATCCCTAACCTGGCTAACGGCTACACCACGATCCGTGAGCGTGACTTGCTCATGTCGCACCTGGCCATTGTTGCGCAGGGAATATTTTGCATCCTTGAGCGGCAGCCCCGCGAACACCTCAGTAAGATTTCCACGCAGCTGCGACGCCTCCATCGGCGTCCAGTCTTCAAGCACTATGGTTGTGCCTGAAATATCCTGCGCCGTCCGCTGGCCTTCGCAAGCGGTCACAAAGGCGGCAAGTGCCAGAATAAAAAAGCCGCGTAGGACAAAGAATGTCGATTTCATGCATGTTCCTCCTTGGTTGTCTCAAAACATCACGCGCTGCATGCGCCGATTAAGCGAAGCGGCGGTGCCGCCCACGGTGCAGAACCGGATTTGCAGGATAGATTTCAGTTCCTCCAACCGGAAGATATCGGTGGACGTTTGCGAAAGCTTCGGACCACCATAACCGGTATACGCCAGGGCGCAGCGGAATTTCTGATCTTGCTGATTAGTGACCATCACTGTCGCCGCATAGCCACGCGTTGTAGTGCTTGGGTGAGTCACAGGAATGACATCCACGAATTGAACTTCCTTGGCCTGCAGGAAGCGGCCACGGACCCAAGACTCAAATTCTTCCCTTGATCCCAAACGGGAGAAGGGCTGTATGTCAAAATACGAGTTCGGCGCGATGATGCGTTGCGCTGTAGCCCAGCCACGATCCGTGATTGTCACTCGGTCATCTTGCACCGAATTGTTGCGGATTGCTCGCTTGGCATCCGTCAATGGCATGCCCGCAAATACTTCCGCAAGATTCCCAGAGAGCTGCGATGGTTCGATGGGTGTCCAATCATCTCGGCGGAAAGTGCCCCCTGAGGTATCCTTTCCCCAATTCGGTCCTTCGCACGCGGTCGCAAGAAGGGCGAAGCATGCCAGCGCCAAGCACCGCGCCATCGAAGACCAAGAACGCATCGGACATTCCCCTGGGTGCTATTGATGCGGAAAGGTTAAGCCAGGGCAATTTTCTACCGCAAGGCGATTTGCATTAAATTTATGCAACCCACTCCCTTGCCCCAAGTTCAGGCGGGGTCCGGGGTAACAAGCTTTGGTTTGGCGCGCAGCCGCCAATCCAGGCGGGGTCCGGGGTAACACTGTTACCCCGGCGGGGGCTCCGGGGGCAGCGCCCCCGCCTCCCCTTTGACGCATCCCCCCCTCTGCCCCACAACCCGCGTCCATGACTGTTCTGACCATCCGTGATCTCACCATTCGTCTTGGCGGGCGGGCTTTGCTCGAAGGGGCGGGCTTGCAGGTGGATGTTGGGCGCAAGATTGGCCTCATTGGCCGCAATGGTGTCGGCAAATCCACCTTACTCCGTGCCATTGTTGGTGAATTGCAGCCGGATGGGGGTGAGATCAGGCTCTCGGCCCGTGCGCGCATGGGCCATGTGGCGCAGGAAGCGCCGGCGGGTGCGGCGAGCCTGTTGGAAGCCGTGCTGGCCGCGGATACGGAACGCGCGGCATTGCTCATGGAAGCGGATGGCGCGGCTGATCCTGGGCGGGTTGCTGAGATCCATGAAAGGCTGATTGCGATCCGTGCCGATAGTGCGCCGGCGCGCGCGGCGGCGGTGCTTTCCGGGCTTGGTTTTGATGCGGCGGCGCAGGCGCGGCCTTTGGCGGAATTTTCGGGTGGGTGGCGCATGCGTGTGGCGCTCGCGCGCGCCTTGTTTCTGGAACCGGATTTGTTGTTGTTGGATGAACCGACGAACCATCTGGATTTGGAGGCGACGCTCTGGCTGGAGGGTTGGCTCTCGCGGTTTCCGGGGGCGGCGATTGTGGTCAGCCATGATCGCGGTTTGTTGGAACGCTGCGTGGATGCGATTGCGCATCTCGATCGTGGGGGCATCACGCTCTATTCTGGGAATTTCGCGGATTTCTTGCGCATTCGGGCGGAACGCCAGGCGCAGCAGCAGGCGCAGAATGTAAAGCTGATGTCGGAACGCGCGCGCATTCAGTCTTTTGTGGATCGCTTTCGTGCCAAGGCGACCAAGGCGCGCCAGGCGCAATCTCGGCTGAAGGCGCTGGAACGTATGCCGGCGGTAGAAGCGCTGGTGGAAGACACGCCCGTGCGTTTCGCCTTTCCAGCGCCGGAGGCTTTGGCGCCGCCGATATTGTCGCTGAATCGCGCGTCGGTTGGTTATGGCGGGGCGCCGATTTTGCAGCATTTATCGCTTCGGCTGGATCAGGAAGATCGCGTGGCGCTACTGGGTGCCAATGGCAATGGCAAATCCACGCTGGCGAAGCTGTTGGCCGGGCGGCTTGGTGTGGCGGGCGGGGAGATGTTTCGCAATAATCGGCTGCGCGTTGGTTATTTCGCGCAGCACCAGGCGGAGGAGTTGGATTTGGCCGGCACGCCGCTCAGCCACATGCAGGCCGCGCTGCCGAAGGCGACTGAAACCGCGTGCCGCGCGCAATTGGCGCGTTTCGGGCTGGATGCGGATAGGGCGGATACTCGGGTGGCGCAGCTTTCGGGTGGGGAAAAGGCGCGGCTGTTATTGTCGCTCACCACGCGTGATGCGCCGCAAATGCTGATCCTGGATGAACCGACGAACCATCTGGATATTGATGCGCGTGATGCGCTGGTGAAGGCGCTGGCGGATTTTGAAGGCGCGGTGGTGCTGATCACGCATGATCCGCATTTGGTGGAATTGGTGGCGGACAGGCTTTGGCTGGTGGCCGATGGCACCGTGACCAGTTTTGACGGCGATCTGGATGAATATCGCGCGCTATTGGCCGAACGTGCGCGCGGTGCGGCGCCGCGTGGGGAAGCTGGCGGGATGCGGGCAGAAGCGCGGCGCGAAAGGGCGGAAAACCGCGCTGCCCTGCAACCCCTGCGTGCACGCTTGAAGGCGGTGGAAGCCGCGCTGGAAAAACTGGGAAAGGAGGGCGCCTTGATCGAAAAGCGCCTGGCCGACCCCGACACCTATGCCCGCTTCAAGGCCGAGGATATCGCCTGGGCCAATACCCGCCGCGCCGCCATTGCCAAGGAAGTGGCGGGGTTGGAGGAGGAATGGCTCGAGCTTTCGGCGAAGCTGGAGGATGCGTAATGTGGCGTGATCTAGCGCGTGCGATTTACACAAAAGCGTCACGTTGCTAGGTATCGGTCTGTCTCAAGTCATTGCCCCCGCGCGGAGTTCCCCCGGCATGAAGATTGTTGCCTGCAACAGCAACCGCCCCTTGGCCGAAGCTGTGGCCGCCGCTTGCGGTATTGCGCTGACCAATGCGTCCATCCGGCGCTTCGCGGATTTGGAAGTTTTTGTCGAAATTCATGAAAATGTGCGTGGTGAGGATGTGTTCGTCATCCAATCCACTTCTTACCCCGCCAATGACAATCTGATGGAATTGCTGATCACGCTGGATGCGCTGAAGCGCGGCAGTGCGCGACGCATAACCGCTGTGATCCCGTATTTCGGCTATGCGCGTCAGGATCGGAAATCAGGCCCCCGCACGCCAATCAGCGCGAAGCTGGTCGCGAACCTGATTACGGCGGCCGGCGCGAACCGCGTGCTGACCATGGATTTGCACGCAGCGCAGATTCAGGGGTTTTTCGATATTCCGGTGGATAATCTTTTCGCAGCACCGCTTTATTCGCGCGACATTCAGGAACGCTATGCGGGGCGGGAATTGATGATTGTCTCCCCCGATGTCGGCGGCGTTGTGCGCGCGCGTGCGATTGCTGCGCGTTTGGGCGTGGATTTGGCGATCATTGACAAGCGCCGCCCGCGCGCTGGCGTTTCCGAAGTGATGAATGTGATCGGTGAAGTGGAAGGCCGCGATTGCCTGCTGGTGGATGACATTGTCGATTCTGGCGGTACGCTCTGCAACGCGGCTGAGGCGCTGTTGAAGGATGGCGCGCGGTCGGTCGGGATTTACGTGACGCATGGCGTATTTTCGGGCGGTGCGGTGGCGCGGATTGGCGCGGCACCGGTTGAGATGATGACCGTGACGGACAGCATCCAGGCGACGGAAGCCGTGCGCGTTTCGCGCAATATCCGCCAATTGACGATTGCGCCGCTGCTGGCGGAAGCGATGAAGCGGATCAGTGATGAAAGTTCGGTCTCCTCATTGTTCAATTGAGATGCTGAATGCGGTGCCCGTGACCTAGGTCACAGCACGACCGAGAATTGATTGACAAAAAGGAAAGGTTTTGCGAGATCTGTAAGGCGCATTTACCGGTCCTCCCGGTGGTGCTGTCTCGGTTTTGAGGGGCGTTAGGGTGCATAGATCTTTCCTCAGCCGCTTGGGCGAAACGCTCGCCTTTCTGTGGCGCTGCGTTCTATTAATCTTCGTCGTGCTGCGGGCCGTCTGGGTGCCGGCGGTGATGATCGTCGCCTGTAGCGTGCTGCTGTTTTGGACCGGCCAAGGTCAAGAACTTCATCAAAACATTCGCGCTGCGCCGCTTGCTCGACAAGCTGGCTTATTCGGTGCTGCGCTGCTGTGGTCGCTCACCTCCTGGTATTGGTCGCGCCGCGCCTTGAATGAGTATTTTGGGCGCCGCAGCACTTGGCAGGCACAAGTCGGCGGCAGGCCTTTGCCTTACCTTGCTGCTTCGATTGCCGCCACTGGTCTTCGCGACGGGGAAAGCTTGCCGGTGGCCCAGGCAATACGCCTGCGCCATTGGCAAGCTTTCCTGATTGTTTGGCTACCGCGTCTTTGCGCGGCTTTGCCGGCGCTGTTTCTGTTTTGGATGCAGGGCGTTGATTGGGGCCTTTCCGCGGGGATTGCTTACCTCCTTTCCCTTATCGCGGCGCGTCATCGCAAAAAACTTCGCGCCTTTTTTCGTGTAGAACGGCTGAGACCATATTGGGATGGCGTTTCTCTTGCCCTGGCGCTCGCGATCATAATTCTGTTTCTTCTGAATACGCTCCCGCTTGGGCAGTTTTTTGGCGCTATCGGCACTGTATTTCTATTTTTCGCTGCCGCACTGCCCCTTTTCGCGGCCTTGTCTTATTGGACCGCGCGCTGGCGCTTTCCCACGGTGTTTATTTTGCTTCTGGTCATCACGCTGGGCCATTTTTTTGAACCCAATCGCCATCACATCCGAGTTCACGAGGGGTCCCCCTTGCCGGCCGGCCGTTTGACGCTGGATGCGGGTTTTGGGCTCGGCGCCACGGCAAAGCCCGCGACGTCCGAACTTTCTGCCACCGCCCAAGGGGGCGCGATGCCGGCTCTTGACGCCTGCGCGCCGATTGAGGGGCTACCCGCGCTGGAAGTCTGGTTGCGCGTACAGCTATGCTCCCAGCGCGATGGCCGCTCTACAGCTCATACCAATGCGCGTCCGATTCCCTTGATTGTGGTGACGACGGCAGGCGGCGGTATCCGTGCAGCGCTTTGGACGGCGTTGGTTCTGGGCGCGGCGCAAGATCAGCAGCCTATTTTCGCGCAACGCGTTTTCGCCATTAGTGGGGTTTCTGGCGGCGCCTTGGGCGCTACGGTGTTTGCGGCGTCGCAGCACCTATCCGGCCAAGGGGCGGAGTGCCCTGCTGCCACCCGGTCCCCCTTGCATCAATGCAGCGCCCTGGCGGCAGCATATGAAGCCTTGTCGCAGGATTTTCTGGGCCCGGCGGTCGCGGCCTATGCCTTCAACGACACCTTCGGGTCGTTGCTATCAGCGATAGGTTTTGAAGTGCCGAGCCGCGCCACGATTCTTGAAACTGCTTGGGAGGATGCCTGCCAGAAAGCCGGGTGTGATCGGCTGGGAGGCGCATTCCATGAGGCTTTAATTCGTTATCCGAGCTGGACCCCCGCGTTATTCTTAAATGGGACACATATAGAAACGGGGAAACGGGTCATCACCTCTCCCCTGGCCATTACGCCGCGTCATTTCGATGACGCCTTGGATTTCTTTGCGCTGCATGAGCGGGAAATTCGGGTCTCCACGGCGGCGCTCAATTCGGCGCGCTTCCCCTTCATCACGCCCGTTGGGCGCCTTGGCCGCGATGACAAGCATTATGGGCATCTTGGTGATGGCGGTTATTTTGAGAATTACGGCGCAGAAACCGGCGCAGAAATCATGCGCGCTGTAAGGCGCTTTGCCTTTCAATACGGCCATTATATCAAGCCTGTCGTGATCGAAATTTCGTCCGACCCGACCCTTACCGCGATCGATCTTGCCCGCACCACGCGAAGTCAGCGTTCTGGGCAAGAGAAGAATTGCGACGGCGAGCAAGTTCGCTTGACCCTCGATGGCCCCCTGGGTACCAAATGTCTGTCGGGTCAATTCGGTGGTCTCACGCAATTAACCGCACCCGTTACAGCCGTCATGGAAGCTCGAGAGGCGCGCGGCATTCAAACTGCAAGACGCGCTTGGTATCAGGCGGAACAGGGTGATGGGATAGCCCTGCAATTCAGCCTATGCCCCTTCAGCGAAAAGGAGCTCAACCGCCCGCCATTGGGCTGGACACTCAGCGCCGAAACGCGCGAGCGGATGCGCGCCCAGGTCGCAACTATGGTGCGGGATGTGCACCCGGTGTCCCTGCCCCCGCGGCCTGAGCCGCCGACCGAGGAGGAGGCTGCGGTCCGCCTTTGTGAGGAGAACAACTGGAATGCGATGCAGCGTTTGATCAAATTATTGGCCGACCGTTGAAACTGGCCCAGCCCGCTTGCCAAGGGCGCCTTGGTGACCGATCTTGTGGTCTTCAGCCGGGTTGCCGGCGCCGAGGAAGGATATCCGCATGAAGCTATTTTATGCGCCGGGGGCGTGTTCCATCGGCATCCATGTGATGCTGGAAGAAATTGGCGCGCCTTATGAAGCGGTGGCCGTCAATCTGCGCGAAGGTGCGCAATTCCAGCCTGGTTTTGTGGCGGTGAACCCAAAATCCAAGGTGCCGGCCCTGGAACGCGATGATGGGTCCGTGCTGACGGAATACCCCGCCATTGCCTTTTGGCTGGCGTCGCGCTTTCCCTCCGCTGGCTTGATGCCATCCGGCACGGATGCGCAGGCGCGGGCCCTGGAAGCGACTGATTACTGCGTGGCCACCATGCATATGCAGGGTTTTTCGCGCATGTTCCGCCCGGCGAATTTCGCGCCGACGGAAGCCGATCATGAAGCGGTGAAGGCGCGTGGCGAAGAAATTTTCCAAAAGGGCCTTGGCGTCATGGATAAGGCGCTGGAAGGCCGCGAATGGCTCGCCGGCACTTACTCCTTCGCCGATAGCGCTCTGTTTTATGTGAGCTTCTGGTGGTCTGCCCGCTTGAATAAGCCGCTGCCGGCCAATGTCGCGGCGCATTATGCGCGCATGAATGCACGGCCCGCCGTGCAGCGCACCATGAAGGCGGAAGGCCTTTCGTGAGCCTGAACCCAACCGCCTTTTGGTTCCTGCGCCATGGGGAGACCGATTGGAACGCTGAGGGGCTGAGCCAAGGGCATACGGATATTCCGCTGAATGCGGTTGGGATTTCCCAGGCCCAGCGCGCGGCCTTGGCGTTGGTGGATCGCGGGATCGTGACCATCATCGCCTCACCGCTCAGCCGTGCTTTGCGCACGGCGGAAATCGTAGCGGAAGCGCTTTCGCTGCCGGTCGCGACCGATGCGGGGCTGATGGAAGTGGGCTTCGGCGTGGAAGAAGGCCGGCCCATGGGCGATTGGTATGATAGCTGGATCGAAGGCAGCTTCACGCCGGAAGGTGCGGAAAGCTTTCAGGCGCTGCATGACCGCGCCGTTGAGGCGATAAACCGCGCCACAGCCAAGCAAGGCCCGGTGTTGGTGGTTGCGCATGGCGCGCTGTTTCGTGCGCTCCGGCTCGCGCTTGGCCATGTGCCAAATGTGCGCACGCCCAATGCCCTGCCGCTGTGGTGTGAGCCACCGGCGGCGGGCAAGGTCTGGTCCATTACGCCGAGCCATTTGCCTTCGCTCGGCTGAAGCCAGTCAGGTGCTTGGGCGGGCGCAGGTATTGATGCCCAATAACCGATAGGCCGGGCACCAGCCGATCAGCGCGGTGGCGATAGGGACAAGCCCGATCGCCCCCCACCAGCCCAGTGGCCCCGCGGCGCCAAGCGCAAGCAGCGCCAGCCCGGCCATAAGCCGCAAACCACGATCGATGTTGTTCATGTTGGGCGAGATCATATCAGTGCTCCTTATGCTGGCCCAATAAACCAGCCAGCGTGTGGATTTGCCTTGCGCCGGATCAATCCATCGCTTGCGCCCCTGGCGCGCATCCCCTAGAAGCCGCCTCTGGCTTTGGCACCCCTGGAGGCCAAGCCTGTCCTGCAAAGATTTTGCAGCGGCATCAGAATTCAACCCGAAGGAGCACGGACAATGGTCCAAACTGTACGGATCGAAGCCGAAGCGCGCGGGCGGGCCGGTAAGGGGGCGGCACGCGCAACTCGGCGTGAGGGGCATGTCCCCGCTGTCATCTATGGCGCAAAGCGTGAGGCGACCTTGATCGCCCTCGACCCGCGCGATGTGATGAAGGAATTGCACAAGGCTGGCTGGCAATCGCATTTGTATGAAGTTGCGGTGAATGGCGGCGAAACGGAACGCTGCCTGATGCGCGATGTGCAATTCCACCCTGTGACGGATCGTCCGTTGCATGTGGATTTTCAGCGCCTGGCGCCTGGTTCACGCATTCGGGTGAAGGTGCCGGTGGCCTTCCTGCATGAAGATACCTGCCCGGGCCTGAAGGCGGGTGGCGTGCTGAACGTGGTGCGCCGCGAAATTGAAGTGCTGGCGGACCCGGATGCGGTGCCCGAAAAGTTCGAACTTGATCTGGCCGAAGCGCAGATCGGCGCGGGCCTGCGTTGGTCCGCGGTGAAGGATCAATTCGGTACCAAGCCAGCGATCGCGGGCCGCGACTTCATGGTGGCGTCCATCGCCGCGCCGACCGTGGTTGATGATACCGCGCCGGCCGCCGCCGCTGGCCCTGTGGAAGCGACGAAGCAGAAGGCGCCTGCCGCTGGTGCCGCCGCGTCGGCCAAGGGGCCTGCGAAGAAGAAGTAAGCTGGACAGGGGTTTCGCCCCTGTTTTTGAACATCAAGGGTTCGGGGGAAGGCTCCCCCGGACCCTTTTTGGGTTGATGATGCCATGACTTCCCGCGACAGCGCCCCGATGCTTTGGGTCGGCCTTGGCAATCCAGGGTCTGAACATGCGCGCCAGCGGCACAATATCGGCTTCATGGCGTTGGATGAGATTGCGCGGCGCCACGGCTTCGGCCCTTGGCGGAAGCGCTTCAGGGGCGAGGTGGCGGAAGGCACTATTGGCGGGCAGCGCATCCTGGCGCTGAAGCCGCAAACCTACATGAATGCGAGTGGTGATTCCGTGCAGCCAGCCGCCGCCTTCCTGAAAATCCCGCCCGAGAATGTGGTGGCCTTTCATGATGAGCTGGATTTGGCGCCTGGCAAGCTGCGCGTGAAGCTTGGCGGTGGGGTTGCGGGGCATAATGGGCTCCGGGATATGCGCCGCGCTTTTGGATCGCCCGATTTCTGGCGCGTGCGGATGGGGATCGGCCATCCTGGCCATAAGGATGCGGTGACCGGCCATGTGCTGGGCAATTTTGCCAAGGTGGATCAGGCGTGGTTGGAGAAGCTTTTGGATGCGGTGGCCGATGCCGCGCCCATGCTCGCTAGCCTGAAGACCGAAGATTTCATGACGCGCATCGCGCTGCTGACGCAGGAGAAGTGATGGAAGCCGAAGACGCCTTCACCATGGATATGATGGGCCCCAGCGCGGAAGATCGCGCCAATGGCGCCGCATTGCTCTCTGCCGCGCTGGTGCGCGAAGCGGGTGCGCTGGCGCAGGCGGCGGCTGGGCTGCGCGCGACGCTCGATCTCGCCGATAGCGACGCGCAGCGTGATGAGGCGCGGCGCGCTGCCGCCATGGCCGCAGCATTGCTGTTGATTGCGCGCCAATTGCGTTGCCATGCGCAGGATGCGGCGCTTGCCGCGCAAGCGAGCATTGCCGGGCCGGCGCCGATGGCCATCGCGCTGCCGGAAATTTCCGCGGCACTGCGTGCGGCGGCCTTGATGCCGATTAGTGATGATGGTGCCGCGCGCATTGCCGCCGGCGTGGTGGCTGAGACATTCTGGAATGCGCTGCGTGCCGCCTGGCCCGCCGCGCCGGGAGCATAAAGATGGGTTTCAATTGCGGCATTGTGGGCCTGCCGAATGTCGGCAAATCCACGCTGTTCAATGCGCTGACGCAAACCGCGGTGGCGCAGGCGGCGAATTATCCTTTCTGCACCATTGAACCGAATGTCGGGCGCGTCGCGGTGCCGGATGTGCGGCTGGATACGCTGACGCGGATTGGAAAATCGCAAAAAACCGTGCCGACCAGTTTGGAATTCGTGGATATTGCGGGGCTGGTGCGCGGCGCTTCCAAGGGTGAAGGGCTTGGCAATCAGTTCCTGGCGAATATCCGCGAAGTGGATGCAATTGTGCATGTGCTGCGCTGCTTTGAAGATGGCGATGTGACGCATGTGGAAGGCAGCATTGATCCGATCCGCGATGCCGAGACGGTTGAAACCGAATTGATGCTGGCTGATTTGGATAGCCTGGAAAAACGCGCCCAGGGCCTGGTGAAGCGCGCGCGCGGTGGCGACAAGGAAGCGCTGGCGCAAATGGCGTTGATTGACCCAATCAAGGCCGCTTTGGAAGCCGGCCGCCCGGCGCGCACGGCGGTGCCGGCGGGTGAAGAAGAAGCGGCGAAGCGGCTGCAATTACTGACGACAAAGCCCGTGCTTTATGTGTGCAATGTGGATGAAGCCTCAGCCTCCACCGGCAATTCTCAATCCGCCCGCGTGTTTGAACGCGCCAAGGCAGAAGGTGCGCAGGCGGTGGTGGTATCGGCTGCCATTGAAGCTGAAATCAGCCAGATGGCGCAGGCGGATCGCGCCGAGTTCCTTTCCTCACTCGGGCTTGAAGATAGCGGGCTGGATCGGGTGATCCGCGCTGGTTACGCGCTGCTTGGGCTGATCACGTATTTCACCGTGGGGCCGAAGGAAGCGCGCGCCTGGACCATCCTGAAGGGCATGAAGGGACCGCAGGCTGCCGGTGTGATTCATGGCGATTTTGAACGCGGCTTCATTGCGGCGGAAACCATCGGCTATGATGATTACGTGGCGTTGGGCGGTGAACAGGGTGCCAAGGAAGCCGGCAAGATGCGCGTTGAAGGCAAGGAATATGTCGTGCGCGATGGGGATGTGATGCTGTTTCGCTTCAATGTGTGAGGCGTTGCCCTGCCGCATCGCCTTTGATACGCACCTCTCAGCGCCCCGTGAAATTCGGCTTCCGTTTTTCGAGGAAAGCCGCAACGCCTTCGCGCCGGTCTTCGGTGCCGCGTGTGGCGTCCTGTTCCACCTCGGCCATCTCCACCGCCTCTGACAGGTTTTGGAATGGCGCCAGCGTCATTTGCCGCTTAATGACGCGCATGGAACGTGGCGAGCAATTCTGCGCAAGATCAGCCGCGTAAGCCTGCACGGCAGCATGAAAACCATCCGCCGGCAGCACGCGCACCAGCCCCATGCCAGCGGCTTCTTCTGCGGTGATGCTGCGGCCTGAGAGCATAAGATCAGCCGCATTCATCGGCCCAATCAGGCGCGGCAGCATCCAGGCGCTGCCATGTTCCGCCACCAGACCACGCCGCGCAAAAGCCGTTGAAAGCTTCGCCCCCGCCGCCATGAAACGGATATCGCAAAACAGCGTCAGGCAAAGCCCAACCCCCGCCACCGCGCCATTGATGCCCGCAATCACCGGCTTGCCGATATTGAGCATATAGGAATAGCGCCGCGCGAAATCCTCGGTTGGGGGAGCCTCACCGGGCGGCGGCGTCACCCCCGCAAAGGTTGGGCGTTCGGCGCCGCGTGTGGCAATGGCGGAGACATCGGCGCCGACGCAAAACCCCTTGCCGGTTGCGGTTAGGACAATGGCGCGCACGTTTTCATCTGCTACGGCCATCGCAAAAGCCGCGCGAGTTTCGGCTTCCATCACGCTCGACCAGGCATTCATACGCTCTGGCCGATTGAGCGTGATGGTCGCGACGCGGTCCGCAACTGAGTAGAGAATTTCGGTGAAGGCTTCGGTCATTTCTTCGGTGTCTTTTCGCGCTGTTTTTCCCAGGCAGCATCATCCCAGCCCAGCATCTCTCGCACGCCAGCCCGTGCGCCACCAAGATAACGCCGCCCGCCATCAATCACCACGCATTCGCCCGTGATGTAGCCGGCATTTTCTGAAACCAGATAGGCGGCGAGGTCTGTCAGTTCTTCATGTCGCCCAGCACGATTCAACGGTACATCGCCATGATCCAAACCACCGGGGCGAAGCCGCGCCACAGCGGCCTCTGTCGGGAAAGTGCCAGGCGCAATCGCCACCAGCCGAATGCCATGCCGGCCCCATTCGACCGCCAGGCTTTGCGTCATCGCCAAAACCCCGGCCTTGGCCATGGCGGAAGGCGCGGTGAAAGCCGCGCCCTGCAGGGCGGAAAGTGTGAGGATACTCAGCACCACGCCGGGCTGCCCGGCAGCAATCCAACGCCGCCCAATACCCATGGTGCAATAAGCCGCGCCATGCAGCGTGGTGGCCAGCACCGCATCCAAGGCGCGCGCGGAAAGCCGGTGCGTCTGCGCCAGAAAATTCGCCGCGGCATTATTCACCAGAATGTCTGGCGTGCCTTCGGCAAAGACAGCGTCGAGCATCGCTTCCACGGCAGCAGCATCACGAATATCGCAGCCATGCACGGCAATATCAGCGCCGGGGATTTCCGCGCGTAGCGCCGCGGCGGTTTCTTCCAAGACAGTCAGGCGCCGCCCACAAATCGCGATGCGCGCGCCCAATTGCAGATAGCGCCGAGCAATGGCGCGCCCGAGCCCGGTGCCGCCACCGGTGATCAGCGCGCGCCGCCCCGCCAGCAGCCCCGGCGCAAACAAGGATCAGGAGCCCTTATAGGTTGGCTTGCGCTTTTCACGCATCGCCGCCAGCGCTTCCTTATGATCTTCCGTGGTATGCGCCACCGCCTGCATGGCGGAAGACATCTCAAGCACTGAATCAAGCCGATTATTCCAGGCTTCACGCAATAGCCGACGCGCCATGCGCACGGCATGGGGCGGATTGGCGGCGATGCGCCGCGCCAGCGCACGCGCTGCGTCCAGCAATTCCGCATCCGGCACCACCTGAGACACCAGCCCATAAGCCAGCGCCTGATCGGCAGAAAGCGCATCACCCGTCAGCGACATCTCGGCCGCCTTGGCAAAGCCCACCACGCGCGGCAGCAGCCAGGCGCCGCCATCACCCGGAATGATGCCAAGCTTCACAAAACTTTCCGCGAAGCGCGCGGATTGGCCGGCAATCCGCAAATCGCACATGCAGGTCAGGTCACAGCCCGCGCCCATGGCCGGGCCGTTCACTGCCGCGATCACGGGGATTTCCAATTGTTCGAACATGCGCGGCAGGCGCTGAATGCCATGGCGATAATAGCCGCGCGCTTGGGCAGGGGTACGTTCGGTGGAGCCACTCGCAGCCTCACCCATACGGCGCACATTGCCGCCGGCGCAAAAGGCGCTGCCCGCACCCGTCAGGATCGCCACGCGCGCTTTGGCTTCAGCGTCCAGCTTCATGAAGGTGGCGATCAAGGCATCCTGGGTTTCAGGATCGAGCGGATTACGCGATTCGGGCCGGTTCAGTGTGACCAGGGCGATGTCATCGGTAATCTCAACAAGTACAGGCGCTTCCATGGGGCGTTCCTTTAGGTTTGACCTCAGGATGGAACGCCCGCGCCCAAGCGGCAAGATCAGCCGGGCCGCTTCGCACCCCGCATCACCGCCACCACGCCCAGCGCCAGCACACAAATCAGCACCAGCACGGTAAAGGTATCGCGAAAGGCGAGCATATTCGCTTGGGTCAGCACCACACGCCCCAGGAAATCCTGCGCCAAAGCCTGACGCGTGCCTTCCGCAAAGCCTTCCTGCGCCAAAAGCCTTTCGGCATCGCGTAGCCAATCGGCGGTATTGCCGCGCCCTTCCAGCGTGGCGTTCAAGGCCTGGGCATAAAGCTGCGTTTGGCGTTCCAGATAGATGGACAGCAGATTGACCCCCATCGCCCCGCCAAATTGCCGCGCGAAATTGATGGCGCCCGAGCCCTGCCCGACCCATTGCGGCGGCAGGGATCGCAGTGCGCCGGCATTCATGCTGGGCATGGCAATGCCAAAGCCAATCCGGCCAATCAGAATCCAAATGGCCAGAGTCCAAAACGGCGTATCCGTGCCGACATCCACCATCAACCAGGTGGAATAGGCGAATAGCACCAAGCCAATGCCAATCGGCAGCCAAGGCTGGGTTTTATCAGCGATGCGCCCGGCAATCGGGAATACCAGCAGCAGCGCAAGCCCCGCCGGCATCAGCACCAATCCGGCGCGCGTGGCGGAATAGCCCTGCACCGTCTGCACAAAAAGCGGCAGTAGATAGACCGAGCCAAATAGCGTCGCGCCATAAACCAGCGCCACCAAGGAAGAACAGGCAAAGCCACGCACGGTGAAAAGCCGTGGATTGAGCATGGCATCAGGGCTGCGCAATTCCCACCAGACAAACGCAATTGCGGCGGCGGCGGCGATGGAAAGCTCCGTCACCACAGCATCGGATTGCCAGCCTTCGCGCTGCCCACTGGAAAGCCCGGTCAGCAGCGCGAAAAGTGCCGTGATCAGCAGCAGGAAGCCAGGCGCGTCAAAGCGGCGCTTGGTGCCGCTGCGCTGAGGCCCCGGCATCAGGATCAGGCCAAGCACCAGCCCGATCATGGCGAAGGGAATGGCCAGGAAGAAAACCGATCGCCAGCCCAAACCATCCACCAGCAAGCCGCCAAAGGCAGGGCCAAGCGCTGGGGCCAGCACCACACCCACCGCATAAAGCCCCATGGCAGAGCCGCGTTTTTCCGGTGGATAGACCATGAAAATGATCTGCATACCCAAGGGCTGCACCATGCCGGCTGCCGCCCCTTGCATGACGCGCCCGAAGATCAGCACGCCTTCGTCCGGCGCAAAGCCCGACAGCAAGGAACCGAAAATGAAAATCAGCATCGCGGCAGCAAAAGTCAGGCGAAAGCCAAAACGATCCACCAGCCAACCATTCAACAACATGGTGCCGGTGACGGAGGCCAGAAATGCCGTGGAAACCAACTGCGCGTGATCCTGCCCCATGCCATAGGCGCCCATGATTTCAGGCAAAGCCACATTGGAAATGGTGGAGGAAAGAATTGTCGCAATCGTGCCGATCATCGCCGGGATGGTCACCATCCAGCGATAGGAATCGCCAAAGCGCGCCGCCAACACCGCCATTTCCGGCCCCGCCCAGGAAGCGCGGGATGGCATGGGCGCGCCGGCGGTGGCCTCACTCACGGGCGGGGGTTTCCACCACCACCATCATGCCTGGGCGCAACGCGCCATCTGCGGGCAAATTCTCAAGCGCAATGCGCACGGGCAGGCGCTGTGTGATTTTGGTGAAATTGCCGGAAGGATTGGGGCTTGGCAGCAGCGCGAATTCGCTGGTGGCGGCGGCACCCACGCGTTCCACGCGTCCAGTGAAGACACGGCCCGGAAAAGCATCCACCGTCACGCGCACGTCACGCCCAGGGAGGAAGTAGCGGATTTCGGTTTCCTTCACATTGGCTTCCACGCGCACGCGGCGCGGGTCATGTACCAGCATCACGCGCTGACCGGGGGTGACGTATTCGCCGGGGTCCACAAAAACGCGATCCACCACGCCATCAAAGGGCATGCGGATGGTGCGGTCTTCAATGTCAATCGCAATGCGCTGGCGCTGCGCGGTGATTTCGCGCTCCTGCGGTTCCAAGGCCGCGCGCTGATGGCGGAGCACGCCCATTTCCTCACGCGCCGCACCCGCATTCGCCAATTGTGCTTCGGCGGTGCGGATATCGGCTGCCACTGCCAGCACGCGTTGTGTGGCGGATTCAAGCAAGGCGCGGGTTTGGTCATGGCGCTGGCGCGTGCCGCTGCCGGTGCCGATCAATTGATTGGCGCGCGCATATTCTGTTTCAGCATAAACGCGGTCCGCTTCCGCGGCCGGCAGCGCAGCCTGCGCGGCTTCCAGCTTGGCGCGAGTCGCATCTTCCTGGCTGCTGGTCAGGCGATCCACCATGGTGATGCGCGCATCAAGTTCTGCCCGGCGCATCGCGATATTGGCCAGCCGCGCATCCAATTCCTGCAAGGTGAGCGCTGAATCGCGGCTATCAATGCGGATCAGCAACGCACCTTGCCGAGGCTCATCGCCGGCAATGACGGGCAATTCCATCACCCAGCCCGGCACGCGGCTGGCGAGTGCAATCATATCCGCCGCAATGCGCGCATCATCCACAATCACATGCGTGAAATGCCGATAAATCCAATGGCCCGCACCGGCCATCAGCGCCAAGCCGGCGGTCAGCGCGGCGGCCAGGCGCAGCCGCTTCAGGGCGATATTGGGGCGGGCAGCAACCGGCGAGGTTTTGGCGGTGCCGATATCCATCAGGCGCCCCCTTCGGTGCGGGCCAGGCCCTGCGCCACGCGGTCCAGCACGGCCATGCACATGGCAAGGTCTTCCTCGGGGATGCCTTCCAGGATTTCGGCGCGCACGGCGGCGGCTTCGGCTTCGATGTTTTGCAGCACGGGGCGTGCGGCTTCGGTCAAGTGAATGGTCTTGGCGCGGCGGTCACCCGGGGCGGCGCGGCGTTCCACAAAGCCCTGGGCTTCCAGCCAATCCAGCGTGCGCACCATGGTGGGGCCTTCCACCGCAAGCCGGCCGGCAAGGTCCTTCTGCGTGACGCCATCGCCACGCCGCGCGAGGCTCAGCAGCACCAGCCAACGAGATTCTGTCAGGCCAAAGGGCAGGATGCGTTGGTCAAGCCGCACGCGCCAACGCCGCGCGATCTGTGCGATGGCAACACCAAGCCGCCAACGCGCTTGGGAAATATCTGACCTATCAGGCATGCGGGGAAGGCTAATCCCGGATTGCCTAGGATGCAAATAGATAGCGCGCTATCGAATTTAGGTGGGCGGCGCCAGCACCTTATCCCGGTAATTGCAGAAAGCCCGCGCCGGGCAGCGCCAGCATTCGGGCGCCCGCGCCTTGCAGATGTAGCGCCCATGCAGGATCAGCCAGTGATGCGCATCGCGTAGCAATTCGGGCGGGCAGCGCTTCATCAGCCCTTCTTCCACCGCGCGCGTGGTCTTGCCGGGTGCTAGGCCCGTCCGATTGCCGAGCCGAAAGATGTGGGTGTCCACCGCCATGGTATTCTGCCCAAAGGCGACATTCAGCACGACATTGGCCGTTTTGCGCCCAACGCCGGGCAGGGCTTCCAGGGCAGCGCGGTCCGCTGGCACCTGCCCGCCATGGCGTTCCACCAGTTGAGCCGCCAAAGCCGCCACATTGCGTGCCTTGGCCTGCCAAAGCCCGATCCTGCGGATGAAGGGCGCGATGCCTTCCACACCAAGGGCGGCCATGGCGGCGGGGGTGGGTGCCGCTTCGAATAGCCCTGGCGTACATTTATTCACCGCCGCGTCGGTGGTTTGCGCGGATAGCACCACCGCCACCAGCAGGGAGAAATGGTCCTGATAGAAAAGCTCTGTCTCCGGCGCGGGGTTGGTCTGGGCCAGGGCGCGCACAAAAGCCTCGGCCTGGTCTTTCGACATCAGGCGGGCGCGGCGTGGGGCGCGGGCGGAACCGTGATCGGGCTTGGCTTGGGGCATGGCGTTACCGCGCCATTCTGACCTAGACTGCCCAGCGATGGCACCCCCCCAAGAAACCATTCTGTTCGAAGCGACCTCCACGCCGCCGCAAAGTTTTACGGCGCGGGGCTTTCGCGTGCTGGCGGGGCTGCTCATTCTGGCGGCGCTGGTTCCGGCTTGTGTCTTCTTTGCCCTTGGCGCCTGGCCGGTGCTGCCCTTCATTGGCCTGGAAGTGGGTGCCGCGCTGGTGTTGCTGCTGTGGCATGCCCGCGCATCACGCCGCGTCAGTGAAATGGTGCTGCTGACCGATGCGGGGCTATCCATCCGCCATGTGGATCATCGTGGGCGCGTGGTCCGCAGCGTCTTGGATGCCTATTGGGCCAAGGTGGAATGGGATGAGGCCGCGCCGCGTGGCGGGCGCCTGTGGATCAAAAGCCGAGGCCGAACCTTGGAAATCGGCCGGCATCTCTCTTCGCCGGAAAAGACCGAATTGGCCGATGCGCTGCGCGGGGCCCTGGCCCGCGCAAGGCGGCCGGATTTTGATAATCCGCAACTCAGGGAGCTTTAGCGCCTAACCCGCTCCACCCCACCCTGGCGCGCATGGCCGCGCAACGCCATGCAGTCGAAATAGGTCCGGCGCTGGGTGGTCACGATTTCATTGCGGAGCGCCTCTTCCTGCGCCGGGAAACCGATGAAAGTACTGCGCCGCAAATCCCTGAGCGCCGGGTCGCGCTGGGCTTCTTCACGGCAGGCCGCCGCATCTGCGCTGGTATCGGGTGGGAAGATATCTTCCCGAGACTGGCTTGCGCAGCCCGCCACCGCCATCACCACTAGGAATGCCGCCGCCGCCTTCATGACGCCAGCCAATCCTCGATCAGCCGGCGCGCGATAGAATCAACGCGCGGCAGGGAAAAGCCAAGCTGCTCATGATTGCGCAAATCATCCCGGCTGAACCACCGCGCATCGCGCAATTCTTCCGGGTCTATGGTGATTTCCTCGCTCAGCCCCTCGGCATGGAAGCCAAGCATGATGGAAGACGGAAAAGGCCAGGGCTGGGATGAATGGTAGCGCACCGCGCCAACCCGCACATTGGTTTCTTCCTGAACCTCTCGGCGCACCGCTTCTTCCAGGCTTTCGCCGGGTTCCACAAAACCGGCCAGCGTTGAATACATGGTGGTATTCGGGAAGCGCTGCGAATGGCCCAGCAGGCAGGAATCGCCGCGCACCACCAGCATGATCACGGCAGGGTCGGTACGCGGGAAATGCTGCGTATTGCAGGCCGTGCAGCTCATGGCATTGCCAGCGCTGCGCGGTTCACAAACACCGCCGCAAACGCCACAAAACCGATGCTTGGTGCGCCAATGCATCAGGCCGCGCGCATGGGCCAGCACGCTGGCTTCCCCAGGCGGCAGCAGCCCGGCCACTTGGCGCAGATCGGCGAAAACACCCAATTCCGCCGGCAGCAGGGGAATCGGGTCATCGGCGGTGGAACAATCCACGGCGAAGACCTGCCGACCCTCCCATTCACCCAGCCAAGCCCAGGGACCGCCCGCCATGCGGAGCGCGCCGGCAGCCTCCCCAGTCAGTAAAACGGCCTGGGGCGCGCCCTCTGCTACGCCGCGCATCAGGCTGCGGGCGCGCCAGACGGGGGCGAAAACCGTCTTGGGGTCAGCGAGCGCCGCTTCAATGAAGGCGGCGTCTTCGCGGCGGTGGGAAGCCCGGTCTAGCGGGCTGCCCGTATAGGCATTGGGGCGGCTGGCGGGGATCGAGAGCATAAATCGGACCCTGCCACGCGGCTCGGCGCGCGGCAACCAAGCCCCCCCCATTGGCATTGGGGCATAGGGACATGATATGGTGCTGTCGGAAGGTCGGCGGCGGACGGGCTCCTCGCCAACCCGGTCAGGTCCGGAAGGAAGCAGCCGTAACGGGTTCTTGTTCGGGTCGCTTGCCGGCCTTCCACCTTTTTCGAGAGACCGCCCGCGCCATGGCTTCCGATATGTTCGGCTCACCGCTTCCCGCGCCTGGCGATGACAAGCCGGAAGAAGCGGGCCTGCCTGAGCCGCCGGCGCCAGAAGGCCCGGGGCTTTTCGGCGAACCGACGCCGCCGCCCGCGCCGGCGCCCGCCCCAGTGGCGAAACCAGTGGAACAGCCCGGCTACCGCGTGCTCGCGCGGAAATACCGGCCCACCAGCTTTGATGATTTGATCGGGCAGGATGTGCTGGTGCGCACGCTGCGCCATGCCTTTGCCCAGGGGCGCGTGCATCATGCTTTTTTGCTGACCGGCGTGCGCGGCGTCGGCAAAACCACCACGGCGCGCATCATTGCCCGCGCGCTGAATTGCATTGGCGTGGATGGCAAGGGTGGCCCCACGGCGGACCCCTGCGGCGTTTGCCCGGAATGCAAGGCGATTCTGGCTGATCGTCATCCGGATGTGGTGGAACTGGACGCCGCTTCCAATAATAGCGTGGATGATGTGCGGGAATTGCGCGAAGCACTGCGCTTCCGCGCGAGCCAAGGCCGGCAGAAGGTTTTCATCCTTGATGAATGCCATATGCTGTCCGGTCCTGCCTTCAACGCCTTTCTGAAGACTTTGGAAGAACCGCCATCAGGCGTGACTTTCATTCTGGCGACAACAGAATTGCGCAAGGTGCCAATCACCATTCGCAGCCGCTGCCAGACCTTCGCTTTGCGCCGTGTGCCGCAGGATAGCCTGGCGCAGCATTTCGCGCGGATTTGCGACAAGGAAGCGGTGACGGCTGACGCCGATGCGCTGGCCATGATTGCGCGCGCTGCCGATGGTTCCGTGCGTGATGGGCTTTCATTGCTGGATCAGGCAATTGGCCAATCCGGTGCGGCGCATGTCGCGGCCGAAGCGGTGCGCGATATGCTGGGCCTGGCGGACCGCGCCATGATCATTGATTTGATGGAAGCGCTGATGGGCGGGGATATTGCCGCAGCCCTTGGCATCATGGATCGCGCGCATGAATTGGGTGCCGATCCCTTGGTGATTTTGCAGGATCTGGCAGAGCTTTGCCATTTGCTGACGCGCTTTCGCGCGGCGCCGGCGCTACGCCAAGATGGGTCTCTGCCAGAAGCCGAACGCGTGCGTGGTGCGGCTTTGGCGCAAAGGCTTTCCGTGCCGGTGCTGGGCCGCACCTGGCAAATGCTGCTGAAGGGCATTGGCGAATTGCAGCTTGAAGGCGCTGATCGTCGCGCTGCGGCGGAGATGGTGCTGATCCGCATTGCCCATGTGGCGGATATGCCAACGCCGGGTGATTTGGTGAAGCGCCTGACCGAAGCTGGGGAAATAGGTTCCACGCCTCGCCCGGCACCAGGCGGCGGTGGCGGCGGCTTGCGCGCGGTGGCCGGCGGTGCGCCGGTGCGTGCCGAACCAGCGCCAAGCCCGCCCGTGACCGCGCTGGCGCAGCCAAGCACCTGGCAGGAAATTGTTGCGCTGGCTTCCGGTATAAAGCCGCTATTGCACGCGCAGCTTCGCCATAGTGTGCACCCCGTGCGCATTGCGCCGGGGCGGCTTGAAATTAACCCCGAGGCGGATGCGCCGCGCGATCTGGCCGCGCAATTGACCGCGCTGCTGACTGAAGCGACTGGCCAGCGCTGGACGGTGATCATCACCCAGGAAGCCGGCGCGCCGACACTCGCCGCGCAAGGCAAGGAAGCGGAGGCGGATCGGCTTACTTCGGCCCGCGCGCATCCCTTGGTGCAGGCGATCCTGGCGGCCTTTCCGGGGGCGACGATTGAAGCGGTGCATGATGGCGCGGCTGATGCCTATGGGCTTTCGCGCAGCGCCGCGACCGCCGATGATGATGATGCGCGCGATTTCGCGCCGCCCGATGCCGAACCCGCTTACGGCGATGACGAAACCCCTCCCGATGATTTTTAGGCGAAAGAGACCATGAAGAACCTGGGCAATATGTTGAAGCAGGCGCAGCAGATGCAATCGCGCATGCAGGAAATGCAGGCCAAGCTGGAAGCCACCGAAGTGGAAGGCCAATCCGGCGGCGGCATGGTGGTGGTGCGCCTGACCGGCAAGGGCGATTTGCGCCGCGTCACGATTGATCCATCGCTGATGAATGCGGATGAACGCGAAGTGCTGGAAGATTTGCTGGTGGCTGCCCATGCCGATGCCAAGCAGAAGGTGGAAACGACCATGGCGGCCGAGATGCAAAAGGCGACCGCAGGCATGAATCTGCCGCCAGGCATGAAGCTGCCTTTCTGAAGCATCACGCAGCCTGATGCTGCATAACGACCCCATCGAGCATCTGATTGCGCTGCTCTCGCGCTTGCCTGGCCTGGGCCGGCGCAGCGCGCGGCGCGCCGTGCTTAAAATGCTGATGGACCCGGATGGGCAAATGATGCCACTCGCCGCAGCGCTGCGTGATGCGGCTTCTGCCGTCAAACCCTGTGAGGTTTGCGGCAATCTGGACGCCATCTCCCCTTGCAGCATCTGCCGCGATCCGCATCGGGATAGGACGCTGGTGTGTGTGGTGGAAGGGGTTGCGGATTTATGGGCTTTGGAACGCGCCCATGCGCATCAGGGGCTTTTTCACGTACTCGGCGGCATGCTTTCCGCATTGTCCGGCACCGGCCCGGAAGATTTGGCGATTCAGCCGCTGCTCGCGCGGATTGAACATGATGGCATTACCGAGGTGATCCTGGCCCTGCCCGCAACGGTGGAAGGGGCCACGACCGCGCATTACGTGACGGATCGGCTGAAGCCAAGCGGCATTGCGATCACGCGGCTCGCGCAGGGCGTGCCGATTGGGGGTGCTTTGGATGTGCTGGATGATGGCACTTTGGCTGCGGCGCTGAAGGCAAGACGACCATTATGAATGCCTCACGCCGCGCGCTTTTGGCGGCACCTTTCCTTCTGGTCCGCAACGCGAACGCAGCAGCGCAAAGCAAGTTCTTTCGCTCAAGCGACGGGGTGCGCTTGCATTATGCGCAAAATGGCAGCGGGCGCGTTCTGGTTTTCGTGCCTGGTTGGTGCATGCCCGCGCGCATCTTCGCGCCGCAGATCGCTTATTTTCAACAACGCTTCACTGTCATTGCCTTTGATCCGCGCGGCCAGGGGCAAAGCGCCATTCCTGCGCAGGGCTATGAACCGGAACGCCGCGGACGCGACATTGCCGATTTGCTCGATCAATTGCCGCCGGGGCGTGTGGTGTTGGCCGGCTGGTCGCTTGGTGTGCTGGATGCGCTTTCCTGGCTTGATCTGAAGGGAGATTCGCGCCTCGCGGGTCTTGTGCTGATAGACAATTCAGTGGGGGAGGCTGATCCGCCGCCTCCGCGCGCTTCCAACTTCTTCACCAATCTGCGCAAGGAACGTGACAAAACCATGCGTGGCTTTGTGAACAGCATGTATCGCACGCCGCAGGATGCCGCCTATCTGGATGGCATTGCGCGTGAAGCCCAGCGGATGCCGGTGGAAGCTTCCATCAAGCTGCTTTCCTATCCTCGCCCGCGCGAATTCTGGCGCCAGGCGCTTTACGCAACGCGCCGCCCGGTTTTCTACGCCGTCACGCCACGGCTGCGCACCCAAGCGGAAGCGGTGGCCGCGCGCCATCCCGCGCCCAGCGTTTCGATTTATGAGGATGCTGGCCACGCGCTTTTTGTGGATCGGCCAGATCGCTTCAATGCCGAGCTATTGCAGTTTTTGAACCATAAGGCAGCCTGGACCTGATGCGCACCCTATTGCCCCTGTTTCTGATCGCTGCCACGGCGGTTGGTGTTGAAATCGCGCTCACGCGCTTCTTCGCGGTCGCTTCCTGGTCTGAGTATGGCTATTGGGTGATCTCCATCGCCATGATGGGGTTCGCTGTGTCTGGCGTGGTCATGGTGCTGGGGCGGCAGGTTTTTCTCCGCCATGCAAGCTGGCTTTTGCCGGGCCTGCCTTTGGCCATGCTGCTGACTGGTGCTGCGGGCTGGATTGCCACCACAGGCAATGGCTTCAACCCGCTTGAGTTGCAGAACCCCGCAACCGCCTGGCCGCAGCTTGGCAATATTGCGCTTTATTATGCTGCGCTGTTTCCATTTTTCTTCCTGGCAGGGTTTGCGGTTTCACTGAATTTTGTTGTCTATTCCAACCAAGTGGGCAAGGTCTATGGGTATGATCTGCTCGGCGCGGGATTGGGTGCCTGCCTTGCGCTAGTGCTGATGGCGGTGCTGCATCCCTTCCACCTGGTGCCGGCCTTGCTGCCCTTGCTTGCCGTGGCCGCGATTTTATCAGCCAAGGGCGTGTGGCGCGTGGCGGCGCTGGGCAGCCTGCTGGTGGCGGAGGCTGCGATTTTTCTGCTCGCTGCACCACGCGTGAATGAATTCAAGCCGATCTATGCGCCCTTGAATGTGCCGGAAAGCCGCGTGGTGGCAGAACGCTATACGCCGCGCGGTGTTTATCAGTTGCTCGATAATTTCACCGAAAGATTGGATACGGATGTGTCCAATAATGCCGGTGTGCTTGGCACCCCCGCACCGCCACGCGCTTTCGGGCTTTATCGGGATGGTGCGCGCATTGCAGCACTTCCGATGGAAACGCCTCAGGCCGGCCATGCCCCAGCAGCGCTTGATGCCGCACCCTATGCCATGCTGACCCAGCCACGCGTTCTGATCCTTGGCGCCGCCGGCGGTTTTCGCGTGGCGGAGGTGCTGAAGCTTGGCGCCGCCGGCGTCACAGTGATTGAACCCGAACCCACGTTGCGCGAGGCCTTGGTACAGGGCTTCGGCCCTTCACCTGCGTTGCCACGGGACCCGCGCGTTCAGATTTCGGATGCGCATCCACTCAGGGCAGAAGGTGCCTATGATCTAGTGGATATTTCAGGCGATTTTCTTGGCGCGGCCGATGCGAACCGCCATACCTACACGGTTGAGGCCCTCGCGGGTTTGCTTGGAATGCTCCAGCCGGGGGGCATGATTTCCCTGCCGATCGGCATTCGCGAATTGCCAGTCTATGCCGTGCGCGTGCTGGCCACTGCTCATGCGGCGCTGCTAGAGGCAGGCATCAAGGAGCCCGCGGCACATATGGCGGTGATCAGATCGGCGTGGAATTTGCGCGTGCTGATGGCCCGCGATCCGCTAACGCCAGAACGCATGGAAAAGCTGCTGGCCTTTGCCGAAGCAAGGTCCTTCGACATTTCCTACGCGCCGCATCTTTCCCTGGAAGGCCGCGAGATTTGGAATGATCTGCCGGCGATTTCGCTCGATTCCGGCATGGTGCAAACCGGTGCGCCCAGTGATGCGGTGGCTGAGGAAATGCGTATGCTGCTGGCCGGCACCATGCCCCTTGATGCCTTTGACCGTTCGCCCATCACGGCAGATCGGCCATGGCTATCGCCGCTGGTGCGCCTGCCAGCCTTGCCGCGGGCGCTGGAGCGGATGGAAATCCTGCCACAACAGGAAATCGGCCTGCTGGTGAATGTGGCGGTGCTGGCGCAGGCGATCATCCTGGCCTTGCTGGTGAGCGCCTTGCCGATTTTCGCACGTGGAGCGCTGCGTGTGCCGAAGGCGATTCTGGGGCGCGCGTTGATTTACTTCCCGGCGCTTGGGCTTGGGTTTCTGCTCATTGAAATCGCCTTCATCGAATATGCGGTGCTGCTGTTGGGTGACCGGACTTTTGGCTTCGCGCTCGTCTTGACCGTGATGCTTGTTTGCTCCGGGCTTGGCGCCATGATGGTTGAGCGCGTGAGAAAGCCCGCGACAACACTGACCTGGATCGCGCTGATTGTGGTTGGGTCTTGCCTGCTGGCGATAGGTACCGCGCATACCGGCATTCTTGCCATACTCGATTGGCCTTGGGCGCTGCGCGTGGCCATGCTGGTGCTGGTTCTCGGCCCAATCTCCCTTGCGCTTGGCTTGCCCTTTCCGCTCGGGCTTGATCGGTTTCAGCAGGAAGGCCCTGCCTTGCTGCCCTGGGCCTGGGCGCTGAATGGCGCTTTTTCGGTGGTGGCCACGCCGCTTGCCAATCTGATTGGGCATGGCATTGGCCTTTCAGCCCTTTTGCTTTGCGGCAGTATTTGTTATCTCGCCACCATATCGGTTTGGCCAAGGAAATGACGATGCTTTTATCCCGCCGCGCTTTGACCCTGACTGGCGCAGGCTTGCTGTTCGCGCCGGCGATCAAGGCACAAACGCCCGCCTGGAATCGCTCGGCTTATGTCGCGGCCATGGCCGCTTCTGGCCGGCCCACGGAAATATCGGAAGGCGCCTTCGCTGCCATCCAAGCGCGGCGCCAACCAACCTTGGCGCGGATGGAGGCCTATCTGAAATCCCGCTTTGGGGAGGCAGATCCCGCTGTGCTGCGTAGCTTCGCTGAATTGCCGCGCGAATATTTCCATTACAATTACGAAGCGCGCCAGGCTGCGGCCTCCAACGCCTATGAGACAGAGGCAAAGCCCTGGGCCATTGGTTTTGGTTCCGCCCTGTCTGACTATTTGGGCCAAGCCTATATGACCCAGGCTTGCCAGCCAAAGCCCGATCATGTGGTGCTGGAAATCGGCACGGGTTCCGGCTTTCAGGCAGCTTGGCTGTCACGCATTGTTGCCAAGCAATATTCTATCGAAATCATCGAACCGCTGGGGCGTGGCGTGCAGCGCATTTTCGCACCCATTGGCTTGACCAATGTGGAAACCCGCGTGGGCGATGGCTTCTTCGGCTGGCCGGAAGTGACGGGCGGCTTTGACACCATCATCGTCACCTGCGCCGCGCAATATGTGCCGCCCGCGCTGTTGCAGCAATTGAAGCCGGGCGGAAGGCTGGTGATTCCGATCGGCCAGCCCTTCAGGCGCGGTCAGTTCCTATACATCTACACGAAGGATGAGGAAGGCCGCGTGCGCAGCCGCAAGGATGTGGGCGTTTACTTCATCCCCATGACCGGGACGATGATGAAGACACCGGCACCGGCTGGGAGCACGCCGCAGTAAAGTCTCTATCGCGCAGGGGTAACATCCTGCGCGCGCGTTCTTTCATCTACGCGCGCATCATGGGCAAAGCCGCGCCGCATCGCCCAGATATTCTTCTGCAAATGGGTGGAGATGATGCCGGCATCTTCCACGACCACCCGCGTAGCCTGACGCAGCAGGGCTTCGCGCTTGGACGCGTCCAATTCTCGTGCGGCACTGGCCAGCAGCGTATCGAATTCCGGGTTGGAATAGCGCCCGCGATTGACCGAACCGGTGCCGCGCGCGCGGTCATAAGTGGCAGCGATGGAACGCAAACCTGCCATGGGTTCACCGGTGGAACTGCCCCAGGAAACCAGGAATACCGAAAATTCCTGACGCGATGCCTTGGCGATGAAGCTGGCATAAGGCGCCACATCTACCTGGGTGCGAATGCCAATGCGGGTCCACATCTGCCCAACGGCTTGCGTAATGCGCGCATCGTTCGGGTAGCGATCATTTGGCCCGTGCAGGGTCAGGCGAAAACCATTGGGATAGCCCGCTTCCACCAATAACTTCTTTGCTTGATCAGGATCAGCGCGCGTGGCCGCCAGTTCCGGTACATAGGCAAAGCCACCTTCCGGCATTACCTGCCGCGTCGCACTTGCCGCGCCTTCCATCACGCGCGCCACAATCGCCGGGCGGTCAATGGCAAGTGACAACGCGCGGCGCACCCGCACATCTTTCAGCGGATTGCGGCCAAAAGGCTTACCGTCATTATCCGTAATGAAAGGCGTTGGTCCATCCCGCATATGATCCAGCGCGAAATAGATAAAGCGCATGCTGTCTATTTCGCTCATCACAATGCGCTGATCTCGCCTGAGGCGTTCAATATCCGATGTCGGCACCTGATCAATGATATCAATATCACCCGCGAGCAGTGCAGCAGTGCGGCCCGCATCATTGGTGATCATGCGGTAATCCACGCTCTGCCAGGCGGGGCGACCGCGCCAATGGCCATCAAAGCGCTGCAATTCAACCCGATCCCCGGACCGATAGGCCATCATGCGATAAGGCCCGGTGCCGATCGCGGCGCGGCCAGCATTGAAATCCTCAGTCGTGGCACCTTGGTGCGTTTCACGGTCCAGCATGGGAACTTGCGCCAGATCGGTTGGCAAAAGTGGCGCCGGGCCATTGGTACGAAAGCGCAGCGTGTGGGAATCTATGATCTCCACACCTGTGATCGCTTGCGTGTAGGTGCGGAAGGACCCAGGGCTATTCACAACCAGCGGAATGCGTTCCAGCGTGAAGGCCACGTCTTCCGCGGTGAAATCCGATCCATTGTGAAACCGCACACCACGACGGAGCGTGAATTCCCAAGCATCGTCGCCCACCGGCTTCCAGGATTCTGCCAAGGAACCTATCAGCCGCGCCCTTGAATCCGTCTCGAGCAAATTGTCGAAAACCATGGAGGCATAGGCGTTATTGGGCGAGATATTGTGGAAATGCGGATCGGCCGAGGTGATCTGTGCGCCCACGCCCATGCGCAAATTCTGCGCCGTGGCCGGCATGGAAGCGACAAGGGCAGCAAGCAACAGGCGCTTCATGGCGGTGCTTCCTCAGCTCAACAGATAAGCCGCGCCAGAGCGGGCACAGATGGCACGGATATGTTGATCCACCGCGGGCGGAATAGGGATGCCATGCTTCAGCCGGCGTTGACGTTCCGCTTCTTCCGGGTCACCCGCCACCAGCACGGGCTTTGCAGGATCCGCCGCTGGAGTCGCATGCAATTCATCAATCACCGCATCCAGATCGGCTTCGAATTCACCCGGCGCACGGAAGGCGCCGGGGTCAATCGCCATGAAGAAATGGCCGATATCATCAGGATCATTTGGCTTTTGCGTGCGGTTGCGAATGGGCGAGAAGGAAGAACCAACTAGCGTGCCGCCCAGAATATGCACCATCATCGCCAGGCCATAGCCCTTATGGCTTGCCATTTCTGGCGATCCACCAAGCGGTGACAAACCGCCTTCCGGTTCTTCGTGCAAAATCTTCATCCCACGCTTGGCATCGGTGACGGGCTTGCCGGCGCCATCCACCACCCAGCCCGCAGGCATGGCGCGTTCATTCAAATCATAAACCTTCACCTTGCCCGCCGCCGTGGTGGTGGTGGCCATATCCAGGACGAAGGGCAGGTTGCGCCCGGCCGGCGCTGCAAAGGCGATGGGATTGGTGCCGAGCACCGGCTTGGCGCCGCGCGTTGGCACCATGGTCACGCCGCGTGTCGCGCTGGTGACCAGACCAATCGCACCGCGCCGCGCCGCGATACGCGCATAAACGCCGGCTGCGCCAAAGTGATGCGAATTGCGCACACCCACCACGCCAAGCCCGGCTTGCTTCGCCATATCCACGGCCAGATTCATGCCATAGCTGGAAACCGGATGCCCAAGCCCCGCACCGGCATCAATCAGCGCTGTGCAGGCGGTGCGGCGTTCAATTATGGGCCGCGCATTGATTTTCAACTTGCCTTCCTGCAAGCGCTTTTCATACGTCATCAGCATGGAAATGCCGTGGCTATCCACGCCGAACAGATCGGTTTCAGTCATGGCTTCGGTGGTGGTGGCGGCCAGGTCTGGTTCCATCCCCCAGGAGAGAAGAATGGCTTCAATCTGCGCGCGGACCTTATCGGCGGCGACATCCATGGTGCCGCCCCTTATGACGCGCTGGCGCGCAGGAAAGGATTGGTCAGATGGCCAATACCGATGATTTCAATATCCACCACATCGCCGGATTTCACATCCGGTGAGACACCATCCGTGCCCATCCAGATCACATCACCGGGATAAAGTGTCAGATACCGCGTCATCGCGGCGATGAAAACCGCGGTTGAAAACAGCATATGGCCGGTTTCAAAGCTGGTGGTGATTTCGCCATTCAACCGCACATTGGTGCGCGCTGCTTCCATATCAAAATCGGTTTCAATCCAGGGGCCCATGGGCTTGAACGTGTCGGTATTCTTGGAACGCCAGAAAGTGCGGTCGCTTTTCTGCCAGGTGCGTTCACTCACATCATTGCCGATGGTCCAGCCCATGATGCAGCTCAGCGCCTCGGCCTCCGACAGGTTCTTGGCCTTCTTGCCCACTATCGCGACGAGTTCGCCTTCATAGTGAATCTTCTCGGTCGCATCGGCGGGGATGATCACGGTCTCCCCATGCGCGATCAGCGCATTGCTGGCGCGGTAGCCCATATCGGGCTTGGTTGGGATATTGGGTACTTCGCCACGCTTGGCGGCACCTTCCTTCACATGTTCCACATAATTCAGCCCGGCGCAGTAGAAGGTGCGTGGCATCACGGGCACTTCGATCTTCACCGCGGCAAGATCATGCTTGCGGCTGGTTTTCTCGTAGCCTTCAAAAGGGCTGCCGGAGACTTCCAGAATGCGGTCGCCTTCCAGAATGCCATAGCGGGTGCGGTCTTCGGCGGTGAAGCGAATCCAGCGCATGATTGGTATTCCTTAGGCTGCCAGCGCGCGCTGGATGAAATCAGATTGGAACACGCGGTCCGCCATTACCTGGCAGCGCTTCATCAGGCGGTGTTCATTCGGCCCGTAATCGGGCAGCGCGTTATGCAGCGTGCCAATATTGTCCCAAATCAGCACGTCACCCACGCTCCAAACATGGGTGTGCAGGAAGCGTGCTTCCAATTGATGCGCAAACAGGGCTTCAAGCACCACATCACTTTCGGCTTCCGAAAGTTCATTGATGCGGATCGCATAGCCAGGATTGCAATAAAGCACCTTCCGCCCTGTGATCGGATGCGTCATGAAAACCGGGTGCACGGAAGGCGGGCGCTTGGCGCGTTGCTCTGCTGTCAGCGGCGGGCGCGTACTGCCCGGGCGCTTGCACATATTGTCCCAGAATTTGTTGAAATCATGCGTCGCCGTAGCGTTGGCAAGCTTTTCTTTCAGCGCCGGGTCCAGGGTTTCATAGGTCGCGTGCATATTGGCGAAAACAGTATTGCCCAGCGGCTTGCCATCGCGATGCGGCACCTGATGCGCATTCAACACATTCACGAAGCCCATCGTATCGCGATAGGACATATCCGTGTGCCAATCCTGCCCCGCATCCGCGAGCCCAATCGGCTGCCCGTTTTCAACGATGTTGGAGAGAATACCCACTTCCGGCACATTGGCATCCTGGAATTTGCCGGTCAGCGTGGTTTGGATGCTGCCAAAGCGCAGCGAGAAATCGCGCAGCGCCGCCGGTTCCAGCAATTGCCCCGGAAAGCGCAGCACGCCCCTTTCACCAAGTGCCCGCAGAATGCCGGCGAAATCCTTATCGGAAAGCGGCTTCGACAAATCAACGCCGGTGATGGTGGCGCCTAAAACGGAATCATTATTGGTGACAGTCAGCATGGCATATCCCTTCTGCGTATGGGGGAGCATGCGCCGCGCGGCCTTGCGCGCATTGGCGTCACGTTTCCCCCGGCTTCGTCTCTTGGATTTGATGCTGGCACCGCTTGGCCGATGCCGGCAAGCCCAGAGACTTGGCGATCCGCCCGCATCGGCGCATCCTGACCGCCGAGAAGGAGGCAAGCGCCATGCGTTTTGCGGGTCAACAAGTGGTCATCACCGGCGCTGCCGGGGTTTACGGGCGCGGGCTGGCAGAGGCCTTTGCGCGGGAAGGTGCCCAATTGCTTTTGACCGATGGCGATGCCGGCGCACTTGCCGCACTCGCCAATGCGTTGCCGCCAGGGCGCGTTGTGCTGCACCCGGCTGACCTCACGGATGATGGCGCGATTGATGGGCTGATCGCCGCCGCCACCGGCAAAGGTGCCCCACAGGTGCTGATCAACAATGCCGGTATTTATCCCTTCATTCCCCTCATGGATGTGACGGGCGCGGAATGGGACAAGATCATCAGCGTGAATACCCGCGCACCTTTCCGCCTGATGCAGGGCATTGGCCGCGCCATGGCCGCCGCAGGGCGGGGTTCGATTGTCAATGTCACCTCAGCGGCGGCGGAAGTGCATCGCGGCAATGGCGTGCCTTACGGTGCTTCCAAATGCGCGCTGGAATATCTGACGCGTGCTTTTGCGCTCGAACTCGGCCCGTCAGGCGTGCGGGTGAATAGCGCGCGGCCTGGCTTTGCCGAGGGCAGCGCCGGCAACCCCATGCCAGAAGGTTATGCTGAGGCCATTCGCAGCCGTTCACTGATGGGCGCGCTTGGCGCGCCGGCGGATTTTGCGGCAGGTGTGATGTTCATCTGTTCCGATGATGCGCGCTTCATGACGGGTTCAGTGCTTGATTGCGGCGGTGGCGGGCATATCAATCGCCGCGCTGGTGCGGCCACCGCGGCGCGCGGCTGAAACTTAGTAGTGAAAAGGGAAGATATCATGATGGACCAAATCAAGGCGGAACTTGCGCCAACCGGCGTTTTGCGCGCCGGCATCAATATGGGGAATTTCCTGCTGGTGACGAGCCGCGCAGAAAACGGTGACCCCGCCGGGGTTTCCCCCAGCATGGCGCGCGCCATTGCGGATACGCTTGGCGTGCCGGTGCATTACGTGCCCTTCGCGCGGCCCGGTGATCTGGCCGATGCGGTGGATACCAATGTGTGGGATATCGGGCTGATTGGCGCTGAACCGCAGCGCGCAGAAAAAATCGCCTTTACCGCGGCTTATGCGGAAATTGAGGCGACCTACATGGTCCCGCGTGGCTCCCCCATCACCAAAATGGAAGAAGTAGATCGACCCGGCAATCGCATCGCGGTCACGGCGCGGGCGGCTTATGATCTGTGGCTGGAACGCAATATCCATCAGGCGAAACTGATCCGCTCCGCCACGCTTGATGCCGCGTTTGAGCAATTCGCTGCCGAGAAGCTTGAAGTGCTGGCGGGGCTGCGGCCCAAGCTGCTCTCAGACATCGAAAAAATGCCCGGTGCGCGGATTTTGGATGGCCAATTCACTGCCGTGCAGCAGGCGATCGGCACTGCCAAGCGCAATACCGCCGCCACCGCTTTCCTGGCGGATTTCGTCGAAAAGGCGAAGGCATCCGGCCTGGTGGCGCGCTTCATTGCGGAACATAAGGTGCGTGGGCTTTCGGTGGCCCCGCCGGCCTGATCACCTTTGCTGATTATAACGGCGCGGCGGGCGGCCATGCCTGCTGCGCCTTCTGTTACAGTACGGTTCTTCTCCGGCAGCCTTATTTTTTCTTGACCCATATCAACGCTGGTTTGCGCGCGCGGCGATATGCACATATCGCGGCGGCATCGCCTTGCGGCTTGCCCCCAGAACCAATCAAAACGCCATCACGGGTGCGTCACCCGAAAGATGCGCGGCAGCCGGAGAAACCGTAATGACTTTCATGAGTATTCTGACCCATCTTGACCCCGCCAAAGCCACGGAGGCGGAAGCCGTCACCACAACGCCACTTGCGCTTGCAGAAGCCTTTTCAGCCCATGTGACGGCGCTGATATTCCCGATGGATAGCGCGCTTACCGCGCCCACGGCGGCGGATGATGCCACAAGCTTGCTGGAAGACCGCGCCGCCGAGGCATTTGCGGCAGCCGCAGAACGTCGCGGCGTGGCGCATCAGACCAAAAAGCGCACCAGCTTCGCCTATGGCAATGGGGAAGCCTTCGCTGATCACCTGCGTGTCAGTGATCTGGCGGTGCTGACAGGGCTCGGCGCACCAGGCATTGCTGCGCAAATTCTTCAGCAGGCAGCGATTTTTGACACAGGCCGGCCGGTGCTGTTGGTGCCCCAGGCGCGGCCTTTGGCCGGTTTGCCGCAGCGCATTCTAGTGGCGTGGGATGCCAGCCCCGCTTCGGTCCGCGCCATCCATGGCGCGCTGCCGCTGATCCGCGGCGCGGCCGAGACCATCATCGCCACCATCACCGATGACAAGGAATTGCGCCCCGGCCAATCCGGGATCGAGCTTACCCATCTGCTCGCCCGCCACGGCGCCAAGACGCGCTTTATGGCCTTGCAGCGCGGCAGTGGTGGCGTGCTGGAACGGCTTTTGGCAGCGGCAGCCGATACGGAATCGGACATGCTGGTGATGGGCGCGGTCCGGCACTCACCGCTGCGCAATATGGTGCTTGGTAGCGCTACGGCAGATGTGCTGTCGGGTGCGCTGACCCGGCCTATCCTGCTTGCCGCTTGAATGCGCCAATGGGCCAGAAAGGGCAGCCCGTGGTTGCCCCTACCGGCCGGGCTGCTTATCTAGGGCGACATGATCGCCTTGATTCGCCTTTTGCCGCTTTGCTTGGCCCTGGCGGCCCTGCCCGCCTTGGCGCAGCAGCGCCCGGCGGCGCCTGCCCAGCAGTCTGGCCCGCGCCAGCTTGGCACCTTCCGGGATTGGACGGCGGCGACCCATCAGGAGAACGGCCAGAAAATTTGCTATGCCTTCACCCGCGCCAGCAAGTCCGAACCGGCGCGTCAGGGCGTGGTGCTGACGGTGACGCATCGCCCGGGCGGGCGCGATTCTGTGGCGATTTCAGCTGGTTATGCCTATCCGCGCAATGCGGAGGTGACGTTTTCCGTCGGCCCAACAACCCTGCCTTTCTATACAGGCGGCAATTCCGCCTTTGCGCGCGATGGCGCGGCGGTGGTGGCGGCGATGCGCGGCGGCAATCGTGCATCATCGCGCGGCCCCGGTGCGGGCGGGCGCGGCACGGCGAATGACCAATTCAGCCTGGCTGGGTTTTCCGCCGCCCATGACGCGATGTCGCGTGAATGCCCGGCGCGGAAATGAACAGTGCTGTCCTTGATCTGAACGAAGCGGAACGCGCGCGGATTCTGGCGAAAGCGGCGGCCTTTGCCCCGCCCGCCGCGACTCTGCCCGATGGCAGGCGCGACCTGGTTGGCCTTTCGCGCGAAGAATTGGCCGCGGAAATGCTGGCACTCGGCGAAAAGCCTTTTCGCGCCAAACAGCTTTGGCATTGGCTTTATCATCAGGGTGAGACCGATTTCGCCCGCATGAACACCATCGCGAAGCCCATGCAAATGAAGCTTGCGGAACGCTTTGTGGTGGGCCGCCCGGAAGTGGCCACGCAGCAGGATAGCGCGGATGGCACGCGCAAATGGCTGTTTCGTTTTCGCGATCAGCAGCAGGTGGAAACCGTCTATATCCCCTCAGCCGATGAGGATCGCGGCGCGGTCTGCATTTCAACGCAAGTTGGCTGCACGCTGTCCTGCCGCTTTTGCCACACCGGCACGCAGGCCTTGGTGCGCAATCTGGGGGCGGCGGAAATCGTTGGCCAATTCATCGCGGCGCGCGATTCCTATGGCGAATGGCCGAGCCCCAAGGACGGCACGCCGCGCCATCTTTCCAATATCGTCGTCATGGGCATGGGCGAGCCGCTTTATAATTATGAGAATGTCGCCAAGGCGCTCAAGATCGTGATGGATCATGAAGGCATTGGGCTTTCACGCCGGCGCATCACGCTTTCCACATCTGGCGTTGTGCCAATGATGGATCGTTGCGGGGCGGAATTGGGCGTGGGTTTGGCGGTTTCCTTGCATGCGGTCACGGATGAATTGCGTGATGAGATTGTGCCGCTCAATCGCAAATACCCGATTGCGGATCTACTGGCCGCCTGCCGGCGCTATCCTGGCGCTTCCAATGCGCGGCGCATCACATTCGAATATGTCATGCTGCGCGGCGTGAATGACAGTGAGGCTGAGGCGCGGGAATTGGTGCGGTTGATCAGCGGCATGCCAGCGAAGGTGAATTTGATTCCCTTCAACCCCTGGCCTGGCAGCCCGTATAAAACCAGTACATGGGAAGCCATTCATCGCTTCGCCGATATTCTGAATGATGCGGGCTGTGCCAGCCCTATTCGCCGCCCGCGTGGGCGCGATATTCTGGCCGCTTGCGGGCAGTTGAAGACCGAAAGCGAAAGAAAGCGGAAAGGCGAAACTTAGAGTATCCGTGATGGTCAAGCCACCCGCGTTTGCCATTTTCTACCTTTTTTGAGTAGCGCGTTTGCGAGGATGATGAGCTTTCGCATGACGGCGGTGATGGCCTGTTTTGGGGCTTTCCCCGCCTTGATGAGTTGTTCGTATTTTGTTTTGAGATCGGCATTGAAGCGGATGGCGACCAGGGCCGGCATGTAAAGCCCCTGCCGAACCTGTTGGCGTCCGCCTCGGATGAAGGACTTCCCTTTCCAATTGCCGGATTGCCGTGCGATGGGGGCCAAGCCCACCAAGGCCGCGACCTGCTTTTCATCGAGGCTGCCGAGCTCTGGCATCTCAATGAGGAGCATGGCGGCGCTGACCTCGGCGATGCCTGGGATGGAGCACAGAATAGCGAAGCGCTGGGCCAGATCAGGGTCGCCCTGGATCAGCGCGTTGATTTCTGCATCAACAGCCTCTCTTTGCGCTTCAATCTGCTTCAAGCGGGCGGCATTGTGGCGCTTGAGAAGGGGCAGCGTGATGGCTTTGGCCCGGGTCAGGGCTGCGACCTGATCCTTGATCAGGGCGTTGCGTGCCGTGCGCAAATCCCTGAGATCATTGATGATACCACTTGGTACGGGCCGTGCCTCCAGCGACAGAACCGCCCCCATGCAAGTCAAGCCATGATCTGATCGCATTTTCCGAGCCGCCAAGCGTTGCCGCTTGGCTTGAAAATGCTTGGCATTGCCGCATCAAGCGCATCAGTTTTGGCGAGGTTGCCGGTAGCCTCAGCGAAGCGCCTGGCCTGACGCGGATTGACCTTGGCGATTGGCATGCCTGCTGCGGCTAGAGCCCTCTCCAGGGCGCGGTGGTAGTACCCTGTAGGCTCATAGACGATCCTCGCTGGGGTCTCCCCGATCCAGTGGATCAGGGCCTTGTGACCAGCTTTGGAATTATCGAAACGCCGGCGCTCATCGCCTGGGAGGCGATGCACGTCGAGGTGGTCTTTCGAGATATCAATCCCGATGTTAGTCTCTGTCATCTTTTGCCCTGCCTATGCTTGTCATCCGGGGCTAAACCCCTGGTATCCGTTCAGGCCTGAGGGAAAAGACGAGGGCGATCAAACTCTAACTCGGCCCGTCAAACGGCCAGCAGATCCACGATCCGTCCCTCGCCGCTGAGGGGAGGCCAGAACCTCCTCTCGGCTGTTCCTTTCTCGCCCAATCAGCGGGAAAAGTCATAAGACAAGCATTTCCCGTTCACCTTCGTTCACGGGAGATGCTCTAAAACCTTTGTCTGATCGCATTTTCCGAGTCGCCAAGTGATTCCACTTGGCTTGAAAATGCTCAATTCTCCAACTCGCTGTCCCAATACAAATAATCACGCCAGCTTTCGTGCAAATGATTCGGCGGGAAGGACCGGCCATTTTCCTGCAATTCCCAGCTTGTCGGCTGGCGTGGCGCCTGGCGCGGGATCATCTGGCATTCGCGCGGCAGGCGACTGCCCTTGCGCAAATTGCATGGCCCGCAGGCGGTGACCACATTATCCCAGGAAGTGCGCCCGCCGCGTGAACGCGGAATCACATGGTCAAAGGTCAAATCCGGCGTGGGATGGGAACCACCGCAATATTGGCAGGCGAAGTGATCGCGCAAAAACACATTGAAGCGGGTAAAGGCAGGGCGCCTCGCGGCAGGGATGAACTCCCTGAGCGCAATCACGCTGGGCAGGCGCAGCGCCACCGATGGCGAATGCACTTCCACATCATATTCATTCAGCACGGAAACACGGTCCAGAAAGACAGCCTTGATCGCGTCCTGCCAGGACCAAATGGACAGAGGAAAGTACGAAAGCGGACGGAAATCCGCATTCAAAACCAGCGCGGGATAGGCATGCGCCCCCGCGAAGTGACCGCCATCTGGCAAGCCTCGCTCCTTCCAGCGAGGCGCCACATCATTCAGGGGCTCTGCCCGGCGGAAGGGCCCCAGATATAGTGGCGCCGCCGCGTATTCCCCGAACTCATGACATGCGCCGCGCCGCGCCGCAAGCCATCCGGGGCAGGTTTCATCCGGCTGTCATCTTGCCAAGGCGCTGCGCCAGAAGCGCAGTGCCGGCGGCCAACCCGGCATCATCCAGCCCATGGGACAGATCAGGCCGCAGCAGCAGTTCATGGGACACGCCTTCGGCTTGCAAAGCCCGGGCGGCCTGGCGGCTGGCCATGGCGGGCACCACCTCATCTGCTTCGCCATGCACCAGCAGCACGGGCGGGCGGGCGGTGAGTTCTGCGGCCAGGGTTTCCGGCCCCAAAAGCGCGCCGGAATAGGCCAGGATGCAGGCGGGGGCGGGAACCGCACCGCGCAGACCGGCGAAAAGCGCCACCATGGCCCCCTGGCTGAAGCCCATCAGCGCCAAACGGTCTCCGCCAAGGCCAAGTTCCGCAAGTTTCGCCTGGGTGAAGTCGCCAAGGATGGCGGCGGCATGGCGCAGCCCGGCTTCCATCCGCGCTGGGGTGCGGTCCATGATGTCGAACCATTGCCGGCCATGAGGGGCGCCCTGGAAAGGAAAGGGCGCATGGGGGGCGATGAACAGGGTGCGGGGCAGGGCTTCCGCCCAGACCGGGGCCAGATCAATCAGGTCAAAGCCATCCGCGCCGACCCCATGCAGTAGAAGCACGAGCGAATCAGGCTTACCGCCCGAAGCGGGGCCATATTGCGGGCCTTCCAATGCTGCCATCTGGGAATCTCCCCTTGCCTGAGGTGTATACTGCCCGCTACCCGGCGGAAGCCATGGATGAAACGCCCGAAATCACCCGCTTCGCGCCAAGCCCGACGGGATTGCTGCATCTGGGCCATGCGCGCGCCGCGCTTTTCGCCTGGCGCCGCGCACGCGCAACCGTTGGGCGCTTTTTGGTGCGGATCGAGGATATAGATACCACGCGCTGCCGCCCGGAATATGAAGCGGCGCTTTTGGAGGATTTGCGCTGGTTGGGCCTGGATTGGGATGGCACCCCGCGCCGACAATCCGCGCATTTCGACGAATATCGCGCGGTACTGGATGGGTTGGCATCGCGGGGCATGACCTATCCCTGCTTTTGTACCCGCGCCGATATCGCGCGCGAAGTGGCGGCGGCAGGTGCCGCGCCGCAAGGCCCGGATGGGCCGCTTTATCCGGGCATCTGCCGTGATTTGCTGGAGGCGGAGGCCGCGCACCGCATCGCCGCCGGGCAGCCCTATGCGCTGCGCCTGCATATGGCGCGCGCTTGTGAGGCCGTGCCCGGGCCATTGCAGGCGCATGAGGAAAATCAGGGCTGGCATGCGTGCCGGCCAGAGGTTTTCGGCGATGTTGTCTTGGGGCGGAAAGATGTGCCGGCATCCTATCATCTCTGCGTCACGCATGATGATGCGCTGCAAGGCGTCACGCTGGTGACGCGCGGTGAGGATCTGAAGCCGGCCACGGATTTGCATCGGCTGATCCAAGCGCTGATGGGCTGGCCCGCGCCGCGCTATGCGCATCATGCACTGATGCGCGACGCGACAGGGCGAAGGCTTGCAAAACGCGATGGTGCAGAAAGCCTGCGGGCGCTGCGGGAGAGGGGGCTGAGCCCCGCTGAGGTGCGGGCGATGGCGGAGGCGGTGTGAGAATTGATCCTGTTTCGCTGACCATTTTCACCACTAGCTTCTAAGTGATCCAGTCTATCCGCATGACAAACCAGGAAAAAGCCCGGACAGGTCGGCAGCCGGCAGCGCGCCAAATATCGCCGCCAGCACGGCGATCAGCATGGCGAAGATAAAGATCGCTTCGACAACATGCGCCACCCACCAAAGCGCGGCACGCTCCGCCGCATTGCGCAGGCTTTCTTGCCAGGGGCGCGGCGTGGGGCTGTCGGTGCCGTGGCCTTGGCGGTCAGTCATCATCCGCCTCCGCCGGCTGGTGCACGCGGCAATCCACAATCAGCAGGGATTGGTCGCTGCGTAGCCCCGCGCGCAGCCAGGCTTCGGCTGCGGCGCAGGTTGGGTGGATCATGCGGCCCTGTTCGCAGAACATTTCGAACGGTCCGCAGACCATGAAGAACATGATGAAAAGCGCGCCAATCATGGGGCGCTGCCCTGCGTGAAGCGGTGATGCGCCCTGAAGTTCAGCTCCCCCTCCGGTGGAGGGCTGATGGCTTCGACGCCGAACATACCGATGCCACGATCCGCCAACCAATGGATCGCCTCGATCGAAAGCCCCGGGAAGTCGTGCCCGTAGCCGGGCTTGCCGAGCAAACGCGCATTGGTGCCGAGGAGAATCAGCACCGTGTCGCCCTTGCGGATGTCCTGGCCGGATTGCTTCACCGCGGCCTCGACCTCGGCAACACTCGCCGCGTGCTTCAGCGGCACGCGCGAGAGATCGATGCAGAAGGCCGAAGTGATGAAGTTCGCAAGCGGCACCTGATCGATGGACAGCGCGCCCGATCGCGGATCGAAATGCACCGGCGCATCCACATGCGTCCCGGCATGGTCGCTCAGCGCGATAGACAGCGCCTTGCTCGTGAAGACCGTGTCGCCCGCGACCTTCTTCTCCGAATGGTCGTTCCACACGGTCATGATGACGGGCGGGTGCGAGGGATGCGTCTGGGTGCGATGAAACAGCTCGCGACTCAGATTGATGATTTCCATGGATGCGTTTGCTTCCGTCGCATTCAGTTGACGGTGATGTTGGCGTCGCGGATCACGCGGCCCCAGCGCTGCCGGTCGGCGGCGACATGAGTTGCAAATTCCGCCGGGTTCAGCCCAAGGCGGACGATCCCCTGCTCCTCGAGGCGTCTGCCGATGACGGGGTCGGCGACCGCTTTCGCGCAGGCGCTCCGCAGCCGCGCAAGCGGTTCGGCCGGCACGCCGCTGGGCGCGAAGAAGCCATAGTAGCTCACTGCTTCGTATCCCGCCACGCCGGCCTCGGCCACAGTCGGCACATCGGGCAGGGCCGGATGGCGCTGCGGCGTGGTGACAGCCAGGGCGCGCACCGCGCCCGCCTGCACATGTGGCAGCGCTGTGGTTATTGGGTCGCTCATCAAGTCGATGCGCCCGGCAACGATATCGATCGTGGCCGCTGGCGTGCCGCGATAGGGCACATGGGTCAGCTGAATCCGCGCCATGGCTTCCAACAACGCGGTCGTGAGGTGGGAGCCGCTGCCATTGCCGGCCGAGCCAAAGGTGAGTTCTCCAGGCCTCTGGCGCGCGCGTTCGATCAATCGCTGGAGGGTGCGGACATCGAGGCTGTTACGGACATAGAGGACCGAGCCCACACCCCCCAACGACCCTCAGGGCACGAGATCGCGCGCCGGGTCGAAGCTGGTGTCACGGTACAGTTCCGGGTTGATGGAGTTGGTCGCCTGGCTGCCCATCAGCATCGTGTAGCCATCGGGCGTGGCGCGGGCGGCGGCTTCGGTGCCGATGCGCCCGCCGCTGCCGACCCGGTTCTCGATCACCATCGGCTGTCCGAGCTCGCGCGAAAGCGGCTCGGACATCAGCCGCGTGAGGACATCGGCCGCACCGCCCGGTGGGAACGGCACGATGACGCGAACCGGGCGGGTCGGGAAGGGTTGGGCCTGGGCCGACGCCCCACCCCGGATGGCGGCCGCGCAAGTGATGCCGCCGAGGAGCGCGCGCCGGCGCGAGAAGCCTGACTTCGTCATGTCTCGTCTCCTGCTTAAAGATGGAATGGCTAAGGCTTCCTGCCGGTGATTGCGTTGGCGCGTGCGCAGAGCGTGACCGGTCCGCCGCCTGATGGCGTGAGCCGTGAAAAAAGGCGTGCCTTCAGCTCGGCGCGCGCATCGGGCGCCATGCGATCAAGCGTGGGCACGATGGTCCCTGTTCCGGTACTCGCCTCCCAAAAATCCTGTGCACTGTCGAAGCGGCGCTGGACCGTAATGGTGCGGGAGCTTACGTCCCCCAAGCCGGCCATTGCCCAAAGGCGCTGCAGCGTCTCCATCCGCGAGGCCTGGACGCTTGGCGGCAGGGTCGTCTCGATACCCATGCCGCGCAGCTCGACAAAAATGGGCTCGATTGGGGAGCCATCGCCCACCTGGTCCCACATATAGGTGGCAACGGTGCCCCCGGGCCGCACGACCCTGACCATTTCCCGCACGCTCCGCTCGGCGTCAGGCACGAAGGAAATCGCCAGGGCCATGCAGGCAACATCGAAGCGTGCGTCTTCAAAGGGGAGATCGATCGCGCTTCCCTGTGTGAAGAAAGCGCCCGCATTCCGCAGGCGCATGCGGGCATAGGCGAGTTGTCCTTCTGAGGGATCAAGCGCCTGTAATTCGGAAGGTGCGCCACGCCGCAGGATTTCTTCGGTGAAGGCGCCGTTGCCGCATCCTACATCGAGCCAACGGAGGGCGGGTGCGGGCGAGAGCCAGTCGAGGAAGATCTCACCGGCCTTTCGGCTCCAGGCACCCACCGCCCGTTCGTAGATGGCGCCGTCGTCAAAACTTATCGTCGGTGCAGACATGATGGTCTCCTCGCTGCCTTGGGTTCCCCCGGACTGTCCGGGCACCTTCCCACCCTGTCGTTGCGAAAGGAGACGCACAATGCGGAATGTGCTAAGCTTGCCTCAGGCAGAGCCAAAGGCTGGTTTGTCACCATGTCCATGAGATTCGATCTGACCGACCTGCGACTATTCGTGCATGTTGCCGAAGCCGGTAGCATCACGCATGGGGCGGCCCGCGCGAACATGACCCTGGCGTCGGCGAGTGAGCGTATCCGTGCCATGGAAGATGCTCTCAATGCTCCGCTCCTGGAAAGGAACCGCCGGGGGGTGCGGGTCACTTCGGCAGGAACAGTGCTTCTGCATCACGCGTGGCTTGTCTCGCAGCAGCTGGAGAGAATGCGTGGTGATCTCGACAATTTCGGCAAGGGTATGAAGGGGCATATCCGCTTGCTGTCGAATGTTGGCGCGATGGAATTTCTACCGGTACCCTTAGCGGCCTTTCTTTCCGACCATCCGAACATCAATATCGACCTTGAGCATCACGGAAGCGGTGAGATACTTCGCGCAATCGCCGCGGGTCGCGGCGATATCGGCATCGTCGGAGATGCCGTTGATCCGGGCACCGAACTGGTCACTTTTCCCTTCGCGGAAATCCGCCTTGCTTTGGTGATGCCACAGCGGCATCCGCTCAGCCGGCACCGCAAGGTCACATTCCACGAAACTCTTGAACATGAATTCATCGGCTATGCGGCCGGCAGCCCAATGCAGGATCTCCTGAACTATCATGCGTTCCGGGCCGGGCGCCGGCTTAAGTTGCGTATTCGCCTCAGCGGGTCCGACTTGATGTGTCAGATGGTAGAAAAGGGCATTGGCCTTGCGATCTTGCCCGAAACAGCAGCTCGGCGATCGCAGCAGTCAATGTCTATCCGCGTCGTCCCTTTTACGGACACCTGGACTCGCCGCCCGCTTACGATTTGCGTGCGAAGTTTCGGCGCGCTTCCCACGCACGCTCAACGCCTGGTCGAGTTCCTTAAGCTAAATGCAGAAGTGGCCCCTGCAATACCGGAAAAGTCCCGCTTGGCGCCGCTCATTCGGCGATGAACTCACAGCCCGCTTCAGAATGAGAACGGAACATCCGCTCACGATCCAAAGCGAGCCAAGGGACGCATTCATCCACGATCAGCAGGGATTGGTCGCTGCGTAGCCCCGCGCGCAGCCAGGCTTCGGCAGCGGCGCAGGTTGGGTGGATCATGCGGCCCTGCTCACAGAACATTTCGAACGGTCCGCAGACCATGAAGAACATGATGAAAAGCGCGCCAGTCATGGGGCTCTGCCCTGCGTGAAGCGGTGATGCGCCCGGGGGATCACGTTTAGGCCCTGTTTTGGCGTTGGATGTCGGTCACGGAACGCAGCTTGGTAGGCTCGACTTATCGAATGAGGTGGGTGGCGCGTTCCGCAAACTCGGACGGGATGGAGATCCCGATGTCGCGTGCCACAGCGACGTTCACTACCAATTCAGGTTGGAAGACACGCGCGACCGGTATCTCGCCCGGGCACGCGCCGCGCAGTACCCGGTCAATCATCCCCGACATGTGCCGCACTGCCGCGGCGAAACTCGTGCCATAGGCGAGAAGCGGTCCGAACTTTGCGCTGTCCCGAGCAAACATGGTCGGCAGCCGAGCCGCCCGCGCCAAGGCGGCGATATGTGCCCCGTGTGTGCTGACGATCGGCACCCCAAGCGCGACCAGCGCGTCGGCGCGGGCGTCCCGCATTGCCGCAAAGGCACCCTCAAGCTCCTCCGGACCGCTGACCAAAAGCAGCTGGGCCTGCAGGCCCTGGGCTTTGGCAGCGGCGCAGGCCGCGCGGGGCAATGCGTCGGGCACCCCTGCATCGCCGAGGATCGCGACGCGCTGCATCTTCGGCATCAGCATTCCAAGCAGGCGGAGCTCCTCCCGCGCCTGGGCTGGATCGAAATTGGTGACGCCCGTCGTATTGCCGCCGGGGCGGTCAGCATTCGCGACCAAACCAACAGCGACCGGGTCCAAGACAACAGCAAAGACAATGGGAATGTTGGGTGCCGCCTGCTGGGCCGCGCGGCAATGCACGGCACCGATCGCGGCAATGATGTCTACCGGCAAGGCGGCAAGCTCGGCCGCGAGCCGGGGCAGCCGATCAAGCCGGCCTTCGGCGAAGCGCGGCTCGATCACGATACTCTGGCCGTCAATACGGCCCTGTGCCGCCAGCCCCTCACGCAGCGCCGCATAATTGGGGTGTGCGGCATTGTCGGTGAGGAGAACGCCGATGCGGGGTGCTGCGCCATTCGGCTTCATTCGTGCGGTCTTTGCCATCATGATCCCGCGCGCTCCATTCTCAATCCACGCGAACGCCGGCGGCGCGCACCACCCGGCCCCATTTTTCGATCTCTGTAGCGATGAAGCGGCCAAGGTCGGCAGGCGTGCCGGGCATGGGTGTGGCTCCCAGGTTCGCGAACTGCGCGGTGATCCCAGGATCGGCGAGGCCAGCGTTGATCTCGCGGTTCAGCCGTTCCACGACGGCGATCGGTGTCCCCTGCGGTGCGCCGACGCCATACCAGGTACTTGCCTCGTAGCCGGGCAAGAACTCGGCCAGCACCGGGGTCCCAGCCAGTGCTTCTGAGCGTGTGGCGGTTGTGACCGCCAAGGCGCGCAGTGCGCCGCCACGAATATGCCCGACCGCCGAAGGCACAGCATCGAACATCACCTGAACGGCCTGGCCAGCAAGCAGATCGGTCAATGCTGGCGCTGATCCGCGATAGGGTACGTGAAGCAGGTCAATGCCGGCCATCATCTTGAACAATTCGCCAGAGACATGCTGTGGCGTGCCGTTTCCCGCGGATGCGACCGCGAGTGGTTGAGACCTGCTCCTTGCGTAAGCGATGAAATCTGGCACCGTCGCGACCGGCACCGAGGGATGCACCACCATCACAAGGGGAACGCGAACCAGCCCGGCAACGGGCGCGATGTCGCGGGCGAAGTCGAAGGGTAGGCGGCCATACAGCGCCCCATTGATGGTATTCACCGGGCCGCAGATCAGCAGCGTGTGACCATCCGGTACCGCCCGCACCACTGCCTCCGTGCCGAGATTGCCGCCCGCGCCTGGTCGGTTCTCGACGATGACAGGCTGGCCTAGCCGCGGCGCGAGCCACCCGCTCAGGATACGGGCGACGATGTCCATCGGGCCGCCGGGGGCAAAGCCGGTGATCAGGCGTACCGGTCGCGATGGGAAGGTTTCAGCCTGCGCGCGACGCGCGAGGATGAGCGGCGGCGTGCAGGTGGCGACCGCGCTCTGCAACAGGGTTCGGCGAAGCAGGCCCATGGTGGTGTGGCTCCTTGCATGTCAGGCGCTCGCCGGCGGGAAGGCCGCTGTAACGGCGAAGCTGGATGACGCATTGGGTAGCATTCGGCTGACAGACCGGCCATAATGGGTAAAAGTCAAAATCCATACATATAGGATATGGCATGGAGCTCCGTCATCTTCGCTATTTCGTCGCTGTCGCTGAGGAAGGGCACATCACCCGTGCCGCCGAGCGGCTCGGCATTCAGCAGCCGCCGCTGAGCCATCAGATCAAGGCACTTGAGCGCGAACTTGGGGTGCAGTTGTTCCGAAGACTGCCGCGCGGTGTCGAACTGACCGAAGCAGGCCGCAGCTTCATCGAGGACGCGCGCGCCGCCCTCGCACGCGTGGGCCAGGGGGTGGAGGCTGCGAAGCGCGCCGCCCGTGGCGAGCAGGGCCATCTGCGGCTCGCCGTTCCGCCAACGGCGCCATTCCACCCCTTTGTACCGCAGGTCATTCTTGCCTTCCGTGAGGCCTACCCACTGGTTTTACTGACGATGGAGGAAAACCTCCGCATGGAGACCTTGGAGCAGCTACGCGGCGGGCAGATGGACGTTGCCTTCCTGCGCGCGTCCATCGCAGCACCTGAGGGGCTTGTGGTGCATCCGTTGCTTGAGGAACCAATGGTGGCCGCACTGCCGAGCGGGCATCCTTTGGCGCGCAGCGCGCCCAGCCAGGACGCTGCGTTGCCGCTGCGTGCGCTGGCTGGTGAGACCTTCATCGCCTACGCGCGCCAACAGGGACCCGCGCTCTATGAGGCGATGGCGGCGGCATGCCTTCAGGCCGGCTTCAGCCCACAACTGGGCCAGGAGGCGCCGCGCATCAGCACCGCGCTGAGCCTGGTGGCGACTGGCTTCGGTGTCACCCTTGTTCCGGCTTCCATGCGGCGCATGGCGCTGGAAGGCGTGACTTACCGGGACCTTGCGGGCGCTGCCCAGGCGAGAGCCTTCCTGAGTATCGCAGCGCGGCGCGACGATTCTTCAGGCATAGTGAGGAATTTCGTGGCGCTTGTTCGTCGTGCAGCGCAACGTAAGGCGTAACCGCAGAGAAAAAGGGCCGGCGAATTTTTGCTGTATCTGGACGACGTATTGTTTGGCCACGCTGCCATTTGCCGGGAAGCCTGGCACCCCGGTGCGCATATGCGAACCAGGCATGCTCTGATTACCCCGGCTCACCCATCGCCGGCGTACCGCCGCATTTTTGCATCAGCGCAAAAACTTCCTGCACGGCGGCTTCAATCGCCGCCAGATCGGTGCCCTTCGCCACCACGGCCACACCGCCACCGCCGCCCTGGCGGTAATAGGGGTAGGAACCAAGATCCAGATCAGCATAGCTTTGCTGAATGGTGGAAAGCCCTTCGGCGATGGCGCCTTCCACCACGCCATGCGCATGCACGCTGCGCGAGAGAATGGGCGGGCCACCTTGCAGGCGCGGCGCAAGCGCTTCGAACATGGATTGCATGATGCGCGGCACACCCGCCATCACATGCACATTGCCGATGGTGTAGCCAGGCGCGATGGAAACCGAATTCTCGATCAAGATCGCACCGCGCGGCATGGTTGCCATGCGTTGCCGCGCGGCGTTGAAATCACCGGGCGGGGTCTGGCGCGCGTAATAGGATTCCAGCGCATGCCAGGCTTCCGGCTGCGGTTCCCACGGTACGCCAAAGGCGCGCGCGATGCATTCGCTGGTGATGTCATCATGGGTCGGGCCAATGCCGCCTGTCGTGAAGACATGATCGAACTTCGCGCGTACTTCGTTCACCGTATTGATGATCACTTCCGGCACATCGGGGATCACGCGCACTTCCTTCATGGGAATGCCGATCTCGCCCAGCCGTGTCGCCAGGAATTGCAGATTGGCATCGCGCGTGCGGCCGGAAAGCACCTCATTGCCGATGATCAGCAGGCAGGCGGTTGGGTTCGGCATGGGTCTCTCCTGGGTATGCGAGGTAAGCTCAAAGGAAATCGCGCAGCATGGCAACCAGGGGGATATCGGCGGGCGGCATGGCGTAATCGCCAAGCCGCGCCGGGCGCACCCAGGCGAGCGCCTGGCCTTCCATCGCCGTCACCTGGCCCTGCCAACGCCGGCACAGATAAAGCGGCATCAGCAGATGGAATTTTTCGTAAGTGTGGGACGCAAAGGTGAAGGGGCCAAGGCAGGCGGCGCTGACATCAATGCCCAATTCTTCGCGTAATTCGCGGATCAGCGCTTCTTCCGGCGTCTCACCCGGCGCCACCTTACCGCCCGGGAATTCCCACAAGCCAGCGAGAGGTTTGCCTTCAGGTCGGCGCGCCAGCAGCACGCGGCTTTCCGGGTCAATCAAGGCCACAGCCGCCACCAGCAGCGTCGGCTTGCCCGATGTGGGCGCGGCCATCACCGGCACTGGCGCCTCAGCCGCGATATCCATGCGCGTGGCGCTGAATAGCCGCACGGGCATGGCGCCACCGCGCGAGATAAACTCCTGACTGCCCGCGCCGCTTTCCTTGAAGCCGATCCGTCGCAGCACGGCCGCCGAGCGTTCATTATCCACAAGCGCTGAGGCCACCAGCCGATCAATCTCCAGATTAGCCAGCGCCCAATGCGCCAAGCGCCCGGCTGCCTCCGGCCCAAGACCCTGGCCCCAATGGCGCCGGCCAATCCAATAGCCAAGCTCTGCCTCTCGCGGGTTTTTGGGATCCAGCGTCAGGCCAACACAGCCAAGCAGCGCTTCCACGCCATCCTCCTCGCGCGTCACCGCCAAATGCCAGGCGGTGCCAGCGGCGATTTGCGCGCGGGTGGACGCGATCCATTCATCCGCCAAATCGCGCGGATAGGGGAAGGGCACGCGGGCGAGCGTTTTCGCCACTTCCCAATCATTCACCAGCCGATGCAAGGCGGCCGCGTCATCCGCGCATAAGGGGCGGAGCTTCAGGCGCTCCGTCACCAGCGGTACAAAATCATTTTCCATGGCAGCGCTGCGGCGCGTCAGCTCCGGTAACTGCCATTGATGTCAATATAGCCATGCGTCAGATCGCAGGTCCAAACCGTGGATTTGCCCTTGCCAAGGCCGATATCCACGGTGATTTCCACTTCGCGGCCCTTCATATGCGCCACGACGGGCGCTTCATCATAGCCATCCACCACGCCGCCATCACGCGCCATCCAGACGCCGCCGACATTGACCGAAAGCTTGTCGCGATCTGCGGGCTCACCCGCCTTGCCGACAGCCATGACAATGCGGCCCCAATTCGCGTCCTCACCGGCAATCGCGGTTTTCACCAAAGGCGAATTGGCGATGGACATGGCAATGCGATGCGCGGAACGCGCTGTGGTGGCGCCGGTCACGTTGATTTGAATAAGCTTCTGCGCGCCTTCACCATCACGCGCCACCATCAGCGCCAATTCCATCAGCACTTCATTCAAGGCGCGGGCGAAATCCTTCAGTACCGCGCCGCCGTCCGCCGGCACGCGGGGATGCTTCGCCGTACCGGTCGCGAAAACCATCACGGTGTCGGAAGTGGAGGTATCGGAATCCACTGTCACGCAATTGAAGGAACGATCAACGCCCTTTTTCAACAGCGCTTGCAGCGCGGCGGCGGGAATTTTGGCATCCGTCGCCAGGAAGGACAGCATGGTCGCCATATCGGGCGCGATCATGCCGCTGCCCTTGGCGATGCCGGCGATGGTGACCTCAGCATCCCCAATGCGCGCCTTGCGGATCGCGCCTTTCGGGAAGGTATCGGTGGTCATGATGGCTTTCGCCGCACCCTGCCAATCACGCTCCGCCGCCGTGTCAAAAATGCGCGGCAGGGCAGCGATCAGTTTTTCGGTCGGCAGTTTTTCGCCAATCACGCCGGTGGACGCCAGGAAGATTTCCTTGGGCTTGCAGCCCAGGATCGCGGCGGCGGCCTTGGCGGTTTCCTCACAGGTTTGGCGCCCGGCGCGGCCGGTGAACACATTGGAATTGCCGGCTGTCACCACCAGGCCACGCGCCTTGCCGCCGGGGAGCGCGCCGCGGCACCAATCCACCGGCGCGCCGGGGCAGCGATTGCGGGTGAAGACGCCGGCAACTGTCGTGCCCGTTGGGAAGGCCATCACGGTCACATCGTCGCGATCCTTATAGCGAATCGCGGCGCGGCCTGAGGCAACGCGCACCCCCGGCACCGCCGGCATTTCCGGCAGCGGGAGGGCAAGCGGTGAGGTGGGGATATCATGTCCGGCCATGGTGCTTTTCTCACTTCAACGACGGGTAGGGGCGGCGGGGCGGCCCGCCGGGGCGGTTGGGGCTGGGGGTTCCGCGGCGTCAATGGCACGCGGGGTCGAACCATCCAGATTGAAGCGCTCGATCTTGGCCGCAGCGCGGGCGCGCTCAACCACGGTGTTGATTTCAGCCTCGAACAGGCGTTGGCGCAGCGTCTCACGCGCTTCCTCAAAAGGTGGCGGCGCTGATGAACGGCGTTCATCCACACGGATGATGTGCCAGCCAAAGGGGCTGCGCACCGGCGCGGCGCTTATCTGCCCTGCCTGAAGCGCAAAGGCGGCTTCCGCGAATTCCGGCACCATATCCCCGCGCTTGAAGAAGCCAAGATCACCGCCTTCCCGCGCCCCGGGGCCGGCGGAACGGCGCTGCGCCACGGCGTTGAAATCAGCCCCGGCGCGGATTTCGGCCAGGGCTTCCCGAGCCTCGGTTTCTGTCGGCACCAGGATGTGGCGGGCGCGCACTTCTTCTTCCACCGGGCGGGCGCGGATTTCGGCATCATAGGCCGCGCGGATGCGTTCTTCCGTCACGAGTCCAGCCAATGCACGGGAGAGATAAGCCTGCTGCAATTCCTGTTCTTCTGCGCGACGGATGCGCGCACGCACTGCCTCATCCTTATCAAGCCCCGCGCGGCGGGCGGCGGCGGCCACGGCCCGCCCCGCGATCATCTGATCCAGCAGCAGGGGATAGAGCATTTGCGGCGGCGCGCCGCGCAATCCCTCGGGCAATTCCTGGGCGGCATTGGCAAGGTCTGAGAAGCGAATCTCCTCCCCATCGACCTTGGCCACAATGGGGTCAGCCGGCGGGGCCGCTGGGGCGGGCTGGGCCAGGCCAGGCTGGGCAAAGGCAACCCCCAGCAATAGCGCCAAGGTGGCGCGAAGGGGGGCAGATGCGGCAGGGCCGCGCGAATGGCGCATAGGGGCTGGTCCCAAATCGGTGATCGGCCCGGAACATGGCCGAAGCGCCCCTTCCCCACAAGGCGCAAGCGTTGACCCGCCCCCCGGGGGAGCCTATCTCTGCGGCCAATCCGAAACATGCTTTAGGCGCCCCGGCGCCACGAACGGGCGTGAGCCCGCCGGAGATTGACGCGCCAGATGTTTGCCCGCCTTGCAGCCGCTATTTTCGGCACCTCCAACGACCGCGCCTTGAAGCGCTATCAATCCCGCGTGCCCGCGATCAATGCGCTGGAACCCCGCCTGCAGGCGCTTTCAGATGAAGCGCTGGCGGGGCAGACCGCGCTGTTCCGCGAAAGGCTGGCCAAGGGCGAGGCCTTGGATGCGCTCCTGCCAGAAGCTTTCGCGACTGTGCGGGAAGCGTCCCGCCGCGTGCTGGGCTTGCGCCACTTCGATGTGCAGATGATCGGCGGCATGGTGCTGCATGAAGGCAAGATCGCCGAAATGAAAACCGGCGAAGGCAAGACGCTGGTTGCGACCCTGCCGGTTTACCTGAATGCGCTGCCCGCCAAGGGCGTGCATGTGGTGACGGTGAATGATTATTTGGCCAAGCGCGACGCAGAATGGATGGGGCGCGTCTATGGCTTCCTGGGCCTGACCGTTGGCGTGATCGTGAATGGGCTGTCAGATGACCAGCGCCAGGCGGCTTATGCCTGTGATGTCACCTATGGCACCAACAATGAATACGGCTTCGATTATCTGCGCGACAATATGAAGTATCGGCTGGAAGATATGGCCCAGCGCGATTTCGCCTATGCCATCGTGGATGAGGTGGACAGCATCCTGGTGGATGAAGCGCGCACGCCGCTGATCATCAGCGGGCCGACCGATGACACTTCCGACCTTTACCGCCGCACCGATGAGGTGATGAAGGAGCTGGTGAAGGACAAGGAAACCTTTGAGAAGGACGAAAAGCAGCGCGCCGTGAGCCTGACCGAATTGGGCGGCGAAAGGGTGGAAGAATTACTGCGCCAATTTGGCCTGCTGACCGAAGGCAATATGTATGACACGGAAAACGTGTCCCTGGTGCATCATGTGAACCAGGCCTTGCGGGCGCACACGCTATTCACGCGCGATGTTGAATACATTGTCCGCCAGGACAAGATCATCATCATTGATGAATTCACCGGCCGCATGATGGAAGGCCGGCGCTATTCCGATGGCCTGCATCAGGCGCTGGAAGCCAAGGAACATGTGACGGTCCAGCCAGAGAATCAAACGCTGGCTTCCATCACCTTCCAGAATTACTTCCGGCTTTACCCGAAGCTTGCCGGCATGACCGGCACGGCGGCGACGGAAGCGGATGAATTTGCCGAAATCTACAAGCTGGATGTGGTGGAAATCCCGACCAATGTGCCCGTGGCGCGCCTGGATCAGGATGATGAGGTCTATCGCAACGCCGAAGAAAAATATGAAGCTGTTGCAAAGCTGATTGAAGAGGCCCGCGGGCGCGGTCAGCCCTGCCTGGTCGGCACCACCAGCATCGAAAAATCCGAACTGATTTCAACGCTGCTGAAGAAGAAGAACATTCCGCACCAGGTGCTGAATGCGCGCTACCACGAACAGGAAGCCACCATTATTTCCCAGGCCGGGCGCGCCGGTGCGGTGACGATTGCGACCAATATGGCGGGCCGCGGTACGGATATTCAATTGGGCGGTAATCTGGAAATGCTGGCGCGCCAGGAAGCCAATGCTTCCGAAGGGCCGGAATTTGAAACCGCTTTGGCGCGCCACAAGACCGAAGTTGACGCAGCGCGGCCCATCGTGCGCGACGCGGGCGGGCTTTTCGTGATTGGCACGGAACGCCACGAAAGCCGGCGCATTGATAATCAGCTTCGTGGTCGTTCCGGCCGCCAGGGGGACCCGGGTGCTTCGCGCTTCTTCCTGTCACTTGAAGATGATCTGATGCGCATCTTCGGGTCTGACCGGATGGGCGGCATGTTGCAGAAGCTCGGCCTGAAAGAAGGGGAGGCGATTGTTCACCCCTGGATCAACAAGGCCCTGGAACGCGCACAGAAAAAGGTGGAGGCGCGGAACTTCGATATCCGCAAGAATCTGCTGAAATACGATGACGTGATGAATGATCAGCGGCGGGAAGTTTATGCCCAGCGCCGCGCCTTCATGATGGCGAATGAAGTGGCTGAAACCATCGCGGAAATGCGTGAGGAAACTATCGCCGATATCGTTGCGCGCGCCATTCCGGAAAACGCCTATCCCGAACAATGGGACCTGGAAAAGCTCGATCGTGATGTGCGTGAGATTCTGAACCTTGATCTGCCGGTAGCGGATTGGGCGCGGGAAGAAGGCATTGATGATGACGCGGTGCGCGAACGCCTGACGCAGGCGGCGGCACAGGCTTACGCGTCTCGTGCGGCCAATGTGGGGCCGGAGATCATGCGCCAGATCGAAAAATCCCTGCTGCTGCAGATTTTCGATCAATCCTGGAAGGAGCATCTGCTGTCCCTGGATCATTTGCGCCAGGGCATCGGGCTGCGCGCCTATGGCCAGCGTGACCCGCTGAATGAATACAAAAGCGAAGCCTTCCGCCTGTTCAATTCCATGCTGGAAAATCTGCGCGAACGTGTGACGAGCCTATTGCTGCGCATTGAAATCCGCCCGGATGCGCCGCCGCCCGCGCCGGAAGGCATTGGCGTATTTGACATGCGCCACCCGGACCCGACGCTCGCGGGTGGGGAAATGATGGAAGTGGAAGCCACCGCAACCGCGCCAATCGGCACCGCAGCGCCGCGTTCCTTACCCGCAGCGGTGGACCCGAATGACCCAAGCACCTGGGCGGGTACACCGCGCAATGCGCCTTGCCCCTGCGGCAGTGGCAAGAAGTTCAAGGCGTGTCACGGGCGGGTTTGAGGTATTCTCACGCCAAGTAGCGGCACAAGGACAAATCCGCATTGACAGACCTTCAGGCGGACCACTAGCGTCTGTTGCATGAATGAATACTGCCTCCGCTTCGCTAACCGACGCCGTCGCTGCTTCTCAGCGGCGGCTTCTGTGGCTGCGTGCAGACAAGCCCCTCCCCTGGTGAGGTCCGCCCCGTAGCGGTCCACCGCCGAGGCGGCATCAGCCCGCATCTTTGAACCTCCGCAGCCCCTGGCTTCGGGGGTTTTTCTTTGCCCAGCTCACAGGAGAACACCATGCGAAACAGCGACTCCGCCCACCCCGATCCTTCACAAGCATCTAAAGATGCCGGGCACAAAACAGTGCGGCGCGCCACCACCGCTGATGCAGTGGCCGTCCGCGAACTGACCCGCGCGGCCTACGCGAAGTGGGTGCCCATCCTTGGGCGTGAGCCGCGGCCGATGACCGTCGATTATGATGCGGCACTGCGTGAACACCTCGTAGATCTGCTGCACGTGGGCGGCGAACCCGTGGCGCTGATCGAAATGGCGCCAAAGGCTGACCACGTGCTGATCGTCAATGTCGCGGTGGTACCCGCCCAGCAGGGCCGCGGGCATGGCCGCGTGCTGATGGCGCATGCGGAGGAGGTCGCCCGATCGCTCAACCTGCGCGAGGTGCGTCTCTACACAAACGCGCTCTTTGCCGAAAATCTGCGACTCTACAGCCGGCTTGGCTACCGGGTGGACCGCGAGGAGCAGCATCCGCAGTTCGGGGTTGCCGTGCATATGAGCAAGTGCCTCGACGCCATAGCCGACGAGCACTCCAACAGCAGGACATCACCATGAGCATTCGTATTGGCATTGTTGGGATCAGCGGTTTTGGCGGTGGCGAGGCGATGCGCCTGGTAGCAAACCAACCGGCTTTCGAACTGACCTACGCTGCCGGTGAAGGCAGCGCCGGCAGCCGGTTGGGGGATCGCTTCCCCGGTGCGCCAGCCAAGCTGGCCGAAATGATGATCGAGAAATGGGACCCGGCGATGCTCCCGAAGCTCGATGTGCTATTCGCCTCGCTGCCCACGGGCAGTTCGGCCGAGGCGCTGGCGCGCGTCCCCAAGGGCGTGAAGATCGTCGATATCGGCGGCGACCATCGCTATGTTGAAGGTTGGGTCTATGGTTTGGCCGACATCTGGCCAGCGCAAATCGCGGGTCAGACTCGCATTGCCAATCCCGGCTGCTTCCCTGCGGCGACGCTTACCGCGTTGGCGCCACTGCTGGCCAATAAGCTGATCGAACCCGGCAACATCGTGATTGACGCCAAGACCGGTATTTCCGGCGCTGGTCGGGGCGGCGGCGACAGCAGATTCGGCTACGCCGAGAGCAATGAGAACCTGGTGCCCTATGGTCTGATCAAGCACACCCACATGCCCGAGATGGCCAGGACGATTGAGCGGCTGAGTGGCAGCAGCGCGGCCGGGCTGGTGTTTACGCCGCATCTGGTGCCGATGACCCGCGGCATACTTGCGACCATCTACTGCCGAGGCCGCGCTACCACCGACCAGTGCTTGGACGCGGTGCGGCGCTTCTATGCCGGGCGGGCCTTTGTTCGCGTGACCGACAAGCCACCGCAGACCAAATGGGCGACCGGTTCGAACCTTGCGTTCATCAGCTACGCAGCGGACCCAGAGCGCAACTTGGTGATCGCAATGGGTGTGGTTGATAATCTCGGCAAGGGAGCGGCCGGCCAAGCGGTGCAGAATGCGAACCTGATTTGCGGCCTGCCAGAGACTGCGGGGCTGGATGGCGTGCCGGTTTGGCCATGAGGTATGCCAAGCGCATTCTCCAAACGCCCGGCTCGCCCCGCGCCAGGCCACGCATTTCGCGCTATAGGCGGGCAAGGAAAGTCAGAGGTCGGGCGCCGCCCGGAAATGCCGCATGAAATTGGCCCGTATTGGCCTGATCGCCCTGATGCTGCTGGTGCTTTCCGCGCCCGCCGACGCAGCCTGGGAATACACGCGCTGGGGCATGAATGAAGCTCAGGCGGTGACCGCATCGCGCCGCGCGGTGCGCAGCCTGCCGGCCGCGGAACGGCGGATGATGGATGCGCGGGTTGAATATCGCGCACGTGGCGTCTTCAGCGTGGAGGGGCTGCGCATGAATATCGCCTTTGGTTTCGATATAAAAACCGGCGGCCTGGCGTGTGTTTCAGGCCGCGGCGCAGCGGCGCAGGGCGATGTGCTGCGCCAAAGGTTGATTGCGCGCTTCGGTCCGCCGGAGTTTGATGATCAGGACCCGCGCAGTGGTGAACAAGATATTGGCTGGACCACGCCGGATAAGATTGACTTGGTGATCACCTCGGCCGGCTTTACCCTACTGCATTGCGCGCCGGGCTACTGAGCAAAGCCATCAGCGGCGCGATGGAAGCCGAACTGTCCAACGCCCAAAGCGCTGCAATCTGCCCTTCCACATCAGCCGTAGTGCCGCCAAGCGCTGCATTGGCGCGGTATTTGGCAGCGAGTTCCGCGTCACTCAGCGGCCTTTCCGCACTACCGCGTGGATGTTCGATAGTGGCCTGATGCGTGCTGCCATCAGCAAGTGTGATGGTCACGCGCGCCGCGCCGCGCGGCAGGCTGGCATCGCATTCCGCCAGCACTTTTGCGCGCAGTGCCGCAAGGGCGGGGTCCTGCACTGCCGCCATTTCAAAATCCGCCACATCAGCGCGGCCAAGCAGCAGCGCAATCGCGGCGCAGTGATGAATGCTGACGCGCGTGTCGCGTTCATTGCGCACGACGCGATCCCCGCGCGCCAGCAAAAGCGCATCGCCGGCAACCGTTACGCGCGTGATTTGCGCCACCGCATTGCCAAGCTGTTCGCGCAGCGCCAGGCAGGCATCAATCACAGCATGAAACACGATCCCCGCCGCATAGAGCTTATAGGTATTGCGCGCGATTTCCCAGCGCTGGCCGAGCCCTTCGGTGATCTCGGCCAGCACGGGTTCATCTCCCATGGCGCGCGCCCAGCCCAGAGGCCCTTCAATGGCAAGCGGCGCGGCACGATAGCCGCGGGCGGCGAAGCGCGCGGCCAATATGCCATTGCGCGCCGCATTACCGACGCCGATATTCTTCGCGGCAGTCGCCAGGTTTTCGACGATGCTGCCCGATTGGCTGGCGGCGATGCCAAGCGCATGCGCGGTTTGTTCCACTGATAACCGCATCAGCCGCGCCGCTGCCGCCGCCGCGCCGAATACGCCGCAGCTTGCGGTAATGTGCCAACCCCGCGCGTAATGCCCCGGTGAGACAGCATTGCCGATGCGGCAGGCGATCTCTGCGCCCAATAGAAAGGCATGCAAAACCTCGGCCCCGCTGGCACCAATTTCTTCGCCAAGCGCAAAGGCCACGGGGGCCACCGGCGCGCTTGGGTGGATCACGGTGCGCAGATGCGTGTCATCATAATCCAGCAGATTGGACGCAATGGCATTGACGAAAGCCGCTTCCATGACGCCAAGCCGATCGCGCTGGCCCAGCACTGTGGCGCTTGGCTTGCCTGAGGCTTCGCGCGTGATCTCAAGGGCCGTAACCACCGCCGGATCACGCGCGACACCCAAGGCGCAGCCCACGTGATTGAGGATGGAACGCCGCCCTTCATGCCGCAGCGCTTTAGGCAAGGCTTCAAACCGCGATTCGCTGACGAAACGCCCCAAAGTCCGGGTGACGGATGACGCTTCACTCATGGGACGATTCCTTAGGCTTACTCAGCAATCTCACGCGCCATGACGCGTGCCGGCGCGCCATCCGACCCGGTGATGGAAAGCGCACCAAAGATGAATTCCACGCGCTTTCCGGCAAGCGGGCGCGGCCCGCGCAAATGCTCACAAATCAGCACGCCATCACGCAGCAAGCGCTGATGCACGGGCCAGGTGAAGCCCTCGGCTGGGCGGCGATGCACGGGTAGATCAGGCGTTGGGAAATCACAGGCGAGCAGCTTCACCTGCTTGGCCACAATCCAATCCGCTGCTGCCAGGCTCAGGCACGGATGCGCATCATAGGTGGGCGTGTTGATGTGCGGAGAGGAACCGGTATCCAGCGCCAGGATATCGCCGGGGCGCAGCAAGGGGCGCGCAGCTTCCAGATGTTCCGGTTCAATCAGGCTATTGGGCGGCAGATCAAAACGCCAGACAACGCCGGGGCCATTCCAGCGTTCGAGCGGCACTTGTTCCATGCTGGGCCCATCGCTGTAGAAATGGCAGGGCGCATCAACATGCGTGCCAGTATGGACAACCATCTCAAAGCTGGTGACAGTCAGCGGATCAGCCGGTAGGCAGAACAGCTTCTTCACCTTGGGCGGGCCGAAGGTGGGCACGCGCGGCATCGCCTCATCTATCGGGTGCGTCAGGTCCAACCAGGGGCCGAGCGGTTCAGTTTCCTGCCGGGGTGGCAGGGGCATCCAACCACGCCAGCCAAGCCCTCGTTCTTTTGCCTTATCACACATGTCGCTTTCCTTTTCTTAAACCGCCCGCAGCCAACCGCCATCCACATCCATCAGCGTGCCTTGCACATAGCTCGCGCGATCGCTGACCAGGAAGCTGACGACCTCGGCAATTTCTTCAGGTGCGGCGAAGCGTTTGATGCCGGCCTCCCGCGCCAGATCGGCGGCGGCCGTCGCGTCATCCGCGCCCAATTCCTTGGCGCGCGTCTGAATGCGATGCGTCAGGCGATCGGTATGGATATTGCCGGGATTGATGAGGTTGACGCGCACGCCATCCGCCACACCGCGATCCGACAGCGCCTTGGTGAAATTCATCAGCGCCGCATTGACCGAACCGCCAATGGTGAAATCCGCACTCGCCAAACGCCCGCCTACGCCGCCGATATTCACAACGGCACCTTTGGCTTTGCGTAAATGCGGCCATGCGGCGCGCGCCAAGCGCACAGCGCCAAATAGTTTTAGCGCATAGCCATCCGCCCAATCATCGTCTGACAGCGTGAGGAAATCGCCGCGCTTGGTCGCACCCGCGCTATGGACCAGAATATCCAAGGCGCCGAAGCGCTGGATGGCGACTTCTACCGCTGCTTTGGCGGCGGCATCTTCGCGCAAATCGCCTGGCACCACGACGCAATCCGCGCCGCAATCCGCGGCGACCTTCTGCATATCGGATTCATTACGGGCAACCAGCACCAACTTGGCGCCATCACGCGCCAGGGTGCGAGCGATGGCAGCGCCTATGCCGCGGCTTGCGCCGCTGACAAGCGCAATCTTGCCAGAAAGCGGCGCGGTCATTCCGCGGTGATCCCAGCTTCGCGGATGACCTGCCCGTAGCGCGCGACATCATTGGCGATGAGCGTACCAAAAGCATCCGCCGTGCCGCCCACAACTTCCGCCCCAGAATCGAGCAGCTTTTGCCGCATCTCCGGCGCGGTGATGATGCCACCAATCAGGCTATTGAGGCGTTGCGCCGCAGCGGGGGGCATGCCGCGCGGTCCGACAATGCCGTACCATTCGGCAATCTGGTAACCGGGGATGGCGGCTTCAGCGATGGTGGGCGCTTCCGGCAGGAAGGGCAGGCGCTGCGCCGCCGTCACACCCAGCGCGCGTATCCGCCCGCCGCGCACATGCGGCAGCGCGGATGTGGCATTGGCAAACATGATTGGCACATTGCCGGCCATCAGGTCCGTCAGCGCCGGCGCGCCGCCGCGATAGGGCACATGGGTCATGGTAAGCCCCGTGGCGAGGCGAAACATCTCACCGCTGATATGCGTGGAAGTCCCGGTGCCCGAAGATGCGAAAGCGAGTGGATTTGTCCGGCCCCAGGTGATCAATTCCGGCACCGTGCGTGGTGGCAGGTTGTTGTTGATGCACAGGATGTTATGGACATCAGCCACATGGATCAGCGGCGTGATGTCGCGCACCGCATCGAAGGGGTGGTTCTTTACCAAATGTGCATTGGCGGCGTGGGTGCTGATGATGAAGCCGAAGGCATGGCCATCCGCATCGGCGCGCACAATGGCTTCCGTGCCGATCAGCCCCGCCGCCCCGGCACGGTTTTCGATAATCACGTTTTGGCCAAGCGCTTCCTGCAAGGCCGGCGCGATCATGCGCGCGACAATATCCGTGGTGCCGGCGGGCGGCCAGGGCACGATGAAGCGAATGGGGCGCGTGGCCACCCAGGCGCCTTGGGCGCGCGCGCTACGCGGCGCGGCAAGTGCCGCAGTTGCAGCAGCCATAAATGAACGTCTTTTCATGACGGCTTTCCTCCACCCTTTTGCGGGTATCGTGAACGGGCGCGCCCCATCTGTCCAGCACGGGCGCCGCTTTCCCTCACGCGCAAGCGGGGCAATACTCGGCACCTCGACATAAGGGACGGAACGGCATGGCCAAGGGTGGCGGTTTGCTTTGCGTGATGAATGATATCGCACCGGCATGTGATCGGCGCGACTATGAAGCCTGGTATCAGGGTGATCATGTGCCGGATCGGCTGGGCATTCCTGGCTTTCAGCATGCCAGGCGCTATCGCCGCTTGAATGGGCCGCGCGCGGAATTCCTGACGTTTTATGAAACGGCGACACCGGAAGTGCTGTGCTCGGCGCCCTATATCAAGCGGCTCGCGGAACCCACGGACTGGACCGCGCGCATCATGCTGCATTTCCGCACCATGTCGCGCAGTATTTGCCGTGTGGCACTGGATGAGGGGCAAAGGGGCGTCGGCGGCTTGCTGGCGCTGATTGCCCATCAAGAAGACCCATCAGCCGCGCTTGAAGCACAATTGGCGGCGGTGCTGGCGCAGCCGGGTGTGACGCGCGTGCGGATATGGCGCGCGGATCCTACCGTGACCGTGCCGAGCCCGGAAGAAAAACTGCGCCCAGGGGGCGATGGGTCCTTCGCCACGATTATCGTGGTTGAAGGCACGAATGCCGAGATGATCAATGCAGCGCTTGCCGCCCAAGGGGTATCGGACCCCGCCAGTTTTTACAGCTTGATTTATGCCTCACCTGAAGCGCCCCAGAAGGACGAAACACGATGACCACGCGCGCCCTTGCCGAATTTACGGCCGGTATCAAGCCTGATGCCTTGCCGCCAGAAGTCATGCGCCAGGCGGCACGGCTGGTGCTGGATGCGCTGGGCTGCGCCATGGCGGCTTGGACGGAAGATGCTGAAAAATCCCGTATCGCGCGCGATATCGCCGCACTTTATCCTGGCGCGCCTGGCGCGCATGTGATGGGAACGGCCGGTGCCGCGGTGCAGCCCGCTTTTGCCGCACTCGCCAATGGTATTCTGATCAATGCCGCCGATAATGATGACACACATAAGCGCGCTTTGTTGCATGTGGGTTCCGTGATGGTGCCAACCGCGCTGGCCTTGGCTGAAGCGCGCGGGCTTTCCGGGCGGGCAATGCTAGCGTCGCTGGTGGCGGGGTATGAAGTTGCCGTACGTGTTGGCATGGCGGTGATGCCAACCCATTATCGTTTCTGGCATTCCACCGCGACCAACGGCACTTTCGGTGCCGCTGCTGGCGCTGCCCATGCCATGGGGCTGGATGCGGATGGTGTGCAGCGCGCCTTGGGCCTGGCGGGCACGCAGGCGGCGGGGCTGAATACATTTTTCGAATCCGGCGACATGACCAAATCCATCCATCCGGGCAAGGCTGCGCTAAATGGTATTCTCTCGGCGCAATTGGCAGCGCTTGGCGCGACCAGCCCGCCCGGCATTCTGGAACACCCCAAAGGCTACCTGGCGGCGTTTTCGTTAGAACCAAAAGCGGCCGCGCTGACAGCGGGCTTGGGCACGGAATGGGAGATTCTGCAAAACGGCTTCAAATACTTCCCCTCCATCCTGGCCAGCCATTCTCCGATTCAGGCGACCCTTGCCATCGTCGCCAAGCACAAGCCGGACCCGAAGCGGATTGTCTCCATCACCAATGAAACCTATGACACGGTGAAATCGCATTTTTCCAATAAGGATGTCACCACGCTGATGGGGGCGCGGGTTTCCGTGCCCTATTGTATCGCTGCCGCTGCAGTGGATGGCGAATTGACGCAGCGCCAATTCGCCGCCGGGCGTTTGCATGACCCGTTGATCCGGCAAGTGCTGGCGCGCACAGAAGTGGTGCCGGATGCGGAGTTGAATAAGCTCTATCCGGCGAAATTCCCAGCGCGCGTCACCATCACGCTGGATGATGGCACGAAGCTGACGGAAACCGTGCTGTTGCCGAAAGGCGACCCCGGCGCGCCGCTTTCCGATGATGAATTGGAAGCGAAATACCGCGACAATGCCGAACCGCTTTTGGGCAAGGCGGGTGCCATGGCGCTGCGCGATGCGATCTGGCGGCTGGATGGCGCGCCTGATGTGGCGGAGCTGGTGCGCTGCATGCGCCCCAGCTAAATCCTACGCATAGCGCTTCAAAATATCGCGCATGGCCGGCGCCAGATCGGGCCGTGCCAGCGCGAAAGCCACCTGCGCTTCCAGGAAGCCGGCCTTATCGCCGCAATCAAAGCGGCGGCCCTGATAGCGCAGCCCGTGGAAGGGCTGCGTGCCGATCAGCTTTGCCATGCCATCGGTCAATTGCACTTCCCCGCCCGCGCCCTTTTCCATGCGCGCCAAATGGCCGATCACTTCCGGCATCAGCACATAGCGGCCAATGATGGTCAGGTTAGAAGGCGCTTTCTCAATCGGCGGCTTTTCCACCAGCCCCTTCACGGAAACCAGCCGCCCGCGATCTTCCGCCACATCCAACACGCCGTAGCGGTTCACGCGGTCACGCGGCACTTCTTCAATCGCGACAACATTGCCGCCTGTTTCGCGATAGGCATCGGCCAACTGCGCAGTACAAGATACTTCGCATTGCATCAGATCATCGGGCAATAGAATGGCGAAGGGATCATCGGCAATGAAGGCGCGCGCGCACCAAATGGCATGGCCGAGCCCCATGGGTACTTGCTGGCGGACCGACATAATGGAACCAGGTGGCAGCGCATCGGCGCGCAAAGCCGCCAATTCTTTTTCCTTGCCGCGTTCTGCCAAGGTGCGTTCCAGCTCATAGGCAATGTCGAAATGATCCACCAGCATGGTCTTGCCGCGACCGGTGATCAGGCAGATCTGCTCAATCCCCGCCGCGCGCGCTTCTTCCACCGCGTATTGGATCAGCGGCTTGTCCACGATGGGCAGCATTTCCTTCGCCATGGTCTTGGTGGCGGGCAGGAAACGCGTGCCCAGCCCCGCGACGGGCAAAACGGCTTTCTTGAGCGGCTTCAACGGCACAGGACGATTCCCCTGGATTGGTCTGTTTCCTTCCTATGCCGCGAAAGCCGGGCATGATTAAGGCGGGGGCAGCCCCTAAAACACCGAAAAACGTTCTTCCAGGATGCGGCGGCGGGGTACGCCAAGCGCGGCCAAGCCCTGATGCGCGGCGCGGATCATGGGGCCAGGGCCACAGAGCAGGAAAACCCAGCCTTCCTGCGCGGCTTGTACGGCTTCGGCCTGGATCAATGCGGGCGTCATCATGCCGGTGAAGCCCGTCCAACCGGGCGGGGGTTCCTGCAGCACATGGTGCAGATCAAGCCGTAGGCGCCCGGTCAGCGCGGCTAATTCGGCCGCTGCCATGATCTGCCCTTGGTGGCGATTGCCATAAACCAGCGTGATGGGGCGGGTTTCGCCGCGCGCCGCGGCCTCTCGCAACAGGGAGAGCATGGGCGCAAGCCCCGCGCCGCCGGCGATCATGAAAATGCCAGGCTCCCGCCGGCCTTCCAGGCACAGCGCACCATGCGGGCCATCCACAAAGGCGCGCGCGCCCAGCGGCAGACCGCCGATCTGGCGGGTGAAATCGCCCACTTCCTTGATCAGAAAGCGCAAAGCCTTCCCATCCGTGGGCGCTGAGGCGATGGAGAAAGGATGCTCCCGCACCGAAAACGCCGAGCAATTCAGCCGAAGCCAAGCGAATTGCCCGGCGCGATAGGAAAGCCCCGCATGGCCATCGGGTTCCAATGTCAGCGACCACAGCCGATCACCAACGCGTTCCAAGCCGGCGATGCGCCAAGGGCGACGCGCCAACTGCCAGGGCCGCAGCAGATAAACCGCAACCAGGCTGCCCAAAGCCAAGGCCAGCAAAAACGCCCAATAGCCCATCAGCGCCGGTGCAGCCGAATAACGCCCGGCAGAGATGGCATGATGCAACGCCAACCCCGCCAGCAGCGCCGCGCCAAGCCCATGGCCTATCCGCCAGACCTCATACCGATAGGGCAAATCATCGCGCCTGATGGCAGTGATGATCAGCAAACCCAGCAGCAACCAGGCCAAAGCGCCAGAAATGAGTGAGGCCGCATCCAAGCCCAGCACCAGCGCGCCGGTAGGATCATCCGGGCGCTCAAAAGCCGCGCCGCTTGGGCTCAGATAAAACAGCGGGTGCAGCAACGCGGCGATTGTCAGGATTTGCGCAAAAATCTGATGCCAGCGCAGGCTGCGATCCATGCCGATGCCGGCGCTGATCACGCGAAACCGGCCAGAGAGCAGAAATTCCAGCAGCAGCGCCGCTGTCGCCATCATGGCGATCGCGCTGGAAGCTTCGTCCAACCAGGGCCGCGCGGGGCCGATCAGCCACCAGCCAAGCGCCACCGGCAGCACGACCAACAGCGCATAGGCGCTGAGGATCACAAGGGCGGGCAGGGCGGATCACCTTTCAGCATGCATGCAGCCTAACATCGCCAGCGCGGCACGTCTTGGTTTTGACGCAAGCGTGGATTGGGATTTGAATGTCATTAAAGCCCAAGGGCAGAACGCATGATCTCCTCCCCGCTATTCAACCCCGCCGATTTCCGCATCGCGCCTGGCATCACGCATCTTTGCGCCGCGGGGGAAACGCCCTTTCTGCGCCAGCATGATGCGGCCTTTAGCGCCTATGCGGCCGATAAATCCGCCGGCCCCGCCGGGCGCCACCACCAAGAAGCCATGATGGAAAGCGCGCGCGCTCGGGCGGGCCGGCTATTCCATGTGGCGCCCGCCGATATCGGCTTTGTGTCATCGGTGGCCGAGGGTGTTGCCATGGTGGTGGAAAGCCTTGATTGGCGCGCGGGCGATACGGTGCTGGTGGACCCAGATGAATATCCATCGGTCGTCGCGCCAATCACGCTGCAACGCCAACCGAAAGTAACTTTGCGCTTCGCCAAGGCCGCGGACCCCGCAAGCTTCGCCGCCGCGATTGATGGCTCCACGCGCATGATCGGCATCAGCGCGGTTTCCTTCCTGAATGCGGCGCGGCATGATTTGGTGGCTTTGCGCGCGGCGGCGGATAGGGTTGGCGCTTTGCTGGTGGTGGATTTCACGCAAGGTGCCGGCTGGATGCCGATCCATGCCGATATCGCGGATTTTGCCTTCTCGGCCTGCTATAAATGGATGTTGGGGTGTACTGGTGTCGCGCTAGCCTATTGGAACCCCAAGCGCCAGCCAGGCTGGGTGCCGAGCACGGCGGGGTGGCATTCCATTGCTTCCATGGGAAGGCCGGATTGGTCGCAAACCCCAGCGCTACTGCCAGGCGCTGCGCGCTTCACGCGCGGCAATCCATCGCATCTTGGGCTTTATGTTTTGGATTCAGCGCTACGTTACCTGGAAGATTTTACGCCGGAAGCGATTGAAGCCCATGTGCAGCGCCTGACGGTGGGGCTGTTGGACCGCCTGCGCGCCGCCGATATTCCTTCCACCACGCCGCCCGATCCGCGCTGGCATGGCGCCAGTGTTTGCGCGGAACACCCCAGGGCATCGGCCATTGTGGATGGCATGGCGCGGCGCGGCGTGCTGGCCTGGAATGGCCGCGGACGCATCCGCATTTCCTTCCATGGCTATAATGGCAGCGACGATATGGACCGAGCCGCCGATGCCCTAATTGCCGAATGGCGCGCTGCGGGTGCAAGCTGAACAATAACTGATACCAGGAGGAAGCGCCCATGCGCATGAAAGCTGCCATTCTGTTCGAACAGGGCCTGCCGCGCCCCTATGCCAAGACTCGCCCCTTGGTCGTGGAGGAGGTGGAGCTTGACCCACCTGGCCCCGGTGAAATCCTGATCGAAGTCGCGGCGGCGGGGCTTTGCCATTCGGATCTTTCCACCATTGAAAACCAACGCCCGCGCCCGCTGCCGATTGTGATCGGCCATGAAGGGGCCGGCATTGTGCGCGAATGCGGGCCAGGCATTACAGACCTCAAGCCCGGTGATCACGTGATCACGGTTTTCGCCTCATCCTGCGGCACGTGTCGCTATTGCGCCCGCGGCCGGCCCAATATCTGCCCAAGTGGCAATGCGGCGCGCGCGGCGGGGTCGCTAGTGAGTGGTGCCAAGCGCATCAAGCGCCTTGATGGGAATTATGTGAATCACAATAGTGGCCTGTCCCTATTCGCCCAATTCGCCGTGGTGGCACGGCGTTCAGCTGTGAAGATTGATAAGGATATCCCGCTGGATGACGCGGCGATTTTTGGCTGCGCGGTCATGACCGGCGCCGGCGCCGTGATCAATACCGCGCGCTTGCAGCCCGGCGAGAATGTTGCCGTGGTGGGCCTGGGCGGCGTTGGCATGAATGCGCTTTTTGCCGCCGTGGCATCGGGCGCGGATCGCATCATCGCGGTAGATACCAACCCGAAAAAGCTGGAACAGGCCAAGGAATGGGGCGCCACCGATGTCTTCCTGGCCGGCAATGATGATTGCGCGGCGGCGGTGCGTGATGCGACTGATGGCGGGGTGGATACGGTGATTGAAACCGCCGGCACCATTCCCGCCATGCAGCTTGCCATTGCCATTACCGCGCGTGGTGGCAGCACCATCAGTGCGGGGTTGCCGAATGTGAATGCTTCAGTTTCTTACCTCCATGCGAATTTGGTGTCGGAGGAAAAGAGCATTCGCGGGTCCTATATGGGATCCTGCGTTGCGGAACGTGACATTCCGCGCCTGTTATCGCTTTATCGGCGCGGCAAGATGCCTGTGAATAAGCTGAAAAGTGGCGTGGTGAAGCTGGAAGAAATCAATGAAGGTTTTGATCGGCTATCCGATGGCACCGTGCTGCGGCAGATGCTGAAGCCGAATAGCTAACTAAATATTGCCATCCTTGGCAGGCAGGCGGCTGAAAATCGCGGCCCGCCAGGAAATCGGCAAGGCGCCCGCGAAGCGCGCCAGCATATAGGTGGGCCAGGGATAGGCGATGCGCGTCTTGCCGCGCGCAATCCCCGCCAGCGTGCGCCGCGCGGCTTCATCCGCATCCATCAAAAACGGCATGGGGAATTTATTGCGCTCGGTCATCGCCGTGCGGACATAGCCGGGGCAGATCGCATGCATCCGAATGCCGCGCTTGCGTTCCGTGGCATCCAGCGCTTCCGCCCAGCGCTGCACCGCGGCCTTGGTGGCGCAATAGGTCGGCGCACCTGGCGCGGCCACGAAAGCGGCAACGGATGCGACAACGCCAATGCGCCCGCGCAACCCATCGGCGCCTGGGGATTGTGCGGCCATGACCTCCAGCGCCGGCAAGGCGGTGTTCAGAACGCCGGTGACATTGGTCTCAAAAATGCGGCGGGTTTGGGCGGTGGGTTCCGTGGTGCCGCCCGTGCCGGCGGAAATGCCAGCATTGGCAATCACTAGGTCAAGCCGCCCCGCGCCCGTGACCCAGCCCGCCATGGCGGTCGCATCGCATACATCCAGCACGCGGGGCTGCACTTCCGCCCCCCGCGCGCGGCAGGCGGAGGCGGCCTCTTCCAGCCTGGCGGCATCGCGGCCCGAGAGATGCAGGACCACGCCAGGCGCGGCGCAGGCTTCCGCCAGGGCGCGGCCCAGGCCGGATGAGGCGCCGGTAATCAGCACATTTTGCCAAAGCGCTTGCATAACATCTCCTCTGGGGCAAAAACCGCGCATGGCCAAGCTTGCATCCATGACCGGTTTCGCCCGTGCCGATGGCACCCTGCCCGATGGCGCTTCCTTCCTGTGGGAAGTGCGCAGCGTCAATGGGCGGGGGCTCGATCTGCGGCTGCGCCTGCCCAATGGCTTTGACGCGGTGGAACCAGCGCTGCGCGACGCGGCGGGGAAGGTCTTCAAGCGCGGCAATATCTCCGCCACCTTGAACATCAAGCGTGAGGAAAAGGCAGGCCCTCGCCTGACGCCAGACCCTGCCGCACTGGAACAGGCTTTGCGCCTGGCGTTGGATTTGGCCGCGCGCATCCCCGGCGCACCACCGCCGCGCGCCGAAGCGCTGCTGAGCCTGCCCGGTGTGCTGCGCGCTGAAAGCACGGAGCTTGATGAAGCGGCTGAAGAAGCGCGCCGCGCGGTGGTGGCCAAGGGCTTCTCCGCTGCGCTGCAAGGCTTGGCGAAGTCCCGCGCGGCGGAAGGCGCGCGGTTGGCGGAGATTCTGGGCGTGCTGATTGATGAAATTGCCGCCCTGGTCACGCTGGCGCGCGATGCAGCCGCGGATCAGCCAGCCCAGCAAAAGGCGCGCTTGCGCGAAAGCCTGGCGGCACTGCTGGAAGGCGAACGCCGTGTGCCGGAAGAACGCCTCGCAGCCGAGGTCGCTCTGCTTGCCGCCAAATCCGATGTGCGGGAGGAGATTGACCGGCTGAACGCCCATATCGCCGAAGCGCGCGCGCTGCTTGCTTCCGGCGACGCGGTGGGCCGGCGGCTGGAATTTCTGACGCAGGAATTCGTGCGCGAAGCCAATACGCTGTGCAGCAAATCCGCGACTGTGGCGCTGACCAGGCTTGGGCTTGATCTGAAAGCCGCGATTGAACGCCTGCGCGAACAAGCGGCGAATGTGGAGTAAGCGCCCATGAAGCGTCGCGGCCTTTGCCTGGTGATTGCGGCACCCCCAGGGGCGGGCAAGACCAGCGTTTCGCGCGCGCTTTTGGAAAGCGAGGCGGATCTCACGCTTTCGGTCAGCGTCACCACCCGCGCGGCGCGCCCCGGTGAGGAAGACGGCGTGCATTATCATTTCCGCGACATGGCGGAATATCAGGCCATGATCGCGCGTGGTGATTTGCTGGAACACGCGATGTTTCTGGGCCGTGGCTATGGCACACCGCGCACGCCGGTAGAAGCCGCTTTGGCCGAAGGGCGAGATGTGCTGTTCGACATTGAATGGCAAGGCCATCGGCAGTTGAAGGCCAGCATGGCGGCTGATGTGACCAGCATTTTCCTATTGCCGCCGAGCATGGCGGAATTGGAACGGCGCTTGCGCAATCGTGGCCAGGATAGTGACGCGGAAATCGTGAAACGCATGACCGCCGCACGGGAAGAAATCACCCATTGGGATGAATTCGACCATGTGCTGATCAATCAGGATTTCGCCGCAACCGTAGCGACGGCGCGCGCCGTGTTGCATGCCGCACGCAGCACGCGCGCGCGCCAGCCCGGCATGGCGGGCTTCATCAAGGGCTTGCTTGGCGCGTGAGTATTGTTCTTGGCATTGTCCTGCCGGTCTTTGCCATTATCGCGCTGGGCTATGCCGCTTCGCGCTGGCGCTTTGTGGATGATGGTGGCTTTCGCGGGCTGAATTTCTTCACCTTCTCCATCGCTTCGCCCTGCCTGCTATTCAATGGCGGCACTTCTGGCCATGAAGGCGGCGGGCCGGCGGCTTTCGCGTTTTTCATCGCCTCCATGCTGATTTACGGCATTGCGCTTTGGCTGGGCCGAGCGCGGCTGCAGCAGGGGATTGGTGCGGCGGGGCTATTCGCGCTGAATGCCAGCTTTGGCAATACGGTCATGCTCGGCATTCCGTTGATCACGGCGGCTTTCGGTCAGGCGGGGCTGACCATATTGCTTGCCATTCTGGCGCTGCATTCCATGGTGTTGCTGAGTGTCGCAACCGTGGTGGCGGAGATTGGGCTGCATAGCCAGGCGCCACTCTCGCGCGTGTTGCGCGCCACGTTACTGGGTGTGCTGCGCCACCCGATTGTGATGGCGGTATTCCTTGCCTTCGTGTGGCAAGCGCTTGGCATTCCCGTTCCGGCACCGATGCGCCGCGCTTTGGAATTGCTCGGCGCGGCGGGGCCGCCGCTCGCCTTGTTTTGCCTTGGCGGATCGCTCACGGGATTTTCGCTGGCTGGTGCGCGGGCGGAGGTTGGCTTTGCCAGTTTTCTCAAGCTTGCGTTGATGCCTGCGCTGGCCTGGGGCGCTTGTCTGGCGCTCGGGCTTTCGCCATTGGAAACGGCAGTGGCGGTGGTGGTCTCAGCGCTGCCCACCGGCGCCAATGCTTTTCTTCTGGCGCGGCGTTACGACACCGGCGTGGGCGCTTCAGGTGCTACGGTGCTGCTTTCAACGTTGATTTCGATAGCAACACTTTCCGTGTTGCTCGCTTACTTCAAAGCCTGATCATTCCGCTGCGGTCATCGCCGCACGCCGCCGCCGCGCCAGCCGCCATTCCTGCCCGATTGCCATAACCGCCGTCAGCAGCATGAAGCCAGCGCTGGTGATGAAGATCAGCCGTGGCTCGCCCGCTTCCAGCAGCCAACCAAACAGCGGCGGCCCCACCATGCCGCCAATATTGAAGCCGGTGGAAACAATGCCAAACACCGCCCCCGCCTGACCCGGCGGCGCCGCGGCGCGCACCAGCATGTCACGCGATGGCATAATCATGCCCGTCAGCAGCCCGGATGAAATCATAGCTGCTACCAGCGCATAACCCTGGAAAACGCCATTGCCGATCAGCAGCATGATGGATGCGGCGGCGATAAAGCCAAAAGTCGCGACCAGCCCATGGCGCTTGGTCCAATCCGCGATATAGCCGCCCATCAAAACGCCAATCGCGCTCGCAAAAAGATACCCGGTCAAAGCCCCATTCGCGAGTTCCAAGGTCATGCCCTGCGCCACCCAGGCCGCGACGGAAAAGCTGTGAATACCGCCATTGGCAAGTGCCAGCATGATGAAGAATACCATCATCGCCATCACGGCCGGGGTCAGCACACGGCGCACGCCACCCGGCTCCGCCGTGCGCTGCGTGGCTGTTGCCGGGCGGGGCTTGGCCGCATCGCGCCGCGCGGCAAAGACCAGCGGTATCGCAACCAGCGGGCCAACCAAACCGCCGGCAATCATTGCGGAGGACATGCCACCGAGTGCCGCAACACCCAGCATGAAGGCGGGTGCAATAGCGCCACCCAAAAACCCGCAAGCGGTGTGCAGCGAAAAGGCGCGGCCTACACGGCCTTCACTGATATCCGAACCAAGCACTGCGTAATCCGCCGGGTGATAGACACTATTGGCAAGCCCAGCCATGGCGACGGCCACCATCAGCATGGGCCAGCTTGGAAACAACCCAAGCAGGATAAAGGCCGAACCGCCTAAAGTAAGCGCTGCCGCCAACATTTTACGCGGGCCAATGCGGTCCACCACAAAGCCCATCGGCGCCTGCGTGAAGGCGGAGACAATATTGAACACGGTCAGCGCCAGGCCGAGTTCAATATAGGAAACATCAAGCGATTCCCGTAGCAGCGGAAATAGCGGCGGCAGAATCAAGATGTGCAAATGACTGACGAAATGCGCGGCGCAGATCTGCGCCAGCGTGCGTTTTTCAGCGGCGCTCCATCCCGTTGCCATGTTCAATGCGCCTCTGCCCAGGAATGACCCTGCCCGATATCTACCGAAAGCGGCACGCGGAGTATCGCAACCGATTCCATGATTTGCCGTACGATCGCTGAGGTTGCTTCAACCTCAGCTTCGGGCACTTCAAACACCAATTCATCATGCACTTGCAGCAGCATGCGCGCCTTCAACCCCGCATCGTGCAAGGCGCGCGGCAGGCGCACCATGGCGCGCTTGATGATCTCGGCAGCACCGCCCTGGAAGGGGGCGTTGATGGCAGCACGTTCGGCGCCGGCGCGGCGCACCGGGTCACGCGTGGCGATATCAGGTATCCAAAGCTTGCGGCCGAAAGGTGTGCGCACAAAGCCATGCGTGCGCGCTTCTTCCTTCAAGCGCTCCATTTCCTGGCGGATACCGGGATATTGCGCGAAATAGGCATCAATGATGCTGCGGCCTTCGCCGGGCGGAATACCAAGGCGGGTCGCCAAGCCAAAAGCCGACATGCCATAGATGATGCCGAAATTGATCATCTTGGCGCGCCGCCGCGCTTCCTTATCCACCTTGTCGCGCGGAATGCCGAAGATTTCAGACGCGGTGCGGGCGTGAATATCCTCACCACCCGCAAAGGCTTCGCGGAGCGTCGGCACATCGGCCAAATGAGCGAGCAAGCGGAGTTCAATCTGGCTGTAATCGGCGGCCAGCAGCACGTGGCCCTTCTCCGCGATGAAGGCACGACGAATGCGCATGCCTTCTTCACTCCGGATCGGGATATTCTGCAAATTGGGATCGGTTGACGAAAGCCGCCCGGTGGAGGTGATCGCCATTTGATAGCTTGTATGCACGCGCTTATCGGTTGGATCGATTTGCGCGGCGAGCCCTTCAACATAGGTGGATTTCAGCTTGGCCAATTGGCGCCATTCCAGCACCTTGCCGGCCAATTCCACGCCCTGGACACTGAGTTCTTCCAGCACCGCCGCATCGGTGGAATAGGCGCCGGTCTTGCCCTTGCGCCCGCCTGAAAGCCCCATTTCATCAAACAGAATCTCACCCAATTGCTTGGGCGATCCAACATTGAAGGCACGGCCAGCAAGCTGATGGATGGAAGTTTCCAGCACCGCGAGGCGCCCCGCGAAATCTTCGCCAATGCGCGCCAATTCCGCGCCATCCACCTTCACGCCGGCCGCTTCCATATCGCGCAAAACGGGGATCATGCGGCGTTCGATTTGTTCATAACTCGCCAGCGCACCATCAGCGCGCAAACGCGGGCGCAGTAGCAGCCAAAGCCGCAGCGTCACATCCGCATCTTCGGCGGCATAGGCGGTGGCTTTGTCCAGCGGCACTTCGCTGAAGGGCAGGCGGGCTTTGCCGGTGCCGGTTACTTCATCAAACGTGATGGGTTGATGGCCCAGATGCAAAACCGAAAGCTCATCCATGCCATGCCCATGGCGCCCGGCTTCCATGGCGTAGGACAGCATCATGGTGTCATCGATGGGGCTGATATCGGCAAAGCCGCCATTTTCCGACCGCGCCATGACTTCCAGATCATATTTCGCGTGCTGGAAAACCTTGAGCACAGAAGCATCGGTAAACAGCGGCCGGAGCAGCGCGAAGGCGGCTTCCGGCGCAATTTGCGCGGGTGCGGGGGCTGAGAGCATATCGCCCACGCTGCCATGGCGGATCGGCACATAGCAGGCGCGGCCCGGCGCGATGGCCAGCGAGAACCCAACCATGGTGGCGCGGCGCGCATCCAGGCTATCGGTTTCCGTATCCACCGCCACCACGCCCGCTTCGCGCGCCAGCGCGACCCAGCGCGCCAAGGTGGCTTCATCCGTCACGCAATCATAAGCGCCGAAGGGGGCGGCGATATTGCCACCTTCTGGCGCGGGCGTTGCCTCGCTGGGGGACGCTGCCATGGGCGCCGGCCGCAGCAGCGGCCCGGCATCACCAAAGCCCATGCGCGCCAGGATGGAGCGAAACCCCTGCGTGCGTAGAAAAGCTTCCAGCTTGCCATCGCCTGGCGCCTTGGCTTCCAGCGCGGCGATATCGAGCGGCAAAGGCGCGTTATCATCCAGCGCCACCAGGCGGCGGGAAATCCGCGCCAATTCGGCGTTTCCTATCAGCGCTTCGCGGCGCTTCGGTTGCTTGATTTCACCAGCGCGGGCCAGCAGCGTTTCCAAATCACCATATTCATTGATCAATTGCGCCGCGGTCTTGATGCCAATGCCCGGCACGCCTGGCACATTATCCGTGGCATCGCCGGCCAGCGCTTGCACTTCCACCACCTTATCCGGGGTGACGCCGAATTTTTCCATCACTTCTGGCGCGCGCAGCGGCTTCTGCTTCATGGGATCGAGCATCTGTACCGCAGGGCGGATCAATTGCATCAGATCCTTATCGGAAGAAACAATCGTCACATGCCCCCCGGTGGCCTCGAACGCCTTGGCATAGGCGGCGATCAAATCATCCGCTTCAAAACCTTCCTGTTCCACGCGCGCGACACCAAAAGCATCTGTCGCATCGCGGATCAGGCCGAATTGCGGCACCAATTCTGGCGGCGGGTCCGGGCGATGCGCCTTGTATTCGGCATAAATCTGATTGCGGAAAGTATTGCGCCCGGCATCGAACACCACCGCGATATGGCTGGCGGCATGGCGCAGCAGGAATTGCGACAGCATATTCGTAAAGCCGAAAACCGCATTCACCGGCGTGCCATCCGGCCGCGTCATGGGTGGCAGCGCGTGATAGGCGCGAAAAATATAGCCCGAACCATCCACCAGAATCAGGTGGCGCTCACCCGGCTTGGTTTCGGGAAGGCCCTCGGCCCCCGCAATTGCCTCGCTCAAGGCCTTGCCGTGCGGGCGTTCCGCGACAGGGCCAGAGGTGTCCTCAATGGCCATGATCCTCGCCGGCGCCTTCGGCCAGGACATAGGTGATGGAACAATAAGGGCAGGTCACATCATGCCCTTCAATATGCAGCCAGATGCGCGGATGACCGAGCCCGCTCGCCGCTTCCCCATCGCAGGGGATATTGCGGCTTTGCACAGTGACGCGCTGTTCGGGCGTGACACCCACCACGGGCTTCGGGCCATAGCCGGTCATTTGCTGGTCGCGCATCTGGGTCCTCATGTCGCAGGTCTTGGTCCGATCATACCGGGGCAGGGGGTGATGGACCAGCCTTGTCCGGCACCCTATCTGATCCTTATGACCATGAAGCCCTTCATAACGCCGCGTCGGGCGCTGCTGGCCGGCCTGGCGCTGGCCGGCTGTGCCGAGGCCCGCGCCCCCATGGGGCCGGTGGTGACCAGGCCCGCGCTCAGGGATGATGCGTTGGTCATGGCCGATGGCGTGCGGTTGCCGCTGCATGCCTGGCAGCCGGAAGGGCCACCGCGTGCGGTGATGCTCGCCTTGCATGGCATGAATGAATATGGCCGATCCTTTGCGGAAGATGCCGCGCCCTGGTTCACCGGGGCGGGGGTGGCGCTTTACGCTTATGACCAGCGCGGCTTTGGCGGCACCGCCCCGCGCGGGGTTTGGCCGGGGCATGAGACTCTGGCGCAGGATGCGATTAGTGCCGCCGGGTTGATCCGCGCCCGCCACCCCGGCCTGCCGCTTTTCATGATGGGCGAAAGCATGGGGGGTGCGGTGCTGGTGCTGGCCGGCAGTAAGGCGCCCATGGCGGATGGCCTTGTGCTTTCCGCCCCAGCCTTGCGCGGGCGGGCCAGCCTGGCCTGGCAGGCACGGCTGATGCTGGATACGCTGAAGGCACTGACTCCGGGCCTGGCGCTTTCTTCCAGCGCGCCGCTGTTTCGCCCGACCGATAATCTGGAAGCCTGGCGCCGCTGGTCCGGTGACCCGCAGGTGCTGAAGCAAACCCGAGTTGATGCCGTGGCCGGCCTGGTTGACCTGATGGACGCCGCAACCGCCGCCCTGCCGCGATTCACCGCCCCCGCTTTGGTGCTTTACGGCGCGAAGGATGAATTGGTGCCGCCCGCGCCGATTCGCGCTGCCCTGGCCCAATTGCCGCGTGGCGCGGCGCAGCGCGTGGCCTTCTACCCGGAAGGCCATCACATGCTGCTGCGGGATTTCGGCGGTGCTGCGGTGGCCGGCGATATCCTGGCCTGGATGGGGAACCGCGCCGCGCCCTTGCCGAGCGGGGCGGATCAGGCGGCGGCTGCTTGGCTCGGCTTGGTCTGAATGGGCTTCCAATCCTGGCCGCGCATGGCATGGTGGGGGCAGGTAATTTTCACGAGGGAGGCATAACCCCATGCCGGTCAATGGCCTTGGCCCCTATGATGACAGCAATATCTTCGCGCGCATCCTGCGCGGTGAGATTCCGGCGAAAAAGGTGCATGAGGATGATCATGTGCTCGCCTTTCACGACATCGCCCCCCAGGCGCCGGTGCATGTGCTGGTGATCCCGAAGGGGAAATATGTCTCGATCGCCGATTTCAGCGCCGCTGCCACGCCTGATGAAATCGCCGGCTTCTGGCGTGCGGTGGGCCAGGTGGCGAAGGGCTTGGGGCTGGAAGCTGATGGCTACCGCGTACTGATGAATATGGGCATGCATTCCGGCCAGGAAGTACCGCATTTCCATGTGCATATCTGTGGCGGGCGCCCCTTGGGCCGCATGATCCCGCAAGGTTGAGAATAAGAAGAGGAAGCGTGATGTTCGATACCATTATTGTGGGCGGCGGTTCTGCCGGTTCCGTTCTCGCGCATCGGCTTTCTGCCCGCAGCGGCCATAAGGTGCTGCTGTGTGAGGCGGGGCCTGATGCGCCGCCGGGTGAAGAAGCGAAGGAAATCCGCGACAGTTACCCCGGCACGGCCTATTTCGACCCGCGCTTTCATTGGACGGAACTGCGCGTGCATACGCAGATTGTCTCTCACAATAACCCGCAGGAACGCCCACCCTTGCGCAAATACGAACAGGCGCGGGTTTTGGGTGGTGGTTCTTCCATCAATGGCCAGATGGCCAATCGCGGAGCGCCTACGGATTACAATGAATGGGAAGCGCGTGGGGCGACGGGCTGGAATTGGGATGCGGTGCTGCCCTATTTCAAAAAGGTCGAGCACGACCTTGATTTCGATGGCCCCTTCCACGGCAAAGATGGACGCATCAAAGTGCGCCGCATCAAGCCCGAGAAATGGAATAACCACGCCAAGGCGGCGGCAAAATCTTTCTCGGCTGCTGGCTTCAAGGCCTTGGAAGACCAGAATGGGTTTTTCGAGGATGGCTATTTCCCGATCACCATTTCCAATGCCGAAGAACAGCGCGTGTCGGCCGCCATGGGCTATCTGGACCGCGAAACCCGCGCGCGGGAAAATCTGACGATTTCCTGCGAAACCCAGGTCAAGGAATTGATCTTCGAAGACCAGCGCTGCGTTGGTGTGGTGGCTTTGGTGCGCGGGCAGGAACAGCGCTTCATGGGGCGCGAAATCATCCTATCCTGCGGCGCCATTCATTCCCCCGCGCATCTGCTGCGTTCGGGTATCGGGCCTGTGGGGCATTTGCGTGATCTTGGCATTCCGGTGCGCATGGCGTTGCCAGGGGTGGGCCAGGGCTTGATGGATCATCCTTCCATTGCGCTGTCTTCCTTCCTGAAGCGCGGCGCGCGGGTGGATAACCAAACTCGCCGGCATATCCTGCTCGGGCTGCGCTATTCATCCCAGATGGAAGGCGTGCCGGCGGGTGACATGTTCGCGGCCGTCGTCAGCAAATCCGCCTGGCATGCGGTGGGGGAGCAAGTGGCTTCCATGCTGCTATGGGTGAACAAGACCTATTCGGAAAGCGGGCAGTTGAAGCTCGCTTCCAGCAATTGGCGCGATGAGCCGATTGTTGAATTCAACCTTCTGTCAGACAAGCGCGATCTGGACCGCTTGATGAGTGGCTTTCGCATGATGGCCGCGATCCAGATGAGTGATGAGCTGGGCAAGGTCACCGCGGATCACTTCCCCGCAAGCTATAGCGACCGCGTGCGCAAGCTTGGCGTGGTGAGCGACAAGAACCGCATGCTGACCAAGATGATCAGCCTGGTGCTGGATGGGCCCGCCTTCCTGCGGAGCTATTTCATTGATCGCTTCGTGGTGGAGGGTTTCCGGATTGATCAGGTGTTGACGGATGACGCGGCTTTGGAAGCCTTCATCCGTAAGGCCACGATTGGCGTTTGGCATGCGTCCTGTTCCTGCCGCATGGGCAGGCCGGAAGACCCGATGTCGGTGGTGGATAGCAATGGCCGTGTGAAGGGGATTGAGGGTCTGCGCGTGGTGGATGCCTCAATCTTCCCGGTTGTGCCCTGCGCGAACACGAATTTCCCGACGCTGATGGTGGCGGAGAAGATTGCGGATGCGATTATTGCGGGGCATTGAGGGGTTAGGCGTGAAGACTAATGACGAATGCTTGAAACTCCTGGCAGTTAAAGTCGCGATCTTTCGAAATGTCCCACCAGCTTCAACTTTTGTTCATTTGTCTTGATACGCCAATTACCTGACAGAGGTCGCCGCCCAAATCTGGCGCATCGTGCTAGGGTATGCGCGCTCAGTTTTTGGCTTGGGGGCCGGCTGGGAAAGGGATTAACTAGAGTTGCTTAGCTAGACAATAATTGTCACGAGAAGCCCCATTTGAAGCCCGCTTCAAATGCAGTCACCGTCAGGGGGGTGGTATTTGTACCGCCTTGCCCCTCAATTCGTTGAGCGTGTCATGAAAGGATAGGACTTCGGCCTTGCAGCGAAGACCTATTTTTGATACCTTATGGCTATGACATCACATTACGCTTTAGCCTTTGTGGGGCAAAATGCTAACGGCATCCTTTCATGGCTCACAGATACTCTCGCCGAAAGAGCGAAGCTGTTTGATATTACCCTTATAAAAATAGACCTTCTTGAAAACAATTGGCCGACCAAATTGAATGAGGCGCTCTCCAAGGGTCAACCCCTGTTCTGTTTTGGCTATCAAGGTTTTGGTATGGGGTTGAAACTTGATTCGGGTAATCTCTGGAATAAACTGAAGGTACCGTTCATATCGCTAATGGGCGATGCGCCTTTTTACTCCCCGAAGCTTCACTCTACTGTGGGGCCCGGTTTTTTTCACGTTTATGCGAGTGAAGATTTCCAGAATGTCTATCATGAGTTCATGCAAGGTCAGAATTTTTCTGTTGTGTACAAAGGCTTTTATCCCCCAAATCCCTATGCAGAACAGATTTCATGGCAGGATCGTGATCTCGAAATAGTCTATGTAAAAACGGGTGTCGATCCAAGGCAACTGCTCCGTGGTTGGGACATATTTCCGGCGAAGCTTCGCGCAGCCGTTGAGGATGCGGCAAAGTCAGCTCTGAGCGGACAAACCAAGACGATCGCGCAACTGGTAGCGCATGCCTGTCGGGACCATAACATCGACTTTGGTGCGCGCAAGGAGCTGTTTCTGCGGATGTGTTCGGAGGTAGATAAATATGTCCGCGCCGTAAGGGCTGAACGCATGTTACGCGAGGTCATGCGTCACGGTGGCCACATCTTCGGTGACTGGCCTCATATCGAGAAAGCTAATACGCGCGCACGGTTCCACGGAACAGTTTCTGCGGAAAAACTTTACGAAGTATATGGGCGGAGTAAAATGCTGGTGAATGTTTCGCCGTGCACGCTTAAATACGTACATGAACGCATTGTTGCTGCTTTCCTGGCCAAATGTTTCAGTATTTCTGATGCGACTCCCTTCATGCATGAAGCATTGGTAGCCTATTCAAATTTTAAATCCGTAGATATTGATAGCGTAGAATTATCTCTCCAAATGGATCTCCGCATAAGTGAGGCGCGATATTCAGCGTCGAACTTGGGGCCTGAGCTTTCAAGCATGCTCGAGGAAAGCAAGCAGCGCGCCGAAGAAGAGTTCGGCGTTGACCGGTTCTTAAACGAGATTCTTAACTTGGTAGCCACCTATAGACTGGAGCAGGAAAGCTCGTTCTGGTCTTCTGACCGCTGAGGCCCAGCACAACTTTTGGCTTACTCAGCCAACGTCTTTTACCCCACACCCCATCAAGCGTATCGTGCCATGCGCTCCGTTCCTGATTTATTGAATCATGGATTATTGCCCTTTTCACACAGGAGAAAAATACTCGAGCATAAATCAGGGTAGTGCTGCCCTAGCTTGTAACATCCTTCGAGGTAATCCTTTGAAATGATGTCCGTTTGCAGAAGACGGTCCCACTGAAAATTGGCAAGAGCCTTGAAAAAAATACCTGAACGATTCACCACGCGAAGCCCCGACGCAGCCGCATCCCGTTCCAGGGTGTCCAGACTATAAGTGCAACGATGGCCGTGTTCTGCTTCCGCCGGCGTCACCGCGGAATTGTGCGATATAAGCCCCATCTTGACGGCAATCTGCCTTGAAGGAGCATTGGCATTTGGGCAGACCAGGAACAGCCGGCCGTCATCGGTCAGCCACTCGTCATTGACGCGCCTGAGCAGTCGAACCGGATCATCAATATGCTCCAGCACGTGGGTAAGAATGATGTTATCGTATCTCTTGGGCAGAGTAACCGTTTCAAACATTGAATGGATGTAAATGAGCTTATCACCGAACCTCGCTCTTGCCTCAGCAATCGCCTCGTCCGACGCCTCTACACATGTTAGGTCTTGAAAATGTTCAAGAAGGCGCCGCGTGAAATCGCCCCTGAAACTACCAAGCTCCAAAACGCTACCCGAGCGAAAAAAAGGAATGAAGGACCGAATCATAAAAGGATGCATAACGTCAAAATCGAACCCATAGGCATATTGACGCTGCGCCGTGTCGCGGGTTTCTGCATTGAAATCACGCGCCTGGTTCATCGGTGCCTCCTTTCCGAAAGTAACGCTCATTTTTTGATTGGTATCACGCGTTTCCATATTAATGAAACCGTGCTTGAGATAGAGGGCCTGCGCAACCCTGTTTTCCCTGTCAACTTCTAATTCAATTCGTGCAAAGCCCAGTCTACGCACATAGGCTATGCATTCGGCCATCAGCCTATTTGCAACACCCTTTCCGTGGTGCCCAGGCAGCACACTGACGCTGGTGATGAATGCAGCATCACGGTTCGCTGCATTGCAGTAGGCGGCAACCAGACCCACAAGACAATTCTTATCCCAGGCTTCAAATCGCTCAGATTTCTCGGCGATCTTTTGGGCGTAGATTCCAATATCAACGCGGGTTCTGAGTGGGGGGACGAAGCTCGCATCGCAACATGACAGATGCATATTTATGCTTTCTCGGTTGGCGCGCCCCTGTGTGTATTGGATGGTCAAGACCTAGATTTCCAATTCGGCCAAGCCAAAGCCATGGCGACCGAACTCATTGCCGTTGTAAAGCAGATAGATCTTGCCATCACATTCGAACACATGCGGGTAGCACTGCATGTCGCTGTCCCATTCGCTTGGCGAACCCTCCAGAAGGGGTGAGGTGTCATCGCGGGTCCAGTGTATCAAATCATCCGTCCATGCATGTCCGATGCGATACCCACGCCCCTTTGCTCGCCGAAAGTCAAAGGATTCACGGTAACAAAAAAACATATGGTAGCGCCTGCCTATAGGAATCACCGTGGGTAGCGCCTGACATTCATCGGCACCAATGCGGTCAGGAATAATGCGCCGTGCTTCTTCCTTCACCCATTCGAGACCATCCATCGATGTGGCGTGGCCAATCTTGTAGGTACGCTCTGGTGCAGCCTCAGTTGAAAAGGTTTTCCATTCGGTACCGAAAACATACCACATGTGGAAAACGTCGTTTATGATTTTGACAAAGCCATCACAAACCAAAAAAGGCTCGTGCAAGGAAGCGGACAAGACAGGCCCAGGCCCCACGCGATCAAAAGTCAGGCCATTATCTCGGCTGATTGCCAAACCAATCCCAGTATCCACTGAAACTGAGATGCGGCGATTCCAGCCACAAGTATAACCGTACACTGCATCACCGCGGCGCAAAACATTCATTGGGAAAATGCCATGCTCATCGAAACAACCAAGGCCACCAAGAGCAATTACGGGTTTATCAGAAACGCGAATAACATCGCGCAGATTCTTTTTCATCTCAACGAATGCTATGTGGCTTAGGTATTTACCATTAGCAGGATCAACCGAACGTGTGGAAAAATAAATACGAATAAAATCTTCGAACACGAGCGCCTGCGGCGATTGCGTAAATGCCACACAATTATTTGGAAGTTTAAAGGCTGACGGATCGAAGATCTTTCCGTGTTTTATCCACCTCACTGCTCACTCCAAACTGCCTTCAAGGACCGCGAGGCCAAAACCATACCTTCCAACTTGGTCGCCAAGGTATGCCATGTATATCTTACCGTCAAGTTCAAACACATGCGGGTAGCTAACCATTTGCGCGTCCCAGCCATCTTCAGATACATCTATACCTGCTTTGGAATCATCGCGTTTCCAATAAATCAAATCAACACTCGATGCGTAACCTATACGATATCCTCTCTGCTTGCTGCGAAAATCACTACTGTAGCGGTAACAGAAAAACATGTGGAATTTGCCATTTGCGAAAAACACATCGGGGCTGGCCTGAGCCTCATCTTCTTCAATTCTGCTGGGAACCAAATCTCTGTTGCTTTTTGTCCAATGAATTCCATCTTCAGAGGTTGCAATGCGAATCTTATAGACCGGTTCGGCACGGCCATCGACGATTTTCCACTTTTTTCCAGCAATATAAAACAGCTGCCACTGCCCAAAAAAACGGCGCACCTTGGGTCCGCTTAAGATAAATGGTTCATCGAGTGAGTAGCCTAACATAGGACCAGTGCCCATTTTCTCGAAAATCTTGCCTCCGTCACGGCTAACAGCCGCACCGATGGCGACATTGAAGGGTACTGATTCACAACGAGTCCAGCCGGCGTAGTAAGCGAGAACCTTCTCTCCCTCTCGGGTGACGGAGACTGGATAAGTGCCGAATTCGTCGAACTCACCAAGCCCCCCCAGGCTCAAGATTGGCTGATCGGCTACTGCACGGATCTTGAAAAGATCGGTGCGGTCAAGATCAACCCAGGCGGAGTAACTGACATATCGCCCATTTTCATCTGCCGCAGGACGACACGAGAAATAAACGCGAAGGCGGTCGTCCAACAGAAGCGTAGCGGGAGCCTGGGCGAATTCCTTCAGCCAAGGGCGGCCGCTGAATTCCTGTGGCGTAAAAACTTTGCCAAGTTTTCTCCAATAGAACATATCAGACCATCTCAAAGTTACGCTGGATATGAGTGCGCACTGCCGACGGCGAATTGAACATCAGCACATCAACAATAGACAAAAATGGAACGAATGTCGCGCCGAATTGTTGATATTCGAATGGTATCGTCTTGATGAACCGCAAATCAATCCCGTGCATACTGAACTGGCTTCTATCATAAAGCTCCGTACCGCCAATCGGATTTATGTAGGTTTTTGCATTCATGGCCTTGCAAAGAGCAATTACTCGATGCTCAGATTTTAGCTCATGGTTTATAGCAACCGAAGATGATACATGAATTTTTGTGCCGATATCGAGATAACGGCAAACTGCAGTGATCGAGTGGTAAATATATCGAAAAAGATTTTTTTCAACGTTATGGATAATCGGGTCCAACAACGCAAATGTCTGCTCAAAATAAGGGGCTCTTTGATAGGCGCCCCTGAATTGATTGAGCAGTTTTCTGCGGTCAAAATCGGGAGAGATTTCACGTTGAACGACATCAAGAGAATCGGACGCCTTCCTGAGAGGCAAAGAGAAACGCGTATCAGTACCATTGAGAAGCATACGGTTGCGGTTTATCCAGCCCTTTTTAGTGTATTCGATGTTATCATAAACAATAAACTGATCTACTTCTGCGATGAGCTGAAAATAGCCAATATAAGGTAGAAAATATGGCTGCATGATACCAAGTTTCATACGCACCTCCTTCTCTCACTCGGCAAGCGCCGTTTGGTTCTTATTGCTCAGCGATGAACTCGCAAATCTGATGAACGAGTTGGATCGTCAAATCTGGATAAATCGGGAGACAGAGCACCTGAGCTGCCGCCTCGCTTGCCACAGGCAGATTGTCGCGGTGCGAGGAAGGGAACCCTCGATACATGGGAAACTCAGTTATCAAGGGGTAGAAATACCGCCGCGGATGGACGCCTTTTGCTTTCATGCGTTCATATAACTCATCGCGACTGATCGGGTATTGGCGGTCAATCAGGATCGGGAAATACGCATAATTTGCCACCTTCTCGCCCGCATCGCCAAGGCACCGTACACCCTTGATACCCGCAAGGCCTCTCCTGTAAGTTTGGTCAATGACTTTCCGCCTCTGAATTGCTTCATCAACGTATTTGAGTTGCAGCATCCCAAGTGCTGCGTTGAATTCGCTCATTTTTCCATTGATACCAGTGGCGACCACCTGGGTCTCACCGAAATGACCGAAATTCTTCAGCTGATCTATGCGCGTTTTTGTTTTCAGATCGGGGCAGATAATAGCCCCGCCTTCGAAAGTATTGAAGACCTTGGTAGCATGGAAGCTCAGCACCGATAAATCACCATGCTTTAGAATGCTTCCGCAATGGCACTTTACACCGAACGCATGGGCTGCATCGTAGATGACCTTGAGATTGTAAGTGTCAGCAATTTTTTGGATCGCATCAATGTCGCAGGGATGTCCATAGCAATGAACAGCAAGGATCGCGGTGGTTTGCGGGGTTATCGCAGATTCTATTTGCTTAGGATTTATGTTGAGCGTATCAGGTTGAACATCAACAAAAATAGGCTTTACCCCATTCCACAACAACGAATGCGACGTGGCCACAAAGGAAAAGGGTGTTGTGATCACTTCACCCGTGATACGTAAAGATTGTAACGCAGTGACCAAGGCTATGGTAGCGTTCGCAAATAACGCGATATGCTCAACCCCGAGATAATCGCAGAGTTCCTTTTCCAATTGCTGGTGGAAAGGGCCGCAGTTCGTCAATTCGCGACTTTCCCAAATTTTCTCCAAATATGGGACAAATTCTTCGAGTGGCGGCAGATGCGGCCGAGTTACATAGATTGTTTTTTTTCTATTCATTCCGAACTCCTTACCGGCGGTTCTCACCGGCGGGGTGAATAGACCCCGAGGCATGATAGGCGTCCAGTAAACAGTAAGCCAGTATTTTTTGTCCCCCGTGTACATCCATGACTTTCTTTCATTCTATCCTGCCACCCCCGGATAAACCCCCCCATAATACCGCCGCAGTTCCGCAATCTGCGCTGTCGGTGGCTGGCCATAGGCACCGCGCCGGCTAGTGAAGCGCCCGCCCATGGCGCGCTTTAGCTTCACCGCCGCCTGGCCCTGCTGCACCAGCGCCAAAGGCCCGCACAGCACCGGCGCACCGCGCGCGGTTTCATGCACGCCTGCTTCAAACAATAGCACCATGGCCACACCCACGGCTGGGATCACCACCTCCGCGCCGCGCGCCACGCAATCCTCGGCGGCCTTGTGGAATTGCGCCAGCACGGAATCGCGCACAGGGCCTGGCGAAAAAGCGGCTTCAAGGTCGGTCAGCTTGGCCACCTCCATCCGCGCCGTGGCGGCCACCCGCCCGGCCAGGCCATAGCCGCGGATATTCTCCGCCACGCGCGCTTCGTGCTTGTCGTTTGAGAAGACAATACCAATCGAAGCACCCATCTGGCAGGCGGTCAGCAGCGCGGATTCGCATAGCCCAAGCACCGGGATGCCAGCGATTTCGCGCGCAATCCGAAGCCCCGGGTCCACGATATTGCCGAGCAAGACGGCATCGAAGCCCTCGGCCTCGGCGCGCGCCACGTTTTCCAGTACCTCACCGGTTTCGATGAATTCCAGATAGCGATATTGGTCGCCAATGCCGCCGCGCTTTTCGATGCCATGAATGGCGATTTCCGTGCCCGGATCAGCCCCGGCATCCAGCACCCGCCTGAGCGCCTTGGCATAGGTCGGCCAGGCATCCGGCCGGGTCAGGGATTGGTACCAAAGCCTCATCGCGTCACCCCATGAATTCCCGGGCGATTGCGCCCGATTCCCCGCGCCGCGTCCAGGGCCGGGCCTCGCCCAGGCCCCGTTTCCTCTGGTATAAGGGCTCATGAGCATGACCCTGGCCGATATCCTGGCGCCGATGCCGCCGGAACGCTTTTTTGCCGAATATTACGACCAGCAACCGCTGCATCTGCCGGGGGCTGCGGAGAAATTCGCGGGCGTCTTGGACTGGGCCGGCATCAATCGCCTGCTTGGCATGACCCATATCTGGTCGGAACATAGTCTGAAGGTGGTGTTGGACAGCACCACGATCCCGCCCGCACAATATAGCCAAAGCGCCGTGTCGCGTGATGGCACCACCACACTGCAACCCATCGCTGCCAAGGTGCAGGAATGGGTGGCGCGCGGTGCTTCCGTGGTCCTGAATGATGTGGATAGCCTGACACCTGGCCTCGCTGGCGTTTCGAATGCCTTGGAAGGCGCTGGTCTCGGTAAGGCGCAGGGCAATGTCTATATTTCATGGCAGAGCCACAAGGCCTTCCACGCGCATTACGACACGCATGATGTCTGGGCCGTGCAGGTGGAAGGGGAGAAGATCTGGAACATCTGGGAAGGCCGCGCCGAATGGCCGGTGCCGCATGCGATCTTTCGCGGCCAGCCGCAAGAATTTCACGAAAAATCAAAGGGCGCCTTGCGTTTCAAGGCGCATCTGAAAAAGGGCGATCTGCTGTATCTGCCACGCGGCTGGTATCATGATGCTTTGGCCGAAGCGCCCAATTCAGTTCATATCGCTTACGGCGTTCACGCCGCGATGGGCGTGGATTTCATTGGCCTGCTGACCGAACGCGCTTTTCATGACGCCGAGTTCCGCAAGCCCTTGCCGCGGCAGGATGGCTCAGCGGCGGCTAAATACGCGCTGACGCAGCGCGCGGCCTTGCTCGGCCAACGCATCGGCGAATGGTCGCGGGACCCGAAGTTCCTGCAAGCGGTGGAAAATTTCCTGGCAAATTATCGCTACGAGCGTGGCGGCTATGACCTGCTGGCGGCGCGCGGCGCCGCACCCACGGCGGAAACAGGCGGCGCCAAGGTTTTCCGCGTGCGCCCCAATGTGAAAACCGTCCGCCGAGGCGCGGATTACGGGCTGCGCACCGAAATGGGGGTTCTGGCGATTGACGCGCAGGAGGTTGAGCCCGCCGCCTGGATCATCACCCAGCCGAGTATCACGGAAACCTCTCTGGCCCTCGCTTGCCCAGGGGCCAATGCGGCGGCTTTGATTGAAAAGCTGCGCGCGGCGGAGATCCTACTGCCAGCATGAAGCGCTTTGCATTGCTTGCGCTTGGCATCACGTTTGCCTGGCTGCCCGCGCCGGCCCAGCCAGGCGGCTTTTCCTGCGTGGGTGCCGAAAAGCTGGAAGATGATGTGTTTTCCATCGCCTTCCCGCGCGGCAGCGCCACCATTACCGAAGCCGCGCGTTCCCCGCTTGCTGCCGCCATTGAAGCCGCGCTGGCAGCGCCGGAGCGCAATATCTGCATTCTGGGCCATGCGGGGCAGGAAGGCGGCGCCACAACCTCCATCCAATTGGCCGCGCAAAGGGCGCGCACGGTCAGTAATACCCTGGCGGAGCGCGGCATTGGCGCGGAACGGCTGAGGGCCGAGGCACGCAGCGCCCAATTCAGCCCAACGGTTCGGGCAGCCGAACCCCCTTCGCGCACCGTTACCATCGTACTGATGCCACCCCCATGAGGCGGTAAGGGGCTTGCCCCTTCACCCGCGCGGCGCCAGAAGGGGGCAGGATAAACAGGGCCGATTCGCGCCCAAAGCCAAGGAGAAACGCCGATGCTATCGCGTCGTTCCCTATTCGCCGTCGGCGGTGCTGCTCTATTGCTCAATGGTTGCGCGCAGGTCGCGTCGGAAGGCGGCCCGCCGCTCATGGATGTCCTTGGCGCTGATCCGAATCTCTCCAGTTTCCGCGCCGCGCTGCGCAGTTCCGGCCTTGCTTCGGAATTGTTTGACCGCCCGGGCATCTACACCGTGCTTGCGCCAACCAACCTTGCCTGGTCTGGCGCGCCGGAACGTATTCGTGCCGGTGAACGCGAAGGGCTGCTTAGTCTGATCGCGGGCGGGCGGCTGACCCTGGCGAGTATCCAGGCGCGTGGCGGACGCATCCGGATGTTGAGCGGCATTGACGTGCGTGTGGTGGGCGGAACAGCGGACAGTCCGCGTATTCAGGCGGCACGCCCAGGCCAGGCCCCTTCCGGTACTTCAGCAAGCATCATTCGCGCCAATATTATGGCGAGCAATGGCGTGGTGCATGTTGTGCAAGGCGTGCTGCTGCCGGCGTGATTCGGCGCCGCGCCGTCCTCGGCGCTTTGCTTTTTGCCCCGGCGCAGGCCTTTGCCCGCGACGGCCAGTTTCGGGTGCTGGTGCTCAGCAATGGTTGGCATAGCGGCATCGCGCTCGCGCGCGCCGATGTGCCAGAAGCCATCATCCCGGAAATCGCCGATTTCCCCCATGCACGCTATTTCGAATTCGGCTGGGGCGATGCGGAATTCTACCCAGCGCGGGAGGCTGGCCTTTGGCTGACGCTACGTGCTGCCTTTCCGGGGCCGGCGGTGATGCATGTCTCTGGCCTGCCGGATCACCCGGCGCGCATTTGGCCTAATGTCACCACCCTGTCCTTCGCCGTGAACGCCGATGCTTTACGCCGGTTGCTGGATTTTCTGCGCGATAGTTTTGACCGTGCCGGGGCGGGGCGCGCCGTGGTAACAGCACGCGGCATCTATCCCTTCAGCCTATTCTACCCGGCGACAGGGCGGTTTCACTTGTTAAATACCTGCAATAGTTGGACAGCGCAGGCGCTTACCGCCATGGGGATTGGCGCTTCACTCGGCGGGGTAAACACCGTGGAAGATTTGGTGGCGCGTATTCGGCCATTTGCGGTGGCTGAATAATTCAGCCTTCCTTCGCTTCCCCAATCGGTGCCGCATCGCGCGTCATGCCGGCCAGCACTTCCGCCACATGGCGCACCTTCACTGAAGAACCTTCGCGCTTCAGCCGCCCGGCCATGTTCAACAGGCAGCCCATATCACCCGCTAGCAAGGTGCCCGCGCCGGTTGCTTGAATGTCGCGGCATTTATCGGTGACCATACGCACGGAGATATCCGGATATTTCACACAAAACGTCCCGCCAAAACCGCAGCAGATTTCCGGCTCCGCCAATTCGACCAGGCTGAGCCCCTCAACCGTCTTCAGCAATTTGCGCGGCTGCGCCTTCACACCCATCTCCCGCATGCCGGAACAGGAATCATGATAGGTCACGCTGCCATCAAGCCGTGCGGCGATTTTTTCCATACCCATCACATCGGTCAGGAAGGAAACCAGTTCATGTGTGCGCGCGGCCAGCGCTTCGGATTTGCCGCGATAATGCGGGTCATCATCAAATAGCGCCGGGTAGTGATGCGCGATCATGCCGGCGCAGGAACCGGAAGGGGCGACCACGTAATCATAACCCTGGAAGGCATCCACCACCGCGCGGGCTATAGCCTTGGCATTTGCGCGGTCGCCGGAGTTATAGGCGGGCTGGCCGCAGCAGGTTTGGCTCGGCGGCACTTCCACCAGGCAGCCGGCTTCTTCCAGCAGCTTGATGGCCGCAAAGCCGACTGTGGGCCGATAAAGGTCCACCAGACAGGTAACGAAAAGCGCAACGCGCGGGCGGGCTTGGGTCATGAGCTCTTTTTACCCTGGCCGATGCGTGCTGGCGATATGGGGCAAAGTGTCAATTCAGGCGCTGGCGCAATTCGCCGGCAAGGCCGCGGACGCGGGCGGCAGCTTCGCCTTCCGGCACCAATTCCAGGAAGCGATCAAGGCAGCCGAGTGCCGCGCCAATCCGTTCCAGCCTTTGGTTCATCAGCCCCGCTTCGCGCCAAAGCGCGGCATGGTCCGGCGCCAGGCGCAGCATATCTTCGGTCGCGGCCAAGGCAGCCTTCACATCGCCACCGCGCAGCCGCCGCAGCTTGATGTTGTTTTGCAGCCGCAGCAGCACCTCACGCCGAGTCATGGGGCGCAGCACACCGGGGCGCAATTCCGCCTTTTCGCCTTCCACACGCTTCAGTAGTGCGCGCAAATCCTGCGCTTCCAGAACCTTGCCGCCGGCAAAGACATCAAGAATGAGCTTGCCCTTAGGCCCTTCCAGCGCCAGCAGGAAATGGCCGGGGAAATCCACGCCAAAGGCGCCCCAACCCGCCGCATCGGCGGCATGCAGCCACAAAATCCCAAGCGCCACGGGCAGCCCGCGCCGGCGTTCCACCACGCGGATCAGATTGGCATTCGCCATATCCTCATAGGTCTCAGAATCGCCCTGATAGCCGAAATGCCCATGCAGCGTTTCCGCCAGGATCAGCCGGCGCGCTTCCAGATCTCCGCCATCCGCCTTGCCATCCATGCTGGCGGCATCCACCACCTTGCGGGCGATGTCAGAAAAATGCGCGGCGACCTTGCGCCAATCCGCCTCAGGCGCGTCAACCCGCGCCAATTGCAAGGCAACCGTCGCGATATCGAGTTCCAGATCCGGCAGGTTACCGGCGGCTTCGATGGCGCTGCGTGGTTCGGGGGCATGGGTGATCGTCATCAACTATAATTTTACGTCTTCTTCAGGAAGGATCAAGTTTTATTAGCGCAGCAACAGCGGCAGCATGGAATCCAGGCGCAAAAGCCCCTCCTCAGTTGCGCGAAGCCGGCCATTTTCGCGCCAAAACAGGTAACCCTCATCCAGGCAGGCGGCCAGCATGGCGGGGTCCACCACCTCGGCAAAGGTAAGCCCAGCACGGGCTTCGATTCGCTTGGGGTCTATGCCCTCCGTCAGCCGCAGCCCCATCAGCATGGCTTCCCGGCCTACGTCCGACGGGCTCAGGTTTTCGCTTTCCACCGCTGCATGGCCTTGGGCTTCCACCAGGCGCAGCCATTCCTCTGGCGCGCGATGGCGCCGAGACGCCTGGATGCGCCCCTCGCGCATGATGCGCTGATGCGCCCCGGCGCCGATGCCGAGGTAATCGCCATAGCGCCAATAAGCCAAATTATGCCGGCTTTCCGCGCCTGGCTTGGCATAATTGCTGATCTCATAGGCCTTAAGACTAAAACGTGCGGCTTCCTCGGCGGTCGCCAGATAAAGCCGCGCCGCGTCATCTTCCGCCGGCAGCGCAAAGGCGCCGCGACGATAGAGCGTTTCAAACTGCGTGCCGGGTTCAATCGTCAGTTGATAAAGTGAGAGGTGATCCGCCGCGAGCGCCAAAGCCTGGCGCAGTTCCGCCCGCCAGGCCGCTTCCTGCTGGCCGGGCCGTGCATAGATCAAGTCAAAGGAAAGCCTTGGGAAAATGCCGCGCGCGGCTTCCAAAGCGGCAATCGCCTGCGGCACATCATGGCGGCGGCCGAGAAAGCCCAAAGCCTCCGCATTCAGGGATTGCACGCCAAGGCTTGCGCGATTGACGCCGGCATCACGAAACGCCGCAAGTTTCGCGGCCTCCACACTGGTTGGGTTGGCTTCCAGGGTGATTTCAATATCGGGCAGCGGGTCGAAGAAACGCGTGGCATCTTCAATCAAGGCCGCGACGGTTTCGGGCGACATCAGGCTTGGCGTGCCGCCGCCGAAGAAAATGCTGGCAAGCGGTCGGCGGCCAAGCAGCGCGGCTTCATGCGCCAATTCGCGTTGCAAGCCAGCACGAAACCGCGCCTCATCCACCCTGTCTCGGACATGGGAATTGAAGTCACAATAAGGGCATTTGGCCGCGCAAAACGGCCAATGGATGTAAAGCGCAATCGGTTCCACGTGGGGTCTTTACGCTATTCCAGCTTCACGCCGGAAGCCTCCACCACCGGCAACCACAGCGCCAATTGCGCCTGCCAAAAGGCATTGAAGTCAGCGGCGCTGCTGCCGACCGGGTCCGTGCCGGCTTCGACCAGCTTTTGAGCAATGGCGGGATTGGCAACCGCCGCACGAGTCGCCGCTTCCAGCCGCGCCACTTGCGCGGGTGGCGTTGCCTTATGGACGAAAATACCCATGAAATTCATGATCTCAAAATCCGGCAGCCCCTGTTCGATCGCGGTTGGCACATCGGGCAGCAAGGGGCTTCTTTCCCGCGACAGCACGGCCAGGGCGCGAATGGACCCTGCGCGCACATGCTGCTGTTGGGAAGCGATACCCTCCGTCAGGAAATCCACATTGCCGGCCATCATATCGGCAAACACCAATCCAGCGCCGCGATAGGGCACATGCACGGCCTCAGTATTGGTGCGCATATTCAGCAAATGCGACCCCAGATGATTGATGCCGCCAGTGCCTGAAGAACCATAGGTCAGCCGCCCAGGCCGCGCGCGCATCAGCGCGATGAATTCCTGCAAATTCTGCGCGGGCACATGCTTGCCGACGGTCAGCAGCATGGGCATGGAAATCACCTGCGAGACAGGCGCGAAGCCATTGCGCGGATCCTGCCGCGCATTCTTCACCATGCCGGCATTCAGCACTGCCTTGGTGATGGTAAACAGCGTGATGGTCTGCCCATCAGGTGGCGCGGCAAGCACGGCCTCAGCACCCAAAATCCCCGCTGCCCCGCCGCGATTTTCTACCACTACCGGCGTGCCACCCAGGGCTTCCTGCATCCCCGGCGCTAGGATGCGGCCAATCACATCCGTCGCCCCGCCAGGCGCGAAGGGGATCACCATGCGGATCGGCGCGCCTTGTGCGCGCACCGAAAGCGCGGGCGCGCCAAGTAGTGCGCCCAGCATCACATCGCGGCGTCTCATCATGGCGTGTTTCCTCCCTTATCCGAGCAGATATTCGGCATTGCTGCGCAGGCAGACATCACGAATACGCGCTTGCAGGCTTTCCGGCACTGGAATGCCCTCGCGCAATCTCATCTCACGCGATTCCGCCTCAGGGTCGCCGGGCACCAGTACGGGGAGCGCGGGATCGGCGGGCGGTGTCGCGTGCAGTACATCCACCACCTCATCCATGTCAGCTTCAAAGGCGCCGTCTTCGCGGAAGGCTTTCGGGTCAATCGCCATGAAGAAATGGCCGAGGTTGTCGGGGTCTTCCGGGCGCTGCGAGCGTACACGAATGGGTGAAAAGGAAGCGCCAGACAACGCGCCGCCTAGAATATGCACCATGAGCCCAAGCCCATAGCCCTTATGGCTTGCCATATCCGGCGTGCCGCCAACGGGGGTCAGCCCGCCCATGGGTTGGTTCTTGATGATATCCCAGGCCTGCGCCGCATCCGTCACGGCCTGGCCGGTGCCATCCAGCACCCAGCCTTCGGGCAAAGCTTTGCCGCGCAGATCATAGACCTTCACCTTATTCGCCGCCGTGGTGCTGGTTGCCATATCCAAACGGAAGGCGCGGTTGCGTCCAGCCGGTGCGGCAAAAGCCAGCGGATTGGTGCCCAGCACCGGCACGGCGCCGCGCGTTGGCACCACGCCAATGGTGCGGGTGGCACTTGTCACCATGCCAATCAGCCCTTCACGCGGCGCCATGGCGGCGTAATAGCCGGCCGCGCCGAAATGGTGCGAATTGCGCACCGTCACCACACCAACGCCCGCGATCTTCGCCTTTGCCATCGCCAATTCCATGGCAAAGACGGAAGCGGGATGCCCAAGCCCGGCATCGGCATCCACCAGCGCGGTCACGATATTCTCCCGCACAATATGCGGGCGCGCGGCCAGATTGAGTTTCCCTTTGCGGCGCGATTCATCGTAATCCATCAGCATTGAAATGCCGTGGCTATCCACGCCAGCCAGATCGGTTTCGATCATGACCTCGGCGGTGGTTTCAATGAGCTTCGGGTCCATGCCCCAGGCGGAGAGCACGGCAATAATCTGGGCGCGGCAGGTTTCCACCGAAATAAGCGGCACGCCGGGCACCGGCTGGCTTACGCTCTTGCCCTGTTGCGGGCCGAGAATACGGGCATCACCCTTCGCTGCATCAGTCATCGCGTCCTCCATTGCCGCCATCAGAAGCAGGGGATGGCGCGCCTGGAAATACTCAATCCACGGCGAACACCGCGTCAATTTCGACTGTTGCATCAAGTGGCAGTTGCGCCACACCGATTGAGGTCCGCGCATGCCGGCCATTCTCGCCCCAGAGCGCGATGAACAGCTCCGAACAGGCGTTGATCACCTTGGGATAGTCGCCCATGCCGGGGGCCGCGGTCACAAAGCCGCGCACCATCACCACCTGACGTACGCGGCCAAGGTCGCCGCCAAGCGCCGTGCGCAGGGTGGAAAGTAGTTGTAAGCCAATCGCCAGCCCGCCTGCGCGCGCGGTGGCCAAGTCAACATCCTTGCCATAGACCCCGGTCGGGTAGGGAACTCCGCTGCGTTCGCAGATCTGGCCGGCGAGGAAGATAAGGTTGCCCTCACGCCGCCATAGGATGAATTCTGCCACTGGTTTGGCCGCAGGTGGAAGGGCGTGGCCAAGAGCGGTCAGGCGGGACAAAAGGTCGGCATCAGTCGGCATCACTAGAGCATCCCCGATAGGTCAAAAAAGCGCGGCGCAGAGCGTGCGTTTGTCATCAACGCCTTTCTTGCATGCGTGAAACCAAGCGGCAAGGCAGGGCTTCGGGTATCGAAGCCTTATGCTAACCCTGCTATTTCGCTTTACGTCACGGCCCTAACGCTTCTTACCTCCAACACGTTCCAGGGACGCGATGGGCAGTGCGGACTTGCCGGACGCCTTGGCGATTTCATTGTCCTGCGCTTCAATTTCCTTGCGTGCGGGCATGTCACCATCAAGCCCGCCGAGCAATTCCGCCGGCACCTTGCGATTGGAACGGCGGCTGCCATCCTCATAAAGAACATCAAAAAGCACGAAGCGTGCTTGGGTTCCTGGCTTATTGGCCATTAGAATCTCCTTCAGTCTGCAAGTTTTGCTCTGCGCCTGCTTCGGCTTCCTGCGGGTCTTCGCCCGATTTGCGCCGTGCTACCGCTTCCTTCAGCGCTTCCAGCTTCGCTTCCTTGCGCGCCTGCTTGGCCCTGTTCACATCGGCACGATTCTGGCCGTAATTCGGTTTGCGTCCCATGCCGCTTCTCCAAACATGAAAAGAAAACGGGGCGGCACTGAGCCACCCCGTCCCCTAAAGCTACCATCAGCCGCAGCGCCTAAGGGCGCCGCAGTGACGGATCAGATCTTGCGCAGATTGCCGGCAGAGATCTTGCCCTGCTGGCCCTTCTGCAATTCAAAATCAATCTTGTCGCCTTCATTCAGGCCTTGAAGGCCAGAACGCTGGACATCGCTGACATGGACGAAAACGTCCTTGCTGCCATCATCGGGTTGGATGAAGCCATAACCCTTAGTGGCGTTGAACCATTTTACAGTGCCGGTTGACATGCTGTTCGCTCCGGTTGAAGAAAAGCCGTCGCACGGATTCGTGCTACGGGCCGACCATCGCTACAGCCCAACCATGGGAAGGCACGGGAAGCAGGCTTGAGGGAACCAGCCGAGCCTTTGAGGGCCGGACCTGAACGCCCAAACCGGACGAGGTGACATGGTCCATATGGGCCTTTCCCAGGTCAATCGCAAGTTTTTCCTTAAAATAAGTGAAAATAACTCGCGCCACATTATTCCAGGGCGTTGCGCGCCGCGGTGATCACCACGCCATTGGACTGGCCGGCTCGGAAAGTTTCGATCCGGCTCGCATAGCCTTGGGCCACGATCATGCCGGTTGGCACATCAATCGCGATGCGCCCTACCATCGCAATCCGCGCTTCCTGCCCGGTATTGCCAAGCCCGCCCGCCAATTCCACCGCGCATATCGAGACCAGCACTTGCCGCGCGCCAATCCGGGAAAGACCGTCCGGGCGGCAGGTCACGCCGCGCGGGCTGTCCGGCACCGGCAGATTGAAAGTGGCGCCGGGCTGGATGCGCCGCGCTGTGAGGCTCCAGCTTTCAAAATGCCGCCGCCAGGGGGCAAGCGCGCCATCGCGCGCCGCATCGGGCGGTTCATGGGTGAAGCTTGCGATGGCGCCATCATCGCGGCGCAGCACGGCAAGCCTTTCGCCGCGCAACACCTCCGGCGCCAGGCTGATGCGGGTTGCGCGCGCCGGCGCATCGCGTTCCACCGCAGCCACATTCAGGCAATCGCGGCGCGGTGTACGGTCCAGCCTTTCCCATTGCTCACGGCAGAGCTTGCGCCACGGGCCCCAGGCAGTGCCACCGATGGAAACCGCAGCCGTCATCGGCGTGATCGGCGCAGTCAGCGGCAAGGGCGGCGCGGCGGTACGCCAATCAGGCGTTTGCGCAAAAGCCCCCGCGCTGAAAAAGCTCAGCGCAAGCAGCAGAAGGCGCAGCACCTCCTAAAACATGCCCGGCGTCGGGATGGCATTGATGCCAAGGCTGCGTGCCGTGTCAGTCAGAATATCCCAGGTGGTGCCATCCACCGGAATACCGCCGGCCAGCCGCGCCGCGCGCGTCGCCCTTTCCTTCTCGCCCGCTACCAAAACGGGTTGATCGGGATCAGCGGGCGGAGACGCCTTCACATGCGCAATCACCGCCGCCATTTCGGACCGGAAGGCGGCCAAATCGCCAAAGCGCGCCGGATCAATCACAAAGGCAAGCCAGCCATTCACGATGCTGCCATCCTTATGATGATGCGGCGCGGCGGTGACGCCGCCGATCAGCGCACCAGCCAGGATTTCGCACATCAAAGCGAGCCCATAGCCCTTATGCCCACCAAAAGGCAGCAAAGCGCCGCGCGGTTGGTCCCGATACAGCACACCCGGATCATTGGTGGGTTGGCCCTTCGCATCCACCAAAGCGCGATCCGGCACTGGCTTACCGGCATTAAAGGCAACGCGGCATTTGCCAAGTGCGATGGCCGCCGTGGCGAAATCCAGGATCAGCGGGTGTTCACCTTCCGCTACCGCCGGCACGGCAACGCAGACCGGATTGGTGGACATGCGCCCATCGGTCCCACCAAAGGGCGCCACCGCGCCGGGGCCAGAAACACCATTGACGAAATGGACCGATATCATCCCAGCCCGCGCCGCCTGTTCGCCATAGGAACCAATGCGCCCCAGATGATGCACGTTTTTCAACGCCATCACCGCATGGCCATGCTGGCGCGCGGCATTGATCGCCCAATCCATGGTGATGCGCCCAATGCGCTGGCCATAGCCCATCTTGCCGTCAAACACGGCAAGCGATGCATCCTGGCGCACCGCTTCCGGCATGGCGCCGGCATTGAGCTTGCCGGCGCGGAGATTTTCCACATAGCGCACCAGCAGCATGATGCCGTGGCTGTCATGGCCTTGCAGATTCGACTCCAGCAAATGGTCCGTGACCATCGCCGCTTCATCTTCGGCACTACCACCGGCGCGGATCATGGCATGCACCAGGCCGCGCAAGGCAGCGGGATCAACGCGGAGCATCGGGGCGGCTTTCATGGGTATTCTCCTGGATAATTCTTGGGGCTGAAACTGGCGCGTCTCATGGCACTTCCTTCATGAAGCCCGCCAGTTCCTCTCGCCAAAACCGCGCCTGGCCGGTGGTGCCATGGCCGGCGGTGTCGGTACTGCCCGGGATCAGCAGCAGCCGCGCATTCGGGATGCGCGCCATGGCCGCCGCCATCAGCCCGGTTTCATACGGGTTGCGTTCATCATCGGCAGAATTGATGGCGAGCACCCTAGCCCTGATCCGCCCGAGCAGCGGTTCCGCGTCAAAATCCCGCGAGGCTTCATACATATAGATAAGGTCATTGGCATCCGCTGCCGCCGGCTGGGCCAGGCGCTGATCCAGGATGGCATCCGCAGCCGCCCGGGTGGGGGCGGCTTTCTGCAACGCGTGAGACCCGCCATTGGTGGCGATATTGAAGAACAGGAACGCGAGCGAAAGGGAAGCCGGCTGGCTGGTGTAATCCCCGCCCTGATAGGCAGGGTCTCGGCGGATGGTTTCGATCATCATGCGCCGCAGCATCCAATTCCGCCCCGACATGGCGGTGGGCTGCGCTGCCATGGGCACGATCGCATCCATGAAATCCGGATGCGTCACGCCCCAAAGCCAGGCCAGCATGCCACCCATGGAATTGCCGATCACCAGCCGCACATGGCTGACGCCGAGGCCTTCTGTCAGCAGCCGGTGCTGCGCCGCCAGGATATCCGCGTAGTTGAAGCGCGGAAAACCTGTCCTTAGCCCATCCGATGGCTTGGAGGATTTCCCCGCCCCCAGCGCATCCGGGATGATGATGTAATGCTTGGCCGCATCCAAAGCCTGGCCCGGGCCGAAAAGCTGCCCGGCAAAGGCTGGCGAGACCATGCTGCGCGAAGACCCCGCCGAACCATGCAGCACCAATACCGGGGTGCCGGAAGGTTCACCAATGGTCAGGTAGCCCAGGCGGAGTTCCGGCATCACTTCCCCGGTATGGAAGCGGAAATCCCGCGCGACCCAGGTGGCTTCGTGGGGTTCGGGGTAAGTGGCAGCGGGTGAGGGGCTAGGGGCAGCCATGACCTATCCTTGCGGGTGACGTCAGCTGCCAGCCTAGATCGGATTGGCAGCATGGCAAATCGGCGGAAGGTGCCAGTGCTTGCCGCGCCCCGCACTGGCCCCTATACCCGAGCTCACATGCCACCCCGACCGGGTTGGCCCCGTTTCAACCGCCAAGATGCAGGTATCCCCATGGCGAAGATGCAAGCCAACCAGATGCGCGCCGGTATGGTCATTGAATTTGAAGGCCAGCGCTACACCATCCTGAAACAGAACATCATGATCCCCGGCAAGGGCGCCGCTGTGATCCAGGTGGAAATGCGCAATGTGAAGTCCGGCGCCAAGAAGGACCAACGCTGGCGCACCGCCGATACGGTGGAACGCCTGACCACTGAGGATAAGGAATTCACCTATTCCTATGAGGATGGCGAAAACCTGGTCCTGATGGACCCGGAAACCTTCGAACAGACCCTGGTGCCCAAGGATATCCTGGGCGAACGCCTGCCGTATTTGCAGGAAAACATGAAGGTCAATGTGAAGCTGATCGAAGGTGAACCGGTTTCGATGGACCTGCCTGAGACCGTGACGCTTGAAATTGTGGAAGCTGACCCGGTGGTGAAGGGCCAGACCGCGTCTTCTTCCTATAAGCCGGCGCTACTTTCCAATGGCGTCAAGGTGATGGTGCCGCCTTTTATCACGGCGGGTGAAAAGATTGTCGTGAAGACTGCGGATGGGACCTATTACGAAAGGGCGAAGTGAGGCGGTGACGGGCGCCCCACTGAGCTGCCAGTAAGCCTCGATTTGAAAAACGAGGCCGGGTAAAAACCCCTTGTTACCCGTTAGGCGTTGTAAATTTTTTCGCTGAGTATGTTTTTGCCATCGCAAAAAGCGCGCCCGAACAAGTGCGTGATGTCTCTCCGTCGGGGGATTGGCGCCAGAGGGACGGCAAAATTCCTGTGCCGGTGAATTCGATCAATACTAATGATTAATAGATTAGAGTGCTTCTGGCTTTCAACACGACCAAAATGCAGATATGCGTCGCGTCGGGCATGTCCGAATCAAGTTGAATCACTTGACTTGAAGGGACATGCACTAAAGAAAATGCCGCGGCACCAGCCCATGGTCGCGTGCCTCACGCGATAGCTCTTCGCGATAATCAGGATGGGCAAGGCCGATGATGGCCCGCGCACGTTCAGCGACCGAAAGCCCCTTCAGATTGGCAAGGCCGTATTCGGTGACTACATACATCTGATCGGACCGCGCGGTGGTGACGACATTGCCTGGCGTCAGATTGAGAACAATGCGGCTTTTTCGTACTCCCTTGCGTTCATAGGTTGAGGCTAGGCAGATGAAGCTCTTGCCACCCTTGGACGCATAGGCGCCACGCACAAATTGCGCCTGGCCGCCCGTGCCGCTGATATGGCGATGACCATCGGATTCGGATGCCGCCTGGCCCTGAAGATCAATCTGTGTGGTGTTGTTGATCGCAACTGCGCGGTCATTGCGGGCGATGATGTCGGGCATATTGGTTTCATCAACGGGCCGGACAATGAAATCATCATTCTCGCGCAGCGTATCGTAAAGCCGGCGGCTGCCGATGGCGAAGCTGTAGGTGACTAATCCCTGATCGAAAGCCTTGCGCGCCCCGCTGATTCGCCCGGCAAGGTATAGTTCAACCAGCCCATCATTCAGCATTTCGGTATGGACGCCAAGATCGCGCACGGAAGATTGCTGCAACAGAGCGGTGACCGCATTGGGCATACCGCCAATGCCCACTTGCAGGCAGGAACCATCTTCGATCTGCTCGGCGATCAAGGCTGCTACGGCGCGGTCCACCTCGGACGCTTCGGCATTGGGCAATTCCGGGGTCGGTACATCATCGCCCTCAATCACGTAATCCACCTGGCTGCGATGCACGCGCACATGCGTGCCAACCACACGCGGCATATCGGGCAGGGTTTCAATGATGAGGGTTTTGGCGGTTTCAACAATGGCGGGATGCCAGACATTGACTGGACCAAGATTGAAATAGCCGTCCGCATCCATCGGCGCCGCGCGCAGCACGGCGATATCAGTGCGCGGGATGAAGCGGCGGTAATAGTCCGGGATTTCACCAAGATGGCAGGGCAGGTAATTGACCAACCCCTGGTCATGCTTACGCCTGTCATAGCCGGAAAAATGCCAGTTGTAGCAGGCGAAATGTGCCCCTTCCGGGTCCTGTTCCAGAAAGGCGCGCGGTTTCATGCTGAGGCAATTGCGAATGCGCACATCACGAAGGGACGCCTTTCGCGCGGCGAGGGCACGATCAAAAACATCAGGCTGATTGAAACAGGCGCCGAAATCGAGCCAATCGCCGGGTTTCACCAGCGCCGCGGCTTCTTCGGGCGAGATCACATGCGCATTTTTTTCCATGGCGAATGCCCCCAAAACACCATCCAAGCGCCGGATGAATGGTAGCGGCGAGCGGACTTGAACCGCTGACCCCGGCATTATGAGTGCCGTGCTCTAACCAGCTGAGCTACGCCGCCATTCCGGAGCATTTTCAAGCCAAGTGGACAACCTAGCGACCCGGAAAATGCCACCAAAAGAGCCCTGGAGATTGTCTGCCGCTGGGCAAATAAGCTCCGGATCGGGGAGTTAGGCCGCTGCCCGGTCAGTGTCAACCGAAAGCCGTGCCCGCAGGAAACCGCCGCCCAATACGCGGCCCCCATCGTAAACCAGCAGGCCTAGCCGGGTGCGCTCACGCCGGGTTCGTCCAAAACCAAGCGCGCAAGCCCCGCCGACCCATCCCAGGCGGCCTGAGGCCCTGCCTCTGGTCCAGCACGCGGCCATCGGCATGGATGAATTCACCGGGATGGGCGGCATCCGGGCGCAGCTCACCCACCAGCGCATCATGACGCCCGGCGGGCAGACAGATATCCTGGCTATCGGGCTTTTCCGCCACCGCCAAGCCGCGCGGCGGCGGCGCGTACCGTGGCATGTCACCCAGGGGGAAGCGGGCCATTGCAAGCGGCGCGCGGGTGGTGGCCGCCAGGAAAAGGATTTGGTCCCGTTCGGGGTTCACGGCGCGGTGCAACTCGGCACCGTTGGTTCACTTGCCCAAGGCCGAGTCGCTGGCAGACAACCGACAAAGCAGCCGCGCAGAATTCTTCTTTCCAGGCTTGTCTGAATCACGCTTTGCGTCCTGGCGTGACGCCATATATGACAGGCCGCTCAATTAATGGTGCGTTTCATGCTTTCCTTATCCGTCCCAAAACTTGCCGGCGCGCCGCGCGACATTGGCTCAATAGGCCGGTCGCTGTTGTCAGGAAGCGACAGCGGTGATTGGACCATTAGGGGCGCAAAACTTCTTCGTACGAAGTCAAAGGGAAAAGCCCCATGACAGCCAAGTCGCGCCTTGACGCTATTCGGCGCCTGCTCATCCACGCCCATGAACGCCTGGACCTTGCTTTCGGCTTCAAGCTTTGGGACGGCTCCACCATTCCCGAGAATTTGCCAAAAGACGCGCTGATGATCCGCTTGGCGGATGAGGCGATGATCGCGGCCCTGCTGCGCAAACCCAATATCGATACGCTGGCCAATTTATGGGTCTCCGCGCGGCTCGATATCCTGAATGGGTCGATCTTCGATCTTGTGGCCCGGCGCCCCGCCATCCGCACCAAGGCGCTGCTGCGGAGTCTGGACAAGAAAGATGTCGTCACCACCCTGATGCGCTTTCTGTTCCTGTCACGCGGGGGGCCATTCCCGCTGGAACAGGTCCGGGGTGACAAGGCGCTGAAGGATGGCAGTGAAGACGCCAATCGCGACAATGTGCATTATCATTACGATGTCTCGAATGATTTCTATTCGCTCTTTCTGGATCCTGAGATGGTCTATACCTGTGCCTATTTCCGCGACTGGCAGAATGACATTGCAACGGCGCAGCAAGACAAGCTGCATATGATTTGCCGAAAACTACGCCTGCAAGCTGGTGATCGTATGTTGGATATTGGCTGCGGCTGGGGTGCTTTGGTCTGTCATGCGGCGCAGCATTACGGCGTTCACGCCACCGGGGTGACGTTATCCACCGAACAGGCGGAATTGGCCCGCGCCAAGATCAAACGGCTGGGTCTGGAAGGGCGCGTTGATATCCAACTGCAAGATTATACAAAAATGCAGGGGCAATTCGATAAAATCTCCTCCATTGGCATGTTCGAACAAGTGGGCATTGCCAATTACCCCACATATTTTTCGTCGGTGAATCGCTTGCTACGCCCTGGTGGCCTGTATCTGCACCACACCATCGCCCGCCCGGCCAAACGCGATGATAAGGCCTTCGCGAAACACGCCAAGGAATATGCCGCACTCACCCGTTATATTTTCCCGGGCGGGGAATTGGATCACCTCGGCATGTCCATCAGCAATCTGCAACGCCATGGTTTTGAAGTGCATGATGTGGAAGGCTGGCGCGAACATTACGCGCGCACCTGCAGGCTCTGGCATGACAAATTGCTGGAAAATCAAGCTGCGGCGGAAGCGGCGATTGGCAGCGTCAAAACCAGGCTATGGCTGGCTTATCTTGCGGGCTGCTCGCTCGCCTTCCAGCGCAATACGGTTGGGATTTTCCAGACCTTGGCTTCCAAGCGCCTGAAGGGCCCAGCGGAATTGCCGCCGACACGGGCTGATCTTTATGCAGATTGGGCCTGAGGGTTGATGGTAGCGGTGAGCGGACTTGAACCGCTGACCCCGGCATTATGAGTGCCGTGGTCCAACAGGCTGAGCTACGCAGCATCATGCTGAGGCAGTTGGGCTGCTGCCTGGTCAGTGTCAACCGAAAGCCGCGCCCGCAGGAAACCGCCGCCCAATACGCGGTCCCCATCATACATCACGCATGCCTGGCCGGGCGCGATCACGCCGGGTTCATCCAACACCACGCGCAACAGCCCTGCGCCTGCATCCCAGGCCACCTCCGCCGCGCGGGGCACTTCGCGGGCGCGCAGCTTCACCGCGCAGCGGAGCGGTGCCGCAGGGGGCGCGATCAGCCAATTCACTTCACCGACGATGGCGTCCCGCCGTTCCAGGCCGGCACGCGGCGCCAGCACAATGCGGCGCTTGGGCGCTTCCACCGCCGCGACGTAAAGCTTTTCGTCGCCATCCCAGGAAGCCTGACCGAGGCCCCGCCCCTGCCCCACGGTGAAGCCGGAAATCCCGCCATGCTGGCCCAATACGCGGCCATCGGCATGGATGAACTCACCCGGTTCAGCAGCATCTGGGCGCAGCTTACCCACCAGCGCATCATAGCGCCCTGCCGGTACGAAGCAGATGTCCTGGCTGTCCGGCTTTTCCGCCACCGCCAGGCCAAGCCGTGCGGCGGCAGCGCGCACCGTGGCTTTGTCCGGCATGTCACCTAGCGGAAAACGCGCCATGGCAAGCTGCGCGCTTGTGGTGGCGGCCAGGAAGTAGCTTTGGTCGCGTTCAGGGTCCACGGCGCGGTGCAATTCCGCGCCACCCGCGCCTTCAATGCGGCGAGCGTAATGGCCGGTGGCCAAAGCCTCACACCCCAAATCCTCGGCCATCGCGACCATGTCGCGGAACTTCACGGTTTGGTTGCAGCGGATGCAGGGCACGGGGGTTTCGCCGCGCGCATAGCTATCGGCGAAATCACGCATCACATCGCGGCGGAAAATCTCTTCACGGTCCAAAACGTAATGCGCGATGCCGAGCCGATCCGCCACGCGCCGCGCATCCAGAATATCCTGCCCCGCGCAGCAGGCGCCTTTTTTCTGCAAGGCGGCGCCATGATCATAAAGCTGCAAGGTGGCGCCGATAACCTCATGCCCGGCTTCTTGCAGCAGCGCGGCAACCACGCTGCTATCCACCCCGCCCGACATGGCCACCAGCACGCGCATGATCAGCCGCGCCCCGCCGCATCAAGACCCTGTTGCCAGAAGCGCTGTTCCAACCGCGCCGCTTCAGCGAAATCCGCCGCCAGACGCGCGAACCGTGCCTCCCCCCCATGGGAGACACCAAGCGCATCAATCCGCCGCGCGGCCGCATGCGCCATTTCCTGATAGGAAGCGGCGCCATAGGTATCAATCCAGGATTGGTAAGCGTTGCCATCACGCTGGCGCGCTGGGTCTGCCAGGATGCGGAGCGCCACCTGCGCATAACCCACGGTGCAGGGCACCAAAGCCACTTCAAGGTCCAGAATATCGCCGGCATAGCCGCGATCCAGCACCCAGCGCGTATAGGAAACTGTCTCGGCTGTTTCCGGAACGGTTACCACATCCGCTTCCGAAAGCCCCCATTCGGCGCAGTATTTCAGATGGAGCTTGGTTTCATCCAGAATGGCCAACACAGCCGCGGCCTTGTCACGCATTGCAGCCAGGCTTTCGCCCTTCAGCACGGCCAGCGCCTTGGCGCGGGCGAAATGGATCAGGAACAGATAATCCTGGATCAAATAATGCTGAAACGCCTTGAGCGGCAAAGTGCCAGCCGAGAGCGCCTGCACAAAAGGATGCCAGGTATAATCGCGCCATTCGGACGCAGCGGCAGCCGACAGCTTGCGAAACAAGCCGCCTTCAGCGCCGAATTCATCCCAAGGCGCGCGCGCCATGCCTCAGCCGCCCGCGTTGCGTGAGCCGGAGGGCAGCTTCACCACCAGCCCATCCAGCGCATCCGTCATGATCAATTGGCAGCCAAGGCGGCTGGTTTCCTGCAAATCGAAAGCGAGGTCGAGCATATCTTCCTCATCTTCCGTCGGCTTCGCCAGCTTTGCGAACCAGGCGCCATCCACAATCACATGGCAGGTGGAACACGCCAGCGATCCTTCGCAGGCGCCTTCAATGTCAACGCTATTGCGATGCGCGATTTCCAGCACGGAAAGGCCAAGCGGCGCTTCCACTTCCTTCTGCGTTCCGTCGCGTTCGATGAATACCATTTTCGGCATGGCTAATCACTTGTCTTGTCTGTTGCGGAAACTGCGCGGTGCCAGGCAGCGGCAATGCTTGCCGCGGCGCGTTCCGCCTCTGCCGGCGAGGTAAAGCGTCCCATGCCGATCCGCAAGGTGGCCCGGGCGGCTGCCGGTTCAAGCCCGATGGCTTGCAGCACGTATGAGGGTTCGATTTCCGCCGAGGAACAGGCGGAGCCGGTGGAAACACAGAGTTGAGGCGCGCCGGCCATGAGCCCTTGGGCTGTGACGCCGCCCGGAAAGGTCAGGTTCAGATTGCCCGAAACCCTGGGGGCGACTTCGGCATTGACCACCAGGCCGGGGATTTCGGCGCGGAGCTTGTTCAGGAAAATCTCTCGCTGGCCGGCGATGCGCCCGGAATCGAGCAGGCCTTCAATGGCGGCGATCCGGCAGGCCTCCCCAAAGCCCACCACCAAAGGCGCGGGGAGCGTGCCGGACCGTAAGCCCCTTTCCTGCCCCCCGCCTGAGAATAGGGGGGCGAGGCGCATGCGGGGCCGGCGGCGGACATAAAGCGCGCCAATGCCGCGCGGGCCATAGACCTTATGGCCCGACAGCGACATCAGATCAGCCTGGATTTCCCCGACATCAAGCGGAATGCGCCCGGCTGCCTGCGCGGCATCGGTATGAAAGGCCGCACCCGCTTCCTTCACAATGGCGCCCAGCGTCGGCAGGTCTTGAATGACGCCGATCTCATTATTCACTGCCATGATGGACACCAGCAGGGTGTTTTCATCACAGGCAGAGCGGAGCACTTCGGGGTCCAGCAGCCCATCGGCGCCGACCGGCAGGATGATGGGTTCAAACCCCTCCTGCGCCAGGTCACGCACGGATTCGAGGACGCATTTATGTTCCGTCGCCAGCGTGATGATGCGCCGGCGGGGATCGCCCTGGCTGGCGGCAAAGCGCGCGGCACCCTTGATGGCGAGGTTATTCGCCTCGGTCGCACCTGACGTCAGGATGATTTCAGCCGCCGAGGCGCCGATCAATTCGGCAATGTGTTCGCGCGCGGCCTCCACGGCTTCGGCGACGGCACGGCCCATGGCGTGTTCGGCGCTGGCGGGATTGGCGAATTGCGCTTCCCAGAAGGGGCGCATGGCCTGGATCACGCGCGGGTCCACCGGGGTGGTGGCGTGGTTATCCAGATAGATGGGGTGGTTCGGGAACGACATGGGGGGAAGATGGGGCGGAATGGGGTGTGGGGCTAGGGGGATTGGGGCGGGCGTTTGATGGAGGCACAGTTTTGGCAGGCTCGTTTTCCAGGAGTTACCCGCAAGGCGTCGTCCCTCTCCAGTTGGACTGTGGAGCGGAACAGAGGCATACTAATTTCACATGGAACAGACTCCTCCGGTAACGCCCGGTTCTGACACGTCCGCTCTCCGCATAGCGTCGGCTCGCCGCTCGTTTGGCGAACTACTCGCTCTCCATCTTTTTCGTCTCAACACTAGGCCGGCAACGTCAGGCCAAGCCTCTTGGACTAAGGAGGAATTTGCTGACCGCCTTTCAGGGTCGCTCGGGGTGGGCGCGGTATCTCCGCACACTGTCGAAGATTGGCTAAACGGTGACGCTTTGCCGAGTGAACAATCAACATTCCCGACAATCCTGCAGTTACTCTTTGGCGCAGACCCTCACCTTTCTGGGCAGCGTGCAAACTTAACTGCGGTGTTTGAGAACGCGAGACGCGCGGAAAGAGGCGTGTTCCCGCCTCAAGATGCGGTGCCAGTAGGGCGCCGCCCATCTGCGGGAACGGCGATAACTTCGAAATTGGGAACCATAATCGCCACTGGCAACCCATTACTGAGATTAAGCACCGAAGACACTTGGGGCATCGCTCGTCTCGATCAGGATTTACAAACCCTCAAGGCGGCAAAACCGCCGCCTGACTCTGTTGTCTATGCTGAGACAGAGACAGGCTTCGCTATTGTACAAGGGCAAGCAACGGATGGGGAGGTCGCCGCACAACCCGCAACCGCACAACGTCATCGCAATGTGATCGCTAAAATCGAAGACCTTATAGACGCATGTGGCACTCGGCTGGATAATCAGCGTTCCTGGCGCCGACTACCGCAAATAGCTAGGCGCGCACTCGAGGCTGCGAATCGCCCGACGATAGAATTGCCCGACGCGCTGGTCGATCTTTATGATCATACTGTCTCGCTCGGGTCCTATGTCAGCCAGGATGACGCGATGGGTGCTGACAAGAATGCATCCGATGCGCCACTTGATCACGATATCAGACGGGCGCTTGTTGACTTTATCTCATCAGCCTCGCCCTGGCTGCGTAGCTTCCCAAGTGTGGTCGCTGCCGATGATGCTCGACGCGATTTTCTGACCCGCCCCGAACTTTTTGAACCGATACGGCGCACGCTGCCGGCCGCGCGTGAATTCCTTGAGATCGCAGGCCAGGAAGGGGTTCTCTCACAGGAGGATGCAGCGCGCGCTACTCTACCAATAGAAACCGCCGCACGCGGCGGTGTGCTAGGTGAGAAAGCAGGCTATCGAGGCCACGGGAATGCGTTGGGCCTGCTTTTAGTGACCACAATCTTTTTGGGGGACTTTTTTTTAAATGCGGTTTCTTCGGACTTTGCCACGAAGTCGGAGCTTGTTCAGCGTACTGGTACCTTCCTAGCGCGGACTGTAGACGAGGCGGGCCAGCTAGCAGCCGGCGCCCCCGATGATTTGCGCATTGCGCTTGAGAATGTGCTGAAGGTGAATCGTTTACGGCAAGAAGGGGACCCGCCACCACAAACGCCTGCCATCATGCCCGCCGACGGTTCGAAGTCTTTCCGCCCGCCGTTGGAACCGCTGGCCCGTTGGCGCGAGCCCATCCCTAGCCTCCCGGCGGAGGCATGGCCCGACATGATCACGTTGCCCGCCGGGGAATTCCTCATGGGCGCGCCGGAGGGCGAGGAGGGCAGTGCCACCAACGAACGCCCGCAACGCCATGTCACTGTCCCGCGCCCCTTTGCCCTGGGCCGGACGGCGGTGACCTTCGCGATGTGGGATGCGGCGATGGCAGCAGGCTTCGTGCCACCTTCCGGCAAGCCTCCTGAAGATGCGGGCTGGGGGCGCGACGACCGGCCGGTGATCAATGTCTCTTGGGATGACGCCCAAGCCTATTGCAGATGGCTGAACCAGCGTCTCGGGCTTCCCCCCGGCACGTATCGGCTGCCGAGCGAGGCCGAGTGGGAATATGCCTGCCGCGCGGGAACGACAACGCCCTTCAGCTTTGGCGAGACGATTTCGACCGAGCAGGCGAATTATGACGGCGGCAACACCTATATGAGAGTAAAGCGGGGCGAATACCTAGGCCTCAACGTGTACCGAGGCCGCACCGTCCCGGTGGGCAGCTTGCCGGCAAACCCTTGGGGCCTTCACGAGATGCATGGCAATGTATGGGAATGGGTGGAGGATGCCTATGGCCCTTATCCTGCCCAGGCGACAGATGCCAGCCCCTTAATGCATGCTGACGAAACTGAGCGCGTGCTGCGTGGTGGGTCCTGTTTTATTGAGACCTTGGGCCTGCGCTCTGCTACTCGTGTCACAGACGCCGCCGGGTCCGTATTCTTCTTCTACGGCTTCCGTGTTGCCAGGACGCTCGACTGATACCGAGCTTCATTCTGGATCCTTATCTCTTTACCTCCCTGGTCATCGCCGACGATGCCGCAGCGGCATTCACGGTCAAGCCGCGTTGCGAAACGCCCAGCGCCAAAAGTCAAAAAAAGGAGTGGGGGGTTTGGGGGGCGAGTTCTCTCGCCCCCCATTTCAGCGCGCTGCTTTTAAAAGCCTCACCCCTCACCGCCACCCCGCCCTTTGCATAATCCGCAGCGCCTCCGGCGCCAGCGCGCCGTAGCGTTGCGCGTTCAATTGATCAGCGCGGAAACTGCCAAGTGCTGTCAGCGCGGGATGTGGCGCGACCCCCGCCACCACCGGATATTCAAAATTGCCATTGGCGAATAATTCCTGCGCGCGCTGGCTTGAAAGGTATTCAATGAAGCGCAACGCCACAGCCTTATTCGCGGAACTCCGCACCACCCCAGCGCCCGAGACATTTACATGCGCCCCGCGATCGCCTGGCGCCTGATTGGGGAAGATCACGCCAATCCGATCAAACAGCGCCTTTTCCTGCGGGTTGGATGAAGCGCCGAAGCGCGCGAGGTAATAGGTATTGGCCACCGCCAAGCGCCCAACGCCTGCGGCCACCGCCTGGAATTGCGGCGTATCGCCACCCTGTGGCGGGCGCGCCATATTGGCCACCACGCCACGCGCCCAGGCTTCCGCCGCTTCTGCGCCATTGGCCAGCAGAATGCTCGCCATGAGTGAGGTGTTGTAGGGATGCGCCGCAGCCCGGATCAGCACCTGCCCGCGTTGCGCCGGCAGGGCCAAATCTTCATACCGCGCGACACCTTCCGGCACGCCCCGTTGGCGGTCATACATGATCACGCGCGCGCGGCTGGAAAGCCCAAACCATTGCCCGTCTGCAGCGCGGAGATGCGCGGGGATGCGCGCTTCCAGAATCTCGCTTCGTGTTTCGGCAAGAATGCCCACCTCCACCGCGCGGGCGAGCTTGGCCGCATCCACCGTGATCAGCACATCGGCCGGGCTATTCGCCCCTTCTGATTGGATGCGCGCGATCAATTGATCCGCATCGCCTTCAATCAGGCGGGTACGAATGCCGGTTTCCGCCGTGAAGCCTTCATAAAGCGCGCGATCCGTATCGTAATGGCGCGACGAATAAAGATTGATCGCGCGTTCCTGCGCCGCGACCAAGGCGGGGGTGGCCAGCGGGGCGGCAAAGGGTAGAGCAAGCAGGGAACGGCGGCGCATGATGGGAACCTCTCGGCGCGGGAGATGTTGTCGCGGCGGGCCGGGATCAAGACAGGCCCGGGCGAAAGTCTAGCCCTGCCAGGCATACAGCTGCCATGCAGGGCGGGCGGGGCAGCCCTGCATGGCAACGGCTTGAGCGCCGCGCAGATCCCGCCTGTTACCGACTCCGGTTATATTCAGCCCTGCAAGCCGCGCAGGAATTTCGCCCGCGCGCCGCCGCCCGCCATCAGGAAGGCGTGGTCTGAACCGCTCAACAGGAAGCGCGCGCCAAGGGCGATGTAATCCGGCGCAACCTTCTCATCATAAACGCCGCCCATGCCCATGATTTTGCCATGCGCCTTGCAGGCCGCCGCCACCTTGGCATAGGCCGCGCGCACATCCGGATGGCCGATCTGCCCGGCAATACCCATGGAAGCGGTCAGATCCGATGTGCCGATCATCAGGCTATCCACGCCCGGCACGGCGGCGATGGAATCGGCATTCGCGACCGCTTCCGGCGTTTCGATCATGACTGTCACCATGATCTGTTCATTCAATTCCTTCTGCGCAGCGGCGGTATCAGAAACTTGGAAGGCATATTGCGCCGGCGGGCCACCCCAGGAACGCTCACCGAGTGGCGGGTAGCGAAAGGCGCGCACCACATCGCGGGCTTCATCGGCATTATCGATATGCGGCACCACCACACCCATGGCGCCATTATCCAGGCAGCGCGTGCCTTCAAACAGCGCATCCTTGCAGCAGCGAACCATCGGCGTGATGCCCTGTGACAGCGCGGCCATGGCCATGCGCGTGGCGTCATCCACACTCATCGCGCCATGTTCCATATCAATGAACAGCCAATCAAAGCCAGAAGCCGCGGCAATCATGCCGACAGCCGGCGTGCGCAAATGATGCACGCCAAAGCCAAGGGCGAGTTCACCCTTTTCCAAGCGGCGGTGCGCGAAATTAGGAGCGATAGGCATGGTGTTTCCCCTGTGGAAGTGATGTGTGTTGAAGCCTGATCAAGCGGCGCCACCGGGCGCAAGCTTGTCTTGGGTTTTTGTTACGAAATCGCTCGCGTCATGGCGTTCATGCAATTGCTCGGATGGTTCCCCGGTCACGCGGTTCACCATGCGTCCGCGCTTCACGGCGGGGCGGGCGAAGATTGCTTCCGCCCAGCGCTGCACATTCTTGTATTCATGCACGGCAAGGAATTCCGCAGCGCCATACAGGAAGCCCTTCACCAAGCCGCCATACCAGGGCCAAACGGCGATATCGGCGATGGTATAGTCATCACCGCCCAGATAAGGGCTTTCGGCGAGGCGGCGTTCCAGCACATCCAATTGCCGCTTGGTTTCCATGGCGAAGCGATCAATCGCGTATTCGATCTTCACCGGCGCATAGGCGTAGAAATGCCCAAAACCGCCGCCGAGGTAAGGCGCGCTGCCCATTTGCCAGAACAGCCAGGAAAGGCATTCGGCGCGCGCCGCGGGGTCCTTTGGCAGGAAGGCGCCGAATTTTTCCGCGAGGTGCATCAGGATCGCCGCGCTTTCGAAAACGCGAATGGGCTTCGGGCCGCTCCGGTCCAGAAGCGCGGGGATTTTGGAATTCGGGTTGATATCCACAAAGCCGCTGCCGAATTGCTGGCCCTCACCAATACGGATCAGCCAGGCGTCATATTCAGCGCCTGAGTGGCCCAGCGCCAAAAGCTCCTCCAGCAGGATCGTCACCTTCTGGCCATTGGGCGTGCCCAGCGAATAAAGCTGCAAGGGGTGGCGGCCCACCGGCAATTCCTTGTCATGCGTCGGGCCGGCGATGGGGCGGTTGATATTGGCAAAGCGCCCGCCATTGGCCTTGTTCCAGGTCCAGACTTTCGGGGGGGTGTAATCGCTGCTGCTGCTCATGGGGGGTGCTCCTTGGGATCGGCTGAAGCTGGCGCGATTGGCGGTGGGGCGCAAGGCTGGTATCGCGGGGCGATCGGACAGGGGCAGGCGACATGACCATCACCATCCATGGCATCAAGAATTGCGACACCATGAAAAAGGCGCGCGCCTGGCTGGAAGCCGAGGGCATTTCCCATGATTTCCATGACTATAAAACCGCCGGCATCACCGCCGCCACGCTGCACGCCTGGGTGCGCAAGGCCGGGTGGGAGGCTCTGTTGAACCGCGCCGGCACCACCTTCCGCAAATTGCCTGAGGATCAGAAGCAAGGCCTGGATGAGGCCCGCGCCATGGCGCTGATGCTGGCGCAGCCCAGCATGATCAAGCGCCCGGTGCTGACGCATGGCGATAAGCTGATCATCGGCTTTGATCCCGCATTTTATTCCGCTACATTAAAGGTCTGACGCTGCCTCAAATTCACCATCGCGGCCCCATATGAAGCTCTGAAAGGGCGAAGGGGTAGGTTTTGGCTGAGGGGCTCAATATCCAGGCCTATAGCGATGCGCTGGTCGTGCTTGGCACGGCGGGCGTGATCGTGCCGCTGTTGCGCCGCGTCGGAGTGAGCCCTGTGCTTGGCTATCTTGGCGCGGGGGCGCTGCTGGGGCCGCTCGCGCTTGGGTCCTTCATCAATGAATACCCGTTGCTTTATTGGTTCACGGTGATTGACGCGAAAAGCGTGACCGCTATTGCCGAGCTTGGCGTGGTCTTCCTGCTGTTCCTGATTGGGCTTGAGCTTTCCTTTGATCGCCTGAAGGCGATGCGCCGGCTGGTGCTGGGCCTTGGGGGGCTGCAATTGGCGGTCAGCTTTGTCGCCATCAGCCTGATTGGGCTGGCCTTTGGCCTGACGCCCCAGATTGCCGCGGTACTGGCCGCCTGCATGGCACTTTCTTCCACCGCCATCGTGCTGGAATTGCTGGCGCAGCAGGAAAGGCTGCTCACCAGCGGCGGGCGCGCCAGCTTTGCCGTGCTGCTGGCGCAGGATGTGGCCGTGGTGCCCATTTTGCTGTTTATCGGCATCCTCGGCGCCAAGGGGGGTGGTTCCGTATTGTTCAGCATCGCCACTGCCTTGGGGCAGGCTTTGTTGGTGCTCGCGCTGATTGTGCTGGTCGGGCGCGTGGTGCTGCGCCCCTTGTTCCGTCTGGTGGGTGGCCAGCGTTCCGAGGAACTTTTTATCGCCGCCGTGCTGTTTGTGATTGTCGCGACCGGCATTATGGCCGCGATGGCCGGGCTTTCCATGGCGATTGGCGCCTTTGTCGCTGGGCTTTTGCTGGCCGAAACCGAATATCGCCGCGCAGTGCAGGCCACCATTGAGCCCTTCAAGGGCCTGCTGCTTGGCATCTTTTTCTTCAGTGTCGGCATGAGCATTGATTTCCGCGTAGTGGCGAAGGAACCGGTGCTGCTGTTTGGCTTGGCTTTCGGGTTGGTGCTGCTGAAGGCCGGCATTGTTTACGCCCTGGCACGATACTTTGCGCTGACCCGCGCGGCGGCTTTGGAAACCGCGTTGCTGCTTGGCCCTGGTGGTGAGTTTGCCTTTGTGGGCATTGGGCTCGCGACTGGGCTTGCGCTGATTGAACCAGGCCTTGCCGGCTTTATCCTGGCGGCGATCAGCCTGACCATGGCTTTGCTGCCGCTACTGTCTGCGTTGGCGCGGCGCGTTGCACCGCTGCTGGAAGAAGCGCGGCCCAAAGACCCCGCGCTGGAAGCTCTGCCCGAAGCACCGCAGGGCCATGCCATCATCATCGGCTATGGGCGCGTTGGCAAAACCGTGGCCGCGCTGCTCCGCCAACATGACCTGCGGCAGATCGCGGTGGATCATGACCCCGCCACCGTCGCCCGCGCCCGCCGCGCCGGTGAGGACGTGTTCTTCGGCGATGCCGCGCGCCCGGCCTTTTTGCAAGCCTGTGGACTGGCTTCGGCGCAAAGCGTCATCATCACCATCAATCTTGCGCCGCAGATAGATCTGATCGTCAGCGCCATTCGCGCAGAGCGGCCGGATTTACCCATCATCTCCCGCGCGCGGGATGCCGCGCATGCGCGCCATCTTTATGCGCAGGGTGTGAGTGAGACCGTGCCGGAGACGATTGAAGCAAGCCTGCAATTATCCGAAGCGGCGCTGGTATCGCTTGGCGTGCCGATGGGGCGCGTGATTGCCTCCATCCACCAAAAACGCGCCGATTTCGCTGAGGAATTGCGCAGCGCCGCGCGGGGAATCTAATCCCCCCACGCGCCATCCGCTAGGATAGCTTCTGCTTCAGCACATCATTGACCAGCGCCGGATTACCCTTGCCCTGCATGGCCTTCATGGTCTGGCCGACAAAGAAGCCAAACAGCTTGTCCTTGCCGGAACGATATTCCGCAACCTTATCGGCATTGGCGGCCAGCACCTGGTCAATCACCGCTTCAATCGCGCCGCTATCTGTCACCTGCTTCAGGCCGCGTTCCTCCACAATGGCGCCAGGCGCGCGGCCCGTTTCCACCATGGCTTCAAACACTTCCTTGGCCAATTTGCCGGAAAGCGTGTTGTCAGCCATCAGATCAAGCAGCGCGCCAAGATCAGCAGCACTCACGGGCGGTTCCGCGATGGAGCTTTTGGTGCGGTTGATGGCGGCGAAAAGATCCCCCATCACCCAATTCGCCGCCTGCTTCGCATCCCGCCCCTTGGCGACGGCCTCGTAATAGGCAGCGGTTTCGCGCTCCAGCGTCAGCACATGCGCGTCATAGGGCGTGATGCCGTAATGGCGCACATACCGCGCGCGGCGCTGATCGGGCAGTTCCGGCAAAGCGGCCTTCAGGCCTTCCACCCAGGCCGCATCAATCACCAGCGGGGGCAAATCCGGGTCCGGGAAATAGCGATAATCATGCGCATCTTCTTTTGATCGCATGGAACGCGTTATGCCGCGCCCCGTATCGAAAAGCCGCGTTTCCTGATCAACCGTGCCGCCGGATTCCCACACCTCAACCTGCCGGCGCGCTTCGGTTTCCACCGCCTGCATGACAAAGCGAATGGAATTCACATTCTTCACTTCGCAGCGCGTGCGGAAACCCTCTCCGGCCTTACGAACAGAAACATTCACATCGGCCCGCATCGAGCCTTCATCCATATTGCCATCGCAAGTGCCCAGATAGCGCATGATCTGGCGCAGCTTCGTCAGGTAAGCGCCGGCTTCTTCGGGGCTCCGCATATCGGGTTCCGAGACAATTTCCATCAGCGCCACACCGGAACGGTTCAGGTCAATGAAGGATTTTGTCGCGTGCTGGTCGTGCTGGGATTTGCCGGCATCCTGTTCCAGATGCAGCCGCGTGATGCCGATGGTTTTCGTGCTGCCATCGGCCAATTCAATATCAATCGCGCCTTCCCCGATAATGGGATGCGCGTATTGGCTGATCTGATAGCCCTGCGGCAGATCGGCATAGAAATAATTCTTGCGATCAAAGCGCGACCAGAGATTGACCTTGGCATTCAAGCCAAGCCCAGTGCGCACGGCTTGCGCCACGCATTCATGGTTGATCACCGGCAACATACCGGGGAAGCCCGCATCAATGAAGGAAACCTGCGCATTGGGTTCCGCACCAAATGCCGTCGCCGCGCCGGAAAACAGCTTGGCGTTCGACGTGACCTGGGCATGAACCTCAAGCCCGATCACCACTTCCCAGGGGCCTGATTCCCCCTCGACGATATAGGTCATGCCCCGGCCCTCATTGCTGGCACTGCCTTGAAATCAGCCGCGCGTTCCAGCGCTGCCCCCACGGCGAAAACCGTTTCCTCATCAAAGGCGCGGCCAATCACCTGCAAGCCCAAAGGCAGGCCCTGATGATCAAGCCCTGTCGGCAGCGCCAGACCCGGCAAGCCGGCCAGATTGGCGGTCACGGTGAAGACATCGTTCAAATACATCTTCACCGGGTCATCCGCATTCTCGCCTTCCGCGAAGGCCGCCGATGGTGTGGCGGGGGTCACAATCGCATCCACCTTGCCCCAGGCCGCGTCAAAATCGCTCGCGATCAGGGCACGGATTTTCTGCGCCTTCAGGTAATAGGCATCGTAATAGCCGGCACTCAACACATAGGTGCCGATCATGATGCGCCGGCGCACTTCCGCGCCAAACCCTTCGGCCCGCGTGCGTTCATATAGATCGCGCAGGTCGCTATCCTTCTCGGCCACGCGCAAGCCAAAGCGCACGCCATCATAGCGCGCCAGGTTGGAAGACGCCTCGGCAGGGGCCACGATGTAATAAGTGGGCAGCGCATATTTCGTGTGTGGCAGAGATATATCCACAATCTCCGCCCCCGCATCGCGCAGCCAATCCAGGCCCTGGCGCCAGAGCTTTTCAATCTCCGCCGGCATGCCATCCAGCCGATAGTCGCGCGGCACGCCAAGGCGCATTCCCTTCACGCTGCGCGCGCAAGCGGCAGCAAAATCCGGCACGGGTTGATTGGCGCTGGTGGAATCCTTCATGTCATGGCCGGCCATGGACCGCAACAAAATGGCGCAATCTTCCACCGTGCGGGCAAAGGGGCCTGCCTGATCCAGCGAAGAAGCAAAAGCCACAATGCCAAAGCGCGAACAGCGCCCATAAGTCGGCTTGATGCCAGTAATGCCGCAAAACGCCGCCGGCTGACGGATGGAACCGCCGGTATCCGTGCCCGTCGCCCCCAGCGCCATCCGTGCCGCAACAGCAGCGGCGGAACCACCAGAAGACCCACCCGGCACCAGCCGCGCGCTTGGATCATCCTTGCGCTGCCAAGGGTTCAAAACGCCACCATAGGCCGAGGTCAAATTCGATGACCCCATCGCGAATTCATCCAGATTGGCCTTGCCCAGAAACACTGCCCCATCACGCTTCAACTGCGCCGTCACGGTGCTTTCATAAGGCGGGATGAAATTGCCGAGGATTTTCGAACCCGCCGTGGTGCGCACAGCTTCCGTGCAGAACAAATCCTTGATGGCAAGAGGAATGCCCTCAAGCGGCCCGGCGTCACCCCGCTTACGACGCGCATCTGATGCGCGCGCCGCATCCAGCGCCTTTTCGCTTGTCGTGGTGATGAAGGCATTCAGCTTCGGGTTCAGCGCTTCAACCGCGGCCACATGGGCGCGCGTCAATTCCTCGGCGCTGATCGCGCCCTCATTCAGCGCGGCAAGCGCACCGGCGAGGGTAAAATCGGTCGGATGCATTATTCCACCACCTTCGGTACGCCGAAATATTCGCCCTCTCGGTCAGGCGCATTGGCCAGCACGGCTTCGGCCTGGCCGCCATCGGTCACCACGTCGTCACGCATCGGCATGGCGGCCACGCCGCCGGGGGTGCCGCCCGCCATGGGCTCCACCCCATCGGTATTCACGGCCTGGAGCTGTTCAATCCAGCCCAAAATGCCGTTGAGTTCGCCCTGCACGCGGGCGACATCCTGTTCTTCAAGGCGCAAGCGGGCCAAAGCCGCAACGCGCCTGACGGTGGCGGTGTCGAGGGACATAAATCAGTACTTCCCGGAAAAAGAGCGCCGGACCATAAGGCCCCAGATGCCTATCTTCAACCTGACAGATTTACGCGCAGTATTGCCCCGGCATTCCCGGCTGATCGGCCTTGATCCCGGGGAGAAGACCGTGGGCGTGGCGCTGAGTGATGTCTCGCTGATGTTGGCCAGCCCCTATGGCAGCTTCAAGCGCGGGAAGCTTGCCGCCATAGCCGCCGAGATCCAGGCGATTGCGGCCAAGGAAGGCGTGGGGGGCTTGGTTGTGGGCCTGCCGCTTGGCCTGGATGGGTCCTTCGGCCCGGCGGCGCAGGCAGCGCGGGATTGGGCGCGGTCCCTGTCTGACGCCAGCGGTTTGCCGGCGGCGCTTTGGGATGAACGGCTTTCCTCGGCGGCGGTGAACCGCATGATGGTGGGGGAAGCCGATCTCAGCCGGGGCAAAAGGGCGGCGGCGGTGGACAAGGCGGCAGCGGCCTGGATGCTCCAGGCGGCTTTGGACGCAACCAAAGGATGAGGCGCATGGATCAGATTCTGGTGGAAATCGCGCTGGATGGGCGCATCCGCTACGCCATTGGCGCGCTGGCGGGGCTTGGCTTCGCCATGCTGGGCTTTGCGCTGCTGCCGCAATTCCTGGCCGAATGGCCGGCCATCACGCCCCGGCTTTTGGGGCTGGGCTTCCCGATCCTGGGGCTAGGGATGTTCCTGTGGCTGTCCTTCATCCCGGCACCCCATGCGCTTGCGATTCGCGCCGATGGCAGTGCGGTCTTCACCCGCAGCGTCACCACCTGGTGGCGGTTTTTCGATGCGTTTGAGACCCTGCCCCCCGGCGCCATTACCGTGGTTGCTGTGGAAGCTATTGCTGCCCCAGCCGGCACCACGACAAGCGGAGAGTCGGATTTCTCCGCCACATCAAAGGAATGGAGCTTGGTGCTGCGGCTTTCGGATGGCGCGGTGCGGGAAGTGCAGCGCAGCCCTGGCCGCGCTTCACTTGATGAAAAAGCCGCGGCGCTGCGCGGCGCGCTCAAGCTGCCATGAACGGGTCTGGTCTTTCCCGCCACTCGGCGGCTAGAAAGGGCGCGTGACCTATCCCCGCAAACACCTCCTCGCCATTGAGGGTCTTGAGCCGCCGCATATCGCGGATTTGCTCGATCTGGCGGAATCCTACGCGCTGCTCAATCGCAGTGGCAAAACCCAGCGTGACCTGCTTAAGGGCCGCACGCTGATTAACCTGTTTTTTGAAGACAGCACGCGCACGCGCACGAGTTTTGAGCTCGCGGGCAAGCGGCTGGGCGCAGATGTCATCAATATGTCGGTCAGTACATCCAGCGTGAATAAGGGCGAAACCCTGCTGGATACGGCCAGCACGCTGAATGCGATGCATTGCGATTTGCTGGTGGTGCGCCATGGGCAGTCCGGCGCGCCTTCGCTGCTGAGCCAAAAGGTTGATGCGGCGGTGATCAATGCGGGCGATGGCACGCATGAACACCCGACCCAGGCGCTGCTGGATGCGCTGACCATCCGCCGCCACAAGGGCCGGCTGGAAGGTTTGATTGTCGCGATTTGCGGCGATATCGCCCATTCGCGCGTCGCGCGTTCCAACATGCATCTGCTGACCACCATGGGCAGCCGCGTGCGCGTGGTGGGGCCGCCCACACTGATCCCAGCGGAAGCCGCGCGCTTGGGCGTTGAGGTGTTTCACGACATGAAGGCCGGGCTGGCCGGCGCCGATGTTGTCATGATGCTGCGGCTGCAACGCGAACGCATGTCGGGCGGCATGGTGCCCTCCGCGCGGGAGTTCTTTCGCTTCTATGGGTTGGATGCCGAAAAGCTGGCCTACGCCAAACCAGATTCGATTGTGATGCATCCGGGCCCGATGAATCGCGGCGTGGAAATTGATAGCGCCGTCGCCGATCACCCGACGCGCAGCGTGATCGGCGAACAGGTGGAAATGGGTGTCGCCTGCCGGATGGCCGTGCTGGATGTGCTGGCGCGTGGGCTCAGGCGCAATGTGTGACGGCCGGTATTTGGGTGCCCTGAATGTTTTGGCTGTCCGCCAATAGACCGCATAAACGACCCAATTTATGGGGCAGTCTGCTGGTGCTAGCTTTCTTTTTGTTCATGCTGAATGTTGATCGCGCTTTGCGTGACGCCTGGATTTCCCTGAAATGGCCACAGGCGGAAGCCGAAATACTTGAGGTAAAGCCCCCCGGTTCTTGGCAATCTGGTATCCGAGGGCGGAAGGGATACCCTTATGAGGTTACCGTTCGCGTCCAAACCGTTGATGGACGAGTGATTTCTGGTGAGCTAACAGAGCCTTTGGTCAGCAGATACGCAAATATACAAAGCGTACGGGGCGATGGAAATTCTCCACCGCCGCGCCCAGGTGACCGCATTCCTGTGCATGTTCATCCGACCGCAGTGGACCAGCCCCCAATTCGACCGGACACCTGGCGCAACCGTGAGGGCCTAGGTGTAAGCCTAGGCATACGCCTATGTCGAAGCCTGTTGAGCGTGTTGAAATCATCACCGGCATTCAGCGCCGTCGGCGCTATACTGCCGAGGAAAAGG